>DATHQJ010000335.1:0-20197 GCA_035482825.1 Binatus sp. (SeqCode) | reverse complement strand
TGGGCGAAAGCCGCAAAGGTTCTAGAGGGCCTGCCCATTGATTTCCATTCCACAACCCGCACGTTGGCCGACACTGCCGCCGATTTCAAAGCCCGTTTCAAATTGAGTCTGGCCGATGCTTTCGCCGCCGCGCTCGCCAAGCAAAACAAGGCTGAGCTCGTGACCGGGGACACGGAATTCAAGCCGCTTGAAGGAGAAATCAAAATTCTCTGGATGAAATGAGCCGGACAGGGAAAACTATGGCATATCATCCTTCAGGCAGGATCATCGGTGGCGGGCATAGGTGCGTATTAAATGAATGAATTCGACGCGATTGCCAAAGCGGCGGAGAGAACACTAATCGCGCAGTTTCGCAAGTTTCCCCACGTGTTTCTGACGGAAGAGGACATCCGCAGCCATCTGTTCTCTGAACTCTCTCAGCATCCTCGCCTCAAGGCGACCGTGAGAACATCGAGCAACTCATTCTCTTCGCACTTGCACGCAGAGGTGCGCTGGTACGGACAATCGCAGACGCTGCGCTATAGGTCCGACATCGTGATACTTGATCCGTCCGATCTGAGGACGGACGACAACGGCGAATTCCACCTGCCTTCGAAGGGGTACGGGTTCAACAATTTCTGGGTCATCATAGAGCTGAAATTGCGAAGGACGAACGGGGAATCCGACGCGCAGTTCTTGAGGAAAATACGGACAGAGCTCCAAAGGATGCGGCGGGTTCAGGAAGAGACTCGGTCCAATAACCTCAACACACCCACCTTTCATCTGCTCTGTTTTGATAAGAAGCAGGACATCGGCATGAAGGTGGCTGCCCTCTATCAGGGCGGCGTTGTGGCTGACTATGTTTACGCTCGGCCATAATCGCGCTCTGAGAGGCCTGTTTTTTTCCAGGCTTCCAAATGTCTAAGGAGCCGTCCAGAGTACCGATTGGTCCTTTCCTATCAGAACAAGTGACGCGGCGGAGGATTTATGCGTTTTGCCCGTGGGAGAGTCGGTGGTACTAGTGACGCCGATTTCCGATGCGAACCCCAGCGAGTCCGCGACCTCTATTGACGGCGAAGTTGGGCCGCTAGCCGAAAGAACTATTCTCGTAGTGTCCTTTCCGGCAAGAAACAAGCCGCCGTCGGAAATTGTCGCCCAGTCCTCTTTATCTGTGCCAGCAAGGGTATAGCGCGCGGATACCGCTCCTTCTCCAAGCGCGAGTGCGGCGTGCCCACGCCCTAGTTGGTCGTTGCTGCCTTTAAGTGACATCTGTTTCTGCCCTGACTCGCCTAAGAAGACCAAAGCAACGTCTTTAGAATCGACGGACAATCTCGCCCGAGTGTGCCCTTGGTCATCCTGCAAAAGAAACTCGCTCGCTGTGACGGTGCGGCGCGCTGCTTGTGAGGCTCCCAAAAGAAGTAAGGCCACAATGGACAACACAAGCAAAACGGCGGAAATGCGGAATACTTTGTTCTCAGATTCCAACTTGTCGAGCCGCGAGAGAATGTCATCCTGTTGTGATTTCATCTTTTACCTGCCCTTTGAGGCCGCGCGCGAAGTTACTTGCGGCGGACGGATGGCCCACTCAAGCCTGGTGTTAGCTTGAGTGGGGTACGATGCAGCCGACGCCATGTAGTCCTCTTTAGTCTAAACCTCCATGCACTATGCGTTCGGCGATACCCATCCTCGGGAAATCCGGGGACAGACGGGACATTCCCCGTTTTCAAGACGAAAATCGGGGCAGAGGGGAAGTTCCCTCCAGCTTGCTGGAACGCGGGGCTGACGCGACTTCTCAGAAGCAGAGGGGTTAAAGATCTAAACGCAAAGTGTGGCGAACATTAGCGTGTCTAGTTTAAAACTGAAACAGAGGAATATGGAAAAGATGAAAGCCCAATGGATCGCAGTTTTTTGCGCATTATTCGTGGTTGCAAGCCTGGGAACGATCGATCTACAAGCGCAGGATAGCGCCCTGCAGCCTTCCGTTCTGCATATCCTGCAATCGCAAACTACGGCGAAGCTGAATTTTCCGACGTTTCTCGGCATGTATCACGTAGCCGATGGAGCGAACTCGCCAGTCGAGGCGCTGGCGCTGACTGGGACTCTTTCGCTCAAGAATTATGATCCGACTTTCAGCGAGGTGCTGTTTCTGATTGTCTATTGGCAGGGGACCTGCCCGGCCGATGACATCAATCTGACCCAGGCCGCCGGTTTTATCTGGAGCGACATCGTGAAGAATCCTTCGCTGTCGGACTCTAGCCTCAGTGTGAATCTCAATTTCCCGAAACCCCTGCCGATGACTGGATGCGTGGGTCTCTACTATGGCGGCGGGGCGCTGGTTCAAGGCAGAGTCACAATGTCGGCCGACCTGAACCTGACGTACAAAGCGGCAAGCTCAAGCCAGAACACCGTCCTCGATCTGTCAGGCGAATATTGTTTTGGCCGGGATGGGGGTTGCCAGAATGCGACGGAGATCGACGGAGAGGGATTTGCCGTTCCGATCATGAACCTGCCGGCTGGGCATTTGGTGGAGCTCTATGGAGACATCAGCGACAGTACGTTTGACGGGACCATAGAACAGGGGCCGCTTCCGAAAGGATCATGGGGCGCGACGAACGATTTCTATCTGCTTCCCGGCGGATGCGGCATATTCGAGGAGAACCTCAACAGCCAGGGGTTCCCGAATCCAGCACCGCTTTCGACTCTACAGAGCTGGCTCCCCCACGATGCGCTGCATCTTGCGAGCGTGCCGCTGGTCGATAGGACTCCGCCTGGAGCAACGAGCAAAGCACCGCTGCAGAGCCAGGTCGAGAATATTTTCTCGGTTCCGGTGAAGGTGAATGCGGGCGATTGCATGGTTGTGATCTACGGTAGAACAGGCAATGGAGCGACAGACAACGAAACCCAAGTACACGCTTTGATGGCGCCAGATATAAATGTGGGGACCGACGTGACGTACCCCAATTCTAATTCACACAGACCGTGAGCCACCCGTCTGTCCAGATGTTTCTCTAAGCGTGGCGTCATCCAACCCTTGGAGGGCAGCCGAAAAATCTGCAAACGCTTCTTCTAACTCGGGATGCTGTCGGAGGCGTCCCTCGACGAAGTAAAAGGCGCATGGAGCCACACCTCGGCGTGGTGCGTGGATTTTGTTGGCCATCACATCTGCAAAAAGCGGCGACAAGTGCTTCAGGCAAAGGGCCGCCTCTGGCTCGCTATCGGAATATGCTTCCAAGAGTTGCTTCAGCCGGTTGCTGCGTGCCTGAAGAAGGGGAGGATCGATTTTTGCCTGCGTTGACATGTCTGCTGATCTCCATGCTGGCAAAACAGGGGGCCAGACGGGACGAACACCAATTCTAATTCACGCAAACCGGTGAACGTCCCGTCTGTCCCCATGCTTCCAAAGTGTAAACTCACGTGCAATGAAGAAATCTGCTTTGGGATTGGTGGGGTTGTGCCTGGTGGCGGCGATAGTCGCCTTTGCGAAACGTGAGGGTCGATTTTCGGCAGCGGCAGGTGGCGGGTCGAATTGCGTTTCGCTGCTACCCGGCTCGGTTTCTCTGAATTGCGTTCCGTTCTCGGGGCACTTATATGCCGTGGCCGAAATTGATTTGCGGCGCCAGAAAATTATCTTCACGACCTCCAACAACGGCAAGAAAGAGACATTTCCGGAGGTGTTCAGTGGTTTGGCGCGCGAGGGAATTCAGCCGCTCCTGATGACGAATGGCGGGATATATATGGCACAGACAATCGTCCGCTCGGTTTACTTATTTCGCCTAAAGGGAAACTGCACGACGCGAACATCGGAACGGATGCTGCGCCTGCGCACGGGAATTTTTCATGGGACAGTGCGGTATTCCAAATTTCAGATGAGGGCGTGGCCTCAATCGTGCCGGTGAGGGATTGGCATAGTAGTCCACATATCGTTGCCGCCACTCAATCGGGTCCACTGCTTGCCAGCGTGGGCAAGATCAATGCAAGCATCCCAGTTCACTCCGAGTATTCATTTCTTCGTACCGCCATTGGGATTGATCAAAAGGATCGACGCCTCGTCTATTTGGTGGTGAGCCGCGAACCGGTGACGCTGTTTGAGTTGGCGGATCTTATGGCAAGCAACCTTCATTGCTCAGAAGCCCTTCACCTTGACGGCGATTTATCCGCTTTCTATCTACCCTCGGCCCCAGAGAAGTTTGTCTTCGCGGACCCTGGCGAACGAATCGTTACAGCCCTGAGTGTCGTGAGCAAATGAATAGCTTGAGACCGAAGGCGGTGTGGCCCGGCCTTCGGGCCTGGCTCTCCCTTCCGGTTCCGGAACAGTGGGTGCCCGTCCGTAAACGTTCGAATGTGAACCGTGTTGACAAGCTAATGTGAAACGATTTCTCGCCGCGACGACGTACCCACATCGCGAGACCTCAGCAGGGTTTGGATAATCACTTCTCTTATACTATTGAGTTGGCCACTGTCCTCTGCAACGAGGGCGGGGAGGCCGTCCATCACGATACCGCGTTTTCGAAGGAACTCGTCATGCTTACCGACTTCGTAGTTGCTTCGCCCGAAGAAGCTGCAGCCGTGTCTGCCAGTTTAAACCGGCGGTCCGACTGGGCATGCTTCGAATCGAAGGGCCTGGACAATTCAACGTTGGCAGCTCTCTGGTCAGCGATCGATCCATCAGTGGATGCGAGTGCCCTGGAAGGGGAAGCCCATGTCGTATTTTCTGGACCTGATCGGAACGGACCTTGGGTGTTCGACCTTCCTACCCATTTCGTCAGGCAACTCGCAGCACTGCCGCGGGATTCGTTTCTTCCGGTCGCAGAGAGATGGGTAAAGAGTCCGGAGTTGTCTCACGCACGTTGGCGAGGTTCGGACGTGGTCCCGGCAATAGTGTCTCTGAATGAGATCGCGTCAATTGCAATTCAGAAGGAGAAAGCCCTGCTCCTCTGGATGAGTCTGTAATATTCCTTCGCCTACGACGTTGTGCAAGCAGGTTCGATTGGCTAAAAGAAGGAAAATAGGGAGACAGACGGGACGTTCCCCAATTCTATTTCGCACAAACCTGTGAACGTCCAGTCTGTTCCCCATATTTCTGTCCAAATGAGTGGTTTAAAAGGAAGTCCACTCTTCTGCTCCACTAAAACAAAACGATCTTAAGACTAGTTTCTTAAAATTCCTGGGGTCAGGCCCTACTAACTTGATTTCTACAATTTGCGGCCATTGAATTTGGAAGTTAGCAAAATATTCTGGCATTAAGAAGTATTTTAGCTCATTCATATCGAGGACAATCGTATGCCTAGCTAAAACCCTCACGCCTCTGTTATCTGACTTTTCAGGCATCCAAGAACAGCAAAAATATTTTGAATCAGACGACCAAGCAAAACTGCCTCCCCAAACATAGCCCGGTAAACGGCGACCATCTACCTTTGCAATGTGGTAGGAATCACCACGAGGTGGTTCGGCAAAATATTGAGCACTCACATTGTGCTTTCCGTCGGGAGATATAAACTGGAAGTTCTCGTAGGCAGCGAAAAAACTGCTTCCATCTTTTGGCGCTTCTCGGGTTTGCCAATCCCGTTGTCTCCTGTTTAATCTTTGGTCTGAATGGCCGCATAATCAAACCTTAGCACCAAACTGATCCGACTGGATGAATGTTGAAGTACAGCTTGGGCTTACGTTTAAGCCTGTTGCCGATGCGTTCTGCAATTGGCCTCGACGACGTGCCGCTTCGAACATCGCTTCCGCATCGATCCTCAGATTAAACGCGCTCTGTGGCCTCAGATCATAGGAATCCGTAGCGATCGTCGTACCGTTGCAGCGGCTCCATCGGCAACCATTCGGATGGGATGTATGGAGAATCGACCCGAACCTCGTGTCCGTGGAACCAGGCAATCTTGGTGTAAATCACCGCCGCGGTGGAAATCAAATCCGCCGCGTAGCCGCTGTCATCGTTGTTGCGCGCCTTGACCATCTGGGCCGTTACGAGTTTGTGCAACGCTTCGGTCATCGTTCCGACATCGCGACGGGCCAGCGCCAGATAGAATTCGTGATCCCGCAGATACTGTTGCTCCGAGGCCGCACCCGCAGGGGCGCGCATCACCTTCTCGCAACGCTCGATGAGACGGGGCCACTCGCCACGCAATGCGACCATCGCCTGGTACGCCCAAAAATCAGGTGTGGTCGGTTCCTCAACACGATCCAGCCAATAGACCTGGTCATAATGGGCGAACCATTCGATCAGCGAGCGGTCATTCGACACCAGCGGCTTGATGAGCCGCAGCATATTCGAGCCGTATCCCTGTTTGTTCTCCTCCATCTGGTACCACTTGCGATCCAGTTTCGCGGCCGTATGGAACCATTGCCGCATCGACGTCAGATCTCGCTCCGCGAACCAGGCATAGAACCCACTGGCTTCGGCATGACGCGACAATGACATCAAGCACGCACGCGGGTTACCCAGGCCGTTCTCGATATTGCGGACGAGCTGATCGAGCTTGAATCCCCGATCCAGATGCGATTTGATGTGGGCAATTCGCTTGACTTGCTCCGGACTCAGTTCCCCATTCATAGAACCACCTCGTACCAACGCCACATCTTGGACAGGGTATGTGCGCTTGACAGGACTCTCCACTTGGTACTTAATTGCATAGCCGGGATGAACAATGACGGCTCCAATTCGATCTGGCAAAACATGGGGACAGACGGGACTTACTCCAATTCCAATTCACACAAACCGTGAACGTCACGTCTGTCCTTCATGCTTTCCTATCGGAAGCCTGCTCGGCTATTGATTGTCGCGCGTCAGCCAGGAATGAGGGTTCACCCAATAGATTTCTGAGAATACCCCGCTCACGAGCTTTTGATCGCGCAACCATTCAAAGACTTCTGCGGGACTCCACTCCCGACCGCGAGAAAAATAAACCCCCCGGTCTCGTAGCGTGGTAAGTACACGCGCCTTCTCTTCCTTCGATGCAGTTTCAATCTGGAGTTCTCGGTCCGCTGTGGACACTCTGGTAAAACCCAACCTCTCAAGCTGGGCGGACAAAACATCCTCCTGAAGGTCAACGACTATGTGATCACTATCAGCACGTTTGACGAAAGGCGGTGTGGTTCGTGACGGATTCATTGATAGTCCTAATGAAAATCGGGGACAGACGGGACGTACCCCGAGTATTTTCTCAGAAAGTAGGGGGAAATACGGGGACAGACGAGACGTTCACCCTATTCTTGCTGCCTAGAAATCGGGGTCAGTCCCGTCTGTCCCCATGTTTCTCCCCATGTTTCCCTGAGGAGGAATGGGCCTATCTTCTGAACTTTCCCTCTCAAGCCAAAACCGGGCGTGAATGGGGCCAACTGCTTAGGAGGAGTAGGGCTGGGCTCCGGCTCTGAACCGATATATGATTCCCGGCCATGAGCACTCTTGATGGGGGAGCGGAGTGGCGGCGGCTCTCTGAGCATTATCGGCGGATGAGTGACAGTGAGTTGGTGGGGCTGGCCCGGAAGAGATCGGAATTGACGGAAGTCGCGCAGGAAACTCTGGCCAATGAGATATCGCTGCGCCGGCTGAAGGTGCCGCCGGAGCCGCCTTCAGCGCCTTCGCGGCCTGCGATCCCAGAGCCGCGTCTCGATCCGGCTGAACCCGAGTCTGTTTACGACGAGGACCGACGGCTAGTCACGATCGACACCGTGTGGAGCGTGGCTGATGCGCTGCGCTTGCAGCGGTTGTTGGATGGGGCGGCGATTCCGTTTTTCATGGGGCCGGAGATGGCTACCGGAGTGGACGCGGTGACTTCAAATTTCGCGAATGGGGTTCCG
This sequence comes from Binatus sp. (SeqCode), assembly GCA_035482825.1. Classification (GTDB taxonomy): domain Bacteria; phylum Acidobacteriota; class Terriglobia; order Terriglobales; family Acidobacteriaceae; genus Sulfotelmatobacter. The sequence goes on along the minus strand of DATHQJ010000335.1, from coordinate 12,415 downwards.
GTTCGCATCATGAATATTGGTGTGCCCTGGGCGCGGCAGGTTTTACAGGACTACTTTCCGCGAGACGAACCGGAGAGCGAACGGCGAGAACGGGAAGAAGCGACTAAGGACCGTCCTGTGCGCTGTCCCAAGTGCCATTCGACCGAGGTTGTTTTCGACGATCTGATCGGCGAGCCTCCCACGACTGAGCAGGATTCCCCGCAGCAATATGAGTGGACTTGCGATTCTTGCGGGCACCATTGGAAGGATGACGGCCTGGTAAGGGAGTGACAGAGCAGCGGAATCAGATCAACTGCGCGGGGGAAAATCGGGATCCCGTCGGCAGCTGGTTGCGCACCCGCGGTTTTGCCGCTAGCGATCGAGTTCGGCCCACTTTTCTTTTGGTAAGGACTGTCTTACGGTTTCGATTTTTTGAAAGCCGTCTTTCAGCACGGTATCTTTTGCGTTGAGGCGGGTGACTGCGATGGGGGTCAGCAGGATCGCCTTGGTGGTCTGGGCTCCGTTGGGAACGGCGGTGCTGGTTTCGATGTTGCCGTGCCGGGCCAGGGTGACCGCGGCTTCGGCAGCGGCCCGGGCTTCGCCGCCGATGGGTTTGTAGACGGTCATGAGCTGGGTGTCATCGTAGAGCCGGGCCACGGCGGCGAGATCGGCGTCTTGTCCGGTGACCAAGACTTGTCCTGACATTTTGTTGTCGGCGAGCGCCTGGATGGCGCCGCCCGCCGTACCGTCATTCGAGGCCAGGATTGCGGTCAGAGGAACTTTCAGATCGTGCAACGCCTGCGCAACCAGAACGTAGGCTTGCGTGGGGCTCCACTCCGGTATCCAGATGTCGGCGAGGATTTTGATATCGCCGCGGTCGATCAACGGCTGCAGCACTTTCATCTGACCGGCGCGCACCACCTTGGAGTTTGGATCCATCGGCGAGCCGCCCAGCAGAATGTAATTCCCTTTCGGCGCGTGCTCGGTTAAGCATTGCGCCTGCAGTACACCCACGGAAAACAGATCGAACCCGATATAAAGGTCGACATTGGGACTGGGTATGAGGCGGTCATAGCTGATGACGGGAACGTGCTTGGCATGTGCCGCTTCTACGATGCGAACTGCTTTCTCCGGATCGTGAGGGAGGAGGACCAGGGCGTCAATCCCAAGATCGAGCAGTTCTTTGACTTGCTTGAGTTGCCGGTCGTCGTCGCCATCGGCTGAGCGAGTGATGGTTTGTGCGCCCAGTTGCTGAGCGCGGGCTTGAAATTCGTCCAGGTCGGTCTGCCAGCGCTCGCCCTTGGTGTTCTCGATGGAAAATCCAATCTTGATTTCGGGTTTTTGCTGGGCTTGACCTGGTTGCGCTTGTCGCGGTTGCGCCTGTCCCGGTTGCGCATGACCCCAGCAAGAAACTACCCCAATAAAAACGAGCCAACGGCAGATGTTCGACAGTCGAACCCGCATAAGCAGTCTCCAGGCCAGCGGCGCCGTCCGCAGACAGCAATACTGAGGGCCCGCAGCACAATATCTTGTGATGTTAGGGACAGTGCCGAGCCGGTTCAATTTACTTTCGTAATGAGGTCGATCCACCCACCGTGACCATGGTCACAGGTTGCAGTGGGGAATACCACGCGGAGCGGCCAAAGGACTCCGAGGCGGATCTGTTGTGGCGTGGAGGAATTCCCGTGACAGGCAGACGTGACCCGGGTCACAGAATTCCGCTTCTGAAAAAGGTCAGTAATTGCCAGATATTTCAATGTATTCTCATTGCGATGTTGCAATGAACTCTTGACTGGAGCTTAAGGATGAAGAGCATGAACTTTAAAATGTTGACGATTGCAGCAGCCTTGACGGTTGTTCTAAGTTTTTCATTCCCCGCGGGCGCGCAAAGCGCTGACATGTTCAAAGCAAGATGCGCAGGGTGCCACGGCGCCGACGGCACCGGATCGGCGATGGGCAAGAAGATGGGAGCCCACGACTTCACCAGCGCCGAGGTGCAGAAAATGTCAGATGCGGAGCTCACCGACATCATCACCAACGGCAAGAACAAGAATATGCCGAAGTTTGGGTCTCTGAAGCCGGAAGACATCAAGGGATTGGTGGCCTACATCCGCACGCTGAAGAAATAGTTGCGGCCGGTCACGGTGATCGGGAGTCGCCCGCGACATGGAGTTGAAGTGTGCTTGTGCCGCGGCTTAACGAAATGTAGGCAGTGTAGGGGAGCGACTCTTTGAAAATGAGTCTGCGGGAGCGCAGCCGAAACTGGATGCAGCCCATTTATTTCCTGGGGCAGAATCCCATCACGCTTACCGGCGCGGTGATCACCACCAGCACGGCGCTGACCACCATCGCCTTCTGGTTCTACGACATTTTTCTGCCGGGGCCGCCGCATCCTTATATTGGCCTTCTGGTTTTCTTGGTGCTTCCCGGTATTTTTGTCCTCGGGTTGCTGCTGATTCCGATCGGAATCTGGCTCCGGCGACGCAGTCTGCGCGGCAGCGGCAGTCTGCCCGGGACTTATCCCGCCATCGATCTGCACCTGCCGGTGGTGCGGCGCACGCTGGAGTGGGTCGGTTTTGCCACCGTGCTGAATCTGCTTATTATCGCGACCGCATCCTACCGCGGCGTGGAATATATGGATTCGACCACCTTCTGCGGAACCACCTGTCATACCGTGATGGCTCCGGAATATTCGGCGTATCAGAATTCTCCGCACTCTCATGTGGCTTGCGTGGAATGTCACATCGGGCCGGGCGCGGGGTGGTTTGTGCGGTCAAAACTTTCCGGTCTGCGGCAGGTTGCGGCGGTGACGTTCCACAGCTATTCGCGACCGATTCCCTCGCCGGTCAAGTATCTGCGTCCGGCGCGCGAAACCTGTGAGCAGTGTCACTGGCCGCAGCGCTTTACCGGCGACAAGCTCCTGGTGAACACCAGCTACAAGGAAGACGAAAAAAACACGCCGCAGACTGACGTCTTGCTGCTGAAAGTGGGAGGCCGCACCTGGCAGGGTTCGGTCGGCATCCACGGCCACCACCTCGCGGATAACGCGCGCATTCGCTACATTTCGACTGACGCCGAGCGGCAGACGATCCCCGTCGTCGATTACACCGACGATCGGGGCAAGACCACTGAATTCGTTTCCACCGACGCCAAGCCCACGCCGCAACAACTGGCAAAGGGCGAACATCGCACCATGGACTGTATCGATTGCCACAACCGGCCCACCCACGCCTTCGACTTGCCAGAAAACGCGGTGGACAAGCAGATGTCGCTGGGGCACATCAGCCCGGAGCTTCCTTATATCCGGAAGAAGGCGGTCGAGGTTCTCAAGGTGAATTATCCCAGCCGGGATGTCGCGCGGCAGAGCATCGGCGCCGAGCTCAACACTTTTTACCGGACGAATTACCCGCAGATCTATCAGACGCGGCGGGCGCTGGTGCAGCAGGCAGGCGATGAGGTGTCAGCGATTTACCTGCGCAACATCTTCCCCGACATGCGTCTGACCTGGGGCGCTCATCCCAATAATCTTGGGCACATCGATTCTCCCGGCTGCTTCCGCTGCCATGATGGCAGCCACACCAGCGCTGATGGCCAGACCATCACCAACGACTGTACGGCGTGCCATCAGGTGCTCGCGGCGGGTGAAGAGAATCCCAAGGTCCTCACCGACCTCGGCATGAAGTAGGTGCCGGGCCCGCCGGCGCATCGTCATTGTTCGAAAATTCGACAGCCCCTACCCGCACTTTCAGCTGCTGCTCTACCGCCAAAGCTTGCGACCCGCAGGTTACAACAGGTGACCCGAATCACAGAACTCTCGTCTCAGCAGCGCCAAGGATTGTGCAGACGGGACATCTCGCCCGATCATCGAGAGTCTGGGCGCACCGTTTGACGAACCCTGCGCGTCATGAGCGTGGCCTGCATCACAGAATCGGTAGCCGCCGGCTATGGCGCCTTGCTGGCGACCACGCCGATGTTGGCTACCGTCTCACCTTTCTTCATCGAGGGCACGGCGCAGACATACAGGACCACGCCGCTCGACGGCGCATACGCTTCCCACACCGTCTTGCCGAACAGATCGGTGACGTAGCCGATTTTCATGCCTTGTTGCACGTACCAGCCGCGCTTCACAATGGGATAAAAAACGCCGGTGATTTCGCTGGTGACGCTGGCAATGCGCTCGATCCACACTGGGTTCTGCACGGGAGGCGCATTGCCCGGCAGCATCTTCAGGTAGCGCATCACGTTCAGGCAGCCATTCATCAGCGCCGTCACGTCTTCCGGTTCTACGGTGCCAGCATGGCCCGCCTCGGCCGTGAGAGACGGCTTTCCTCGCAGGCTGGCATTGGTCTCCAAATAGCGGGCGGCGTTCAGGTCGCGGGGACGATCGGTTGAGAGGATGATGGTGTCGAGGCCGAAGGCCAGCACCATGGCGCGCGAGACGGCATCCTGCTGCGCGTTACCGGTCGGCGCCCAGTAGGAATACGGCCGCAGGCTTTCATCGAGATCGCCGCCGTGCAGGTCAATCAGGTAGTCGGATTTTTCCACGACCTGCTTGGTCATCACCCACGACGCGCGCTCGGTCTGCGTTCCGTTGGGATTGCCCGGATAGAAACGGTTCATGCTCTTACCGTCCACCGGGTTCACGTGCGGCACCTTCTGTTCGAATGACGCGATGTTCACCAAGGGGACGATGATGACCGTCCCGGAAATCTCCGCGGGATTGAGTTCCTGGATAAGCTTTTCGAGTGCAATGATGGACGCATACTCGGTGCCATGCGCGCCGGCCACCAGGGCGAGTGTCGGCCCGGGCTTCGGGCCACGAATGACCGCGACCGGGATATTCGTGCCCGCGTCGCTCCCTGCCGACACTTCGATGAATCCGGTAACGGTCTGCCCGGTGACTGCTGTCGCGGTTCCCACAGTGAGCGCTGGTTGTTGTGCCGTGGCCGGCGCGCCCAGAACACAACTCAAAAGAATCAATGTCAGCCGCTTGCGCATACTCGCCTCCTTCAAGACCACGCTTGAGAGTCGGCAGAGTATAACGCCGGCGGTCGAAAGCTGCACAGGGCCCGCTGTTCTCGGCACCAACTTGCGCCCCCGGCTCGCTGCGTAACCTAATGATTCGGGTTGCAAACGAGATCAGTTGGTGACAACGCCCTATTGGGGCTGGGAAGAGTCCGGTGCGGTCGGAGCCTGTCCATCCTGGTGGTGTCCATGCCACTGATCGTGACGGTTCTGCATTGCATCCCATCTCTTTTGTTGATCGGAATCAAGAAGGGTGCGGATCTGGCCATCCGACTCTTTGCGGATATCCATCATCTTGGATCGGCGATCATCTTGCGAGAGCGAGGAGTCCGAGTGCAACGCTTCCATTTTCGATTGTTCTGACTTCAAAATGTCCAGCACTTTCGGTTGCTGGTCCGAGGTCAGCTTCAGTTGCTTGGTCAGCATCTCGGTCCGCTCCGCTGGATCGAAATGGCGTCCACGCCCGTGGTCGGTCGGTCCGCCCGCGGGAGCGGACTGCTGGTTGTTGCCATTGTCTTGAGCGATTGCGGAAGGAGTAACGGTATTGACGAGGCCTGCCAGGGCAAGCGCGAGCAAGCAATGTTTGAGCATGGGTATTCCTCCTAATGAGCCTTCAGGTTGGTCCTGCTTATACTAACCAGATTATGGCTCGGAGTTGCGGGAGGAACGCCGCTTTTACGAATCTTTACTAAACACGAATAGACACAATTTTACGATGACTACGAAGCCGTCAGGCTATCATCCACTAAAGTGGCGACGCTCTCGTCGCAGGGACTTTGAAGAGGAATGAGCGAATGATCGCAAAGAGCTGGCTGGCCTTCCAGAGTCTGTTCTTAGGTTTGACTCTGGTGCTCGCCCTCGATGATGCCCGCGCCCAGACTCAGCTCATGCAACCGGCGGCAACGCCACCTCAGAATACTGTAGCGGCGGCCGCGAAGATTCACGGTATCGTGACATCGGGCAATATGCCGATTCCCGGCGCAGCGGTTTCCATCTCTCTCGCATCCTCCGCTCAGAAAATTCTCGTCTGGACCGACATTGACGGGACATATTCCGCAACCGTTCCGGCCTTTGGCTCATACACCGTGGGCGCGCAGATGGTCGCATTTGCCAATAGCACGCAGTCGGTGGTGATCGATGCCTCGCACCAGAGTGTGTCGGCGAATTTTGAATTGACCCTGTTGTCCCGAACCCACGAACCGAGTCCTGAGCCCCGAAGGCCGAATGGGCCGGCTGGCAATCAGCGTGGCTTTCAAACTCTTTCTGCTCTCCAGAACAGTGCTGGTCAGGAGGCAGGCGGCAACCCGGCGAGCGATGTGGTTCCCTCTGGAATGCCAGTCCCGGGAATTGATCCAAACAGCGCAACCGAATCCATCGCCGTTTCCGGGGACAATTCCAATCCTCTGAATGCGATGAGTGGAGACGAACTGCAGCAACGCATCAATGATGCTCGCCAGCAAGGTGGTGGTTTTGGATCCGGCGGATTCGGCGGCCAAGGGGGATTTGGCGGAGGAGGAGGCGGACGCGCGATCACCGGCCGCCGCGGTTTCGATATTAATCATCCTCATGGATCGATCTACTACGGCATCGGCGACTCCGCGCTCAATGCCGCGCCGTATGCGCTCGCCGGCGAACCCGCCACCAATCCGGGATATGTGCAAAACAGTTTCGGCGGTTCGGTCGGTGGACCTCTCAACATTCCAAAAATCTATCACGGCGGTACCAAAACATTTTTCTTCGTCAATTACAACGGCAAACGAGGAGAGAATCCATTCGACCAGTTTTCTACAGTCCCCACCCTGCTGGAACGGCAAGGCAACTTTTCCCAGACCACCTACACGTCGGGCGCGGAAGCGGGACAGCCGGTCGAGCTGTTTGATCCCACGAACAATATTCCTTATCCGGGCAACATCATTCCGGGATTCGCTTCGCAGACTTGCCCTCCGGCTGGGTCGTCCACGGGCGCCGGAGGATTGCTGCAATATATTCCTTGTCCGAACCTGCCGGGCGATTTCCAAAATTTCCATTTCGTGACTTCCGCGACCAGCGACAGCGACGACTTGAATGTCCGGATCAATCACACGTTCGGCGCTCCGCCTAAGGGCGGCCGGCGAGCGGGACGCGGCGCTCCACGCAACAACCTGACGTTTGGCTTGCACTACCACGGATCGAGCGCCACCATTACGAATCCTTTTCCCAGCGTCGGCGGCAGCACTAACGTTCGCAGCTTCGACGTGCCGACCGGCTACGTTCGAAGCATCGGCAAGCTGACCAACAACCTGCGCTTCGACTTCAATCGCAGCCGGACCCGAACGCAGAATCTTTACGCGTTCAACAATGACATCGACAGTGCGGTGGGAATCAGCGGGGTCTCGACCAATCCATTTGATTGGGGTTTGCCCAATCTTTCCTTCACAGACATTGGCAGTCTGCAGGATGTCAATCCCCAACTTCTACGGAACCAGACCTACACTTTTTCAGACAGCGTGGTTTGGACGCACGGCAAGCACAGTTGGCGCTGGGGTGGTGACTTCCGGCGCGTCCAGCTCAACACGGAGACCAGCAGCAACGCGCGCGGTTCATTCGTTTTCACCGGCTACAACACTTCCGAATTGATTCCCTGCAGTCCATGCCAGCCCGGTCAGACGGTGCAGCAAGCGCCTAGCACGGGATACGACTTCGCCGACTTCCTGCTCGGACTTCCGCAGCAAACTTCTGTGCAATTTGGACAGGACAGTTACCATTTTCACGGCAACTATTGGGATGCATATTTGCAGGACGAGTGGAAGATTCGCGGAAATCTGACATTGAATTTCGGCGTCCGCTACGAATACGTCTCGCCGCTCACGGAAGAGAACAATCGGATCGCGAACCTGGATCTTTCGCCAGGGGTGTTGAATCCCACGCTCGGCGCTCCGGCGGTCGCAGTAGTCTTGCCCGGTCAGGCTGGACCTTATAGCGGAGGCCTGCCCCAGAGCCTGGTACGGCCGGACCGCAACAATTTTGCGCCTCGCGTCGGATTTGCCTGGAAGCCGTTCTCCAAGACCGTGGTGCGCGGCGGCTACGGCATCAACTACAACACCGGCGCGTATCAGGGAATCGTGCAGCAGTTGGCCTTTCAGCCTCCGTTTTCGACGACCCAAACGAATATTCAATCCTCTGCCGGAGAGCTCACGCTGCAGGATGGCTTCCCCTCGTCTTCGACCGGGATCACAACCAATAGTTACGCGGTGAATCCAGATTATCGGCTGGGCTACGTACAGATTCGAAACCTCGACATCCAGCAGCAGTTGCGTCCGACCCTGTTGCTCAACATCGACTACACGGGAACGAAAGGCACAGACCTCGACATTCTCGAAGCGCCTAACCGCAACACGACGGGCATTCTGATTCCGACTGCTCAGGCGTTTATTTACGAAAGCTCGGTCGGCGATTCCGAGGCCAATGCCGGATCGGTGCGCTTGCGCAAACGCTTGTCGAACGGCTTCTCCATCGGCGGGATCTACACATTTTCCAAGTCGATCGATGATGCTTCCTCGATCGGAGGAAGAGGTTCGTCTGGCGGCGGGGCAGCATCTGTGGCCCAAAATGCCCTTGATCTCGCCGCCGAGCGCGGGCTCTCCAGCTTCAATCAGACGCACAAGTTCACCGCGGATTATTTGTGGGAACTGCCATTCGGGCACGACAAACGCTGGCTCACGGGAAATACTCCGCTGCGCGCGGTTCTGGGAGATTGGCAGTGGAGTGGAGACTGGACCATCGCATCGGGGTTGCCGTTTACGCCGCGCGTTCTGGGCAGCGCCGGCGAGATCGATCGCGGCACCAACGGAACGCTGCGGCCCGACGTCGTTCACGGCCAGTCCGTCAGCCTCTCGAATCCTTCCATTGGAGAGTGGTTCAACACGGCTGCCTTCGCGCTGCCCGCGGGACCGTATGGCGACGCTCGCCGAAACAGCATTATTGGCCCCGGGACTCGTGTGTTCGATATGGCCTTCACCAAAGTCATTCCGATGAGAGAGTCGCGGGTTCTCGAGTTTCGGGCGCAGGCCACCAACATCTTCAACCTACCGAACTACTCGTCGATCGATACCACGTTCAATTCGCCGACGTTCGGCCGGATCACTGCGGTTGGCGCCATGCGGCAAATTACCATGACCGCTCGCTTCCGTTTTTGAGGAGAGATGCACATGAACTCGAGTCCGAACGGAGTGGGGAACAAGATTCTGGCGGCGGCGCTCGCGCTCGCCCTGCTCGGCTCTTCCCTGCCGGCGCAGCAGTCAGCGGACTACACCTTTCGGGTGCAGACCGACTTAATTCTGGTGAATGTTACGGTCCGGGACAAAAACGGAAACTTCGTTCGCGGTCTTAAGCCGGAGGACTTCACGATTCTGGAGGACAACAAGCCTCAGAAAGTAGTTTCGTTTGACGTTGAAGACGTAGACGCCGTGGCCAATCAGGATGTCGCTCAGACCAAGCCGCTGGCCGGCGTGCCGGCTGAAGGGAGCAGTCCGGCGAGCGCGGCCCCGTCGGCCGCGAATTCCGCGGATCAGTTTAAGGATCGTCGGCTGATCGTTTTGTTCTTCGATCTCTCCGCCATGGAGCCTGACGAAATCGATCGCGCGGTGACCTCCGCGGAGCACTATGTCGATACGCAGATGGCGCCGGCGGACCTGGTTTCGATTGTCTCTCTGGGAAGCGCTCTGCTGGTCAACCAGGATTTCACGGCCGACCACGACCTGCTGAAGAAGCAACTCCAGGCTTTCAGCGCGGGCAGCGGACAGGGGTTCGAGGAAGGCACCACCGGCACGACCGAAGGTACGCCCGACTCGGGCCAGCCATTCACCGCAGACGACACGGAATACAACATTTTCAATACGGACCGGCGTCTGGAAGCGCTGCGATCGGTCGCGGAGAAGCTGACGCATCTTCAGCAGAAGAAGTCGCTGATTTATTTCTCCAGCGGCATGGACCGAACGGGTATCGAAAACCAGTCAGAACTGCGCTCGGCCATCAATGCGGCCGTGCGCTCCAACATGGCGATCTACACCATGGACCTGCGCGGCCTGCAGGCGCTGGTCGCGGGTGGAGAGGCGCAGAACGCGAGCCTGCGGGGTACTTCGCCATATTCCGGCCAGGCCACGATCAACGCCCTGAATTCCAACTTCACCACGCAGGAATCCCTGGTCACGCTGGCCAGCGATACGGGTGGACGAGCGTTTCTCGATTCCAACGATTTCACCCAGGTCTTTCGGGGAGTGCAACAGGACACGTCGACGTATTATCTGCTGGGTTATCGCAGCACGAACGCTGCGCGTGACGGGCGATACCGGCGAATTGCGGTAAAGGTCAACGCGCCCGGCGTGAAGATCGACTACCGGCGCGGCTACTATGCACCTGCCGATTACCGGCATTCCACGAAAGAAGATAAAGAATTTCAGCTGCAGGAGGAACTCGCGTCAGAGCTGCCCACAACAGATCTGCCGCTGTATCTGAGCACTGCGTATTTTCGTTTGGAGGCTAACAAGTTTTTCATCCCGGTGTCTTTGGTCGTGCCGGGCTCGGAGATCCCCTTCACGCGCAGCAGCGATCGTGATAAAGCCACGCTGGATGTCATTGGCGTCGTACTCGACAGCCAGAAGCACGCGGTCACTCAAATCCGTGACACGGTCAACCTGGCAGTCGATACTTCTTCAGAAGTCCGCAAGAAAAATGTGCAGTACGACACTGGGTTGAGCTTGCCCCCGGGGAAATATCACCTCAAGTTTGTGGTGAGGGAAAACCAGACGGGGCGCATGGGTTCGTTCGAAACCGATCTGGACGTCCCCGATCTCAAGTCTCACCCGATGAAGATGAGTTCGATCGTTCTCGCCAGTCAAGTTCAGCCCGCGAAGAAAGGCGCGAGCCCCAGCCCGCTCATTCGCGACGGCTCAGAGATTATTCCCAACGTGACCCACGTCTTTTCTTCCGCGCAGCACTTGCGACTCTACTACGAAGTCTATGACCCGGGGCGCACGAATCCGTCTGGCGCGGCGCAGTTCGCACAGGCCAAACCCGGCATTCACCTGCTTACGAACGTGGCATTCTTTCGCGGCAAAGCCAAAGTATTCGAAACTTCACTCGCGGAGCTAACCGAGTTGAACGCGCGCGACCGCCAGGCTGGCGTTTTCCAACTCGACCTGCCTCTCAGCCCTCTGACGCCGGGGTTTTACACCTGCCAGGTGAATGTCATCGATGACGCCGCCGGCCGATTCCTGTTCCCGAGGCTGGCGCTGTTGATTCGACCGGAAAGCTCCACCGGCCCGTCAGGAACGAACAAAGGCACGAGTGCGGGACCGTAGGTCAATCGGCAAGATCTTGCATGCGACAAATCCAGGCCGACGACGCTCACCTTTTCACGACGCTTAGCGTGATGCTCGAGGGATACTGCGCCGAGTGATGCACTTCGTTGTGGGCGACTACGCCTTGGGATTCGTTGTAGTTTTCGCCGCCGGTGTTGAGGTTGCGGTCGAATTGAGGGAAGTCGCTGCTGCTGATTTCGAGGCGCAACTGGTGTCCGGGCGCGAAGTAGATGCTGGTTTGCATGGGCTGAAACGAGACTTTGTAGACTTTGCCCTTCTCCATCCATACGGGGGGCTTGGTATAGCCTTCGCGGTAGCGGGCGCGCTGGATATTTTCTTCGATGTTGTAGGCCGTGCCGTCGGGCAGCACTTCGATGAGCTTCGCGGTGAAGTCCGTGTCTTTGGCGTCGCTCGACACGTAGAGGGTGACGTCGATCGGCCCGCTCACTTCGATTCCTTCTTTCAGCGGGCCGGTGCTGTAGACGAGGATGTCGTCGCGCGTTTCGAGACTGCGCTGATCAATCGCGCCAGCTTTGTACTGTGCGCCCAGACAACAGAACCCTCCGCCGTTGGTGGGGACGGGGTTCATGGGATCGTAGACAAATTTATCGGGACTATCTTTCGGTTCGGCTGTAGCGAGAAGAGATCCATCTCCGTAAAGGGAATTGGCGTGGCCGCCGCTGGCCAGAAAATATGTGACGGGCTTGGCGCCTTCGGGCGGCCAGGTTTCGGACGTTTGCCACTTGTTGCTGCCCATGGTGTAGTAGCGAACCTTTGGAGTCTTGGCGAGAATGCCGTTGTCCTCGCCTTTGAGGAAGTGGTCAAACCAGCCGTAGGTCAGGGCGTCGTAGTCGAGGCGGGCGTCGCCGAGGTCGCGCTCGCCGACGATGGTGTGCTCGGCGGCGCGTTTGTAACTGCAATGGGCGACGGGCGCGATGACGGCGTACTGCTCGGCGGCGACCGCAGGACTGGCCGTGCTGCGGACGTAATTGTAGGCGGCAAGGTTGGGCCCGATGCTGACGTCATACCAAGTCATCATCCAGAGGCCGGGAATATCGATGCGCATGCTGTCG
>DATHQJ010000334.1:0-5443 GCA_035482825.1 Binatus sp. (SeqCode) | reverse complement strand
GGAATTTGTGGACGGCGAAGATCTCGCTTCCCTGCTGCGCCGCATCGGACGCCTCCCCGGCGACAAAGCCGTCGAGATCGCCCAGCAACTCTGCTCCGGCCTCGCCGCCGCCCATCGCAGCGGCGTTCTGCATCGCGACCTGAAGCCCTCGAACGTAATGATCGATGGCAAGGGCCGCGCTCGCATCACCGACTTCGGCCTGGCTATCGCCTCCGATGCCGCCGACGCCCAAACCGGCCCCGCCGGCACGCCGGGCTATCTCGCCCCCGAATTATTTTCCGGCGCAGCCCCTTCCGTGCAGAGCGACCTCTACGCTCTCGGCCTGGTCCTCTACGAACTTTTCACCGGGAAAAAAGCATTCGACGCCGCAAGCCTGGCTGAGTTTTACCGCAAGCAAACCGAAACCAACCCGACGCCACCCTCGAGCGTCGTCAAGAACTTTGATCCGGTGGTCGAGCGGGCCATCCTGCGTTGTCTGGATCGGGACCCGGCGCAGCGGCCGCGCTCGGCATTAAGCGTCGCTGCTTCTCTCCCTGGCGGCGATCCCCTCACGTCGGCGCTTGCCGCCGGAGAAACTCCTTCACCAGAGATGGTGGCGGCCGCTGGACCTCAGGGCTCGCTGCGACCAGCCGTTGCCTGGGCTTGCCTCGCGAGCGCACTCATTCTGATCTTTGGCGCATCCATGCTGCTGGCGCCACGCAACATGGACTGGGGTCTTGCACCGATGAACAAATCTCCGGAAGTGCTCGCAGACCGCGCGCAGGACCTGGCGAAGAAGCTGGGTTATTCCGTCGTAGTGGATCGCGCGTTCTGGGTCGCGTCAGACAAAGACTATCTCCACTATTCAGCTCACAACTCCTCCAGCAACGATTGGAAACGTACTCCCACGGGACACGCCTGGCCGTCCCCGGTCAGCTTCTGGTACCGGCAAAGTCCACAGTGGATGATGCCGGGAGCCCAGAGCCCGGACGGCCCCCCGAGGGTGACTCTGTTGAATCCGTCTTATGAAACGTCAGGCATGGTCGCTCTCCGGCTGGATATGCAAGGAAATCTCCTGTTTCTGCGCGCTGTCCCGCCGCAAGTCGAGACCGGAGGAGCCCGCCCTGATGTGAACTGGGGCTTACTTTTTGCCGAAGCCGGACTCGACCAGACTCAGTTTGTTCCCGCCAGCCCGAAATGGGCCCCGCCCGATTCCTTCGATGTCCGCGCCGACTGGGAGGGTCATCTCCCGGATCGCCCCGACCTTCTTCTCCACGTAACTGCCGCCGCCTACCATGGCGTGCCGGTCTACTTCCAACTGATCGCTCCCTGGGATCAGCCATGGCGAGGAGATCCTTCCAGTCAATCCCGCATGACCGCCACCGACGGCATGCTTCTTTCGACGGCGTGGCCATTGTTGATGGGGGGCTATCTTCTCGTTGCCGGGTTTTTCGCGCGCCGGAACGTTCGTCGGGGTCGCGGAGACACCAAAGGAGCGCTGCGCCTGGCAGGCTTTGCAATCCTGGCAAATTGCGTCTATGGATTTTTCGTCTATCACTATGTCCCGCAAGCGGACTACATTTCGGTCCAATTTATTCTGCTTGGTGCTCCCCTGCTTTTTGCGCTGCTCGCGTGGCTGGGATATATGGCTGTGGAGCCGTATGGGCGGCAAAGCTGGCCGAAGCTGATGGTTTCCTGGCAGCGTCTTCTAAACGGACGCCTTCGCGATCCACTGGTTGGACGCGATGTGTTGTTAGGCATCGTGGCTGGTTCGGCAATGAGCGCCATCTTCTTGGGTGTCGGTGCGCTTTCGCACAGCTCGGCAGCATCCCCCGTGGACGGTTATTTCGGTCAGGGGATCATGCCGTCCATCGGCCACTGCTTCCTGTTGCTTTTTGCCGCATCCTTCTACGCTCTTTTCTACTTCGCCCTATTGTCCGTCATGACTGGCCTGTTGCGACGGCCGAGGCTTGGGCTGATCGTCCTTGCACTCGTCATGCTGCTGCTCAATGCGCAGCCCACCGCAGTAGATTTCACTTTGACTGTCCTGTTCGTGCTTGTATTCCTGACAGTGCTGGTTAGAATTGGCCTGGTTGCCGCAGCCGCCTTCTTCTTCATCCTGTTAACCCTCGGCACCTCGCCACCACTCGTTCTCGACCAGTGGTACGCTGGACGCGCCCTGATTGCTCTGCTGGTTCCTCTGGCCCTGCTTGTCTACGGCTTCTATGTTTCGCTCGGGGGCCAGCCGGCTTTCGGCGGCGCTCTGAAAGACGGATGATCCGGCGGCGCCCCCTTATAATCAATCTTTGTCCCTTTGTTGGCTGAATTATGATTCAGACTCTTTTCGGCAGCCTCGAAGAAGAAAAGAAACCCGGCTTCCTCGACCGCATGAAGCAGGCGGTCACGCGCACCCGCGAGAACCTCGCCGAGCGCATCGAAGAGGTGGTCTCCTTCGGCAAAGAAATCGACGCCGCCACCCTCGACGACCTGGAAGCCACGCTCATCGGCGCCGACCTAGGCAACACCACGACGCAGGAAGTCCTTGCCAAACTCCGCGACAAAGCCGATCGCAAGCAGATCAAAGACGTCCAGGAACTCAAGCGCCTGCTGAAAGAAGAACTGCTCGCCATCCTGACCGCCGCCAACACGCGCCCCGTCAGCAGAGTCGACGGCTCCCCGGAAGTGATTCTCGTGGTCGGCGTCAACGGCACCGGCAAAACCACCACCATCGGTAAACTGTCGCAGGTCTTCCGCTCGCAAGGAAAAAACGTCCTGCTCTGCGCCGCCGACACTTTCCGCGCCGCTGCCATCGATCAACTCGAAATCTGGGGATCGCGCACCGGCACCGAAGTCATCAAAACCAAACCCGGGGGCGATCCCTCCGCCGTATTGTTTGACGCCTTGCAGGCCGCCGTCGCCCGCAAAGCCGACTACGTCGTCGTCGACACCGCCGGACGCCTTCACACCAAGTCCAGCCTGATGTCCGAACTCGACAAGATGCGCCGCACGGCCCAACGCATCATCCCCGGCGCACCCCACGAAACTCTGCTGGTCATGGACGCCACCACCGGCCAAAACGGCCTGCAGCAGGCCCGCATGTTCACCGAATCGGCCGGCGTCACCGGGATCGTTTTAACCAAACTCGACGGCACCGCAAAAGGCGGAGTCGTGGTCGCCATCTCCCGCGAACTGGGATTACCAGTGCGCTATGTCGGCGTGGGCGAAAAGGCAGGCGACCTGCTTCCCTTCGATCCGAAAGACTTTGTGGATTCTTTGTTTGAATAAGGAATTGGGAAGGGCACGGCTTGCTTGAGCCGTGCCCTCAACGAACTCGACGCAAACCGGGCTTTAGCCCGTGAGGAGCGCGTATGTCCGATACTGGCGAGAAGCGTTCGCGATTCAGAGTAGTTCTTGATTTCCTGAAGCGACTCCTCGGCAAGAAACCGGCCGCGCCGGAAGATCCGTACGCCTACGTGATGGCTCCTGTGCGACGCGGCCCCAAAGGCCGCAGTGGCGCCGCGGTCGCGGAGATCGAAGACGATGAGTATCACAGCTTCCCGCCGCGTAGCAGCTAACCAGCAAGCGGTTGCTCGTCTCAGCGTTCTCAGCGGCCTTTCTCCGCGAACTCAGCGGTTAAAAGCTTCTTGCCGTGGGCAGTAAAAAGCCAGACCAGAATGCCAGCTCACTCCGTAGACGAACCGCTTGTGCGCCGCGCACTCGAGTTAGCGCGTCAAGGCACGGGTCTGGCATCGCCCAATCCGCACGTCGGCGCGGTGATTGCCGATACGCATGGCAACGTCGTCGGCACCGGAACCTACACCTACGCCGGTGTGAAACACGCCGAGATTCTCGCCCTGGAAGCGGCCGGCGCGAAGGCCCGCGGCGGAACTCTCTACATCAACCTCGAACCCCACGCCCATCAAGGCCGCACCGCACCCTGTACCGACGCCCTGATTGCCGCCGGCATCCAACGCGTAGTCGCGTCGATGCTCGATCCCAATCCGCAAGTGAGTGGACTCGGATTCGAAAAACTCCGCGCCGCAGGCATCGAAGTCGAAGTCGGACTCCTCGAAGAAGAAGCTCGACGATTGAACGAAGGCTTCGCCCGCTACGTCCGTCACGGCATGCCGCTGGTCACGCTGAAATCCGCGATGACGCTCGACGGCAA
The DNA here is from genome assembly GCA_035482825.1 of Binatus sp. (SeqCode). Lineage (GTDB taxonomy): Bacteria > Acidobacteriota > Terriglobia > Terriglobales > Acidobacteriaceae > Sulfotelmatobacter. The sequence goes on along the minus strand of DATHQJ010000334.1, from coordinate 1,296 downwards.
AATCGCGCCGCCCCGCGAAGCATCAGATCAAGGTGACGACACCTCGACCCCAGGCGGATTCTCCGGCCATTGGATCACCGGCGAACTCGCGCGCGCCCACGCCCACGAACTCCGCCACGAGAACGATGCGCTGCTGGTTGGCATCGGAACAATGCTTGCGGACAATCCCCTGCTCACCGACCGCAGCGGCCGCGCGCGCCGCCGGCCATTGCTACGCGTGATTCTGGATTCGCGGTTGCGCTTGCCGCTCACATCGCGCCTGGTACAGAGCGCGGCGGCGGAACGAAAGAATGACGTTCTGATTTTCTGCGCGACGGCACAGGAAAATAAAAAGGCGGAACTCGGACGACTCGGAATCCGGGTCGAGAGCGTTCCTGAGATTGCAGCGGGCAGGCTCGATCTGACGGCCATTCTGCGGCGACTGGGCCAACTCGAAATCACGTCACTGATGATCGAAGGCGGATCCACGATAAACGGGACCGCTTTAGCCGCGAACATCGTCGACAAACTTTTCCTGTACTACGCTCCCATCATCCTCGGACGACAAGGATCAGTCACCTTCGCGAGCGGAGCTGCGTTCCTTACGATGAGTCAATCCGCGAAAGTCAAAGACGTGCGACTGCATCGCTTCGGCGAAGACCTCGCCGTGGAAGGTTATCTGCGGGACCCGTATGGCGAGTAACGTCTTTTCAGCGTAGCGGGCTTATGATGTTAGGTTCGTTCCGGAGGCACGCATGTTCACTGGCATCATCGAAGAAATCGGGCGGGTAAGCGGCATCGAGCAGCGCGGCGAGAATCGCCGCATCACAGTCGCCGCAGCGAATGTTCCACGCGAACTCAAAACCGGTGACAGCGTCGCGGTCAGCGGGGTCTGCCTTACCGCTCTTGACATCAAGCCCGGATCGTTCTGCGCCGACCTCGCCCCAGAGACCTGGGCGCGGACTTCGTTCTCGCGCATTCGCGAAGGCGCAGCGGTGAATCTGGAACTGCCAATGAAATCCGACGGCCGCTTCGGCGGCCACATCGTGCAGGGACACGTGGACGGAGTCGGCAGGGTCATCTGTTTCGAGCGCATTGCCGAGTCAGAGAATTGGTGGCTGCAGATCGATCTGCCAGACGAAGTCGAGAAATATGCCGTCTATAAAGGTTCGATTGCGATCGAAGGCATCAGCCTGACCGTCGCACAACTGGAAAGGAATCGCTGCTCGATCGCAATCATTCCGCACACCGTAGAGAAAACGAATCTGCATTCGCTCAAGGCCGGAGACCCCGTCAACCTGGAAGCCGATCTGATCG
>DATHQJ010000333.1:0-11859 GCA_035482825.1 Binatus sp. (SeqCode) | reverse complement strand
CAAAAGTTCTCAAACCTTATCAAATTCGGATTATGTTCAGCCTGACCAATAACTTATATCGGTTCGGCGACTTCAGCCTTGATGCACAGAGTTGTGTGCTAATGAGGGGCGACGAGGCCGTGCCCCTGACCCGAAAGGCCTTCGATGTCCTGCTTCTGCTGATCCAAAACTCGGGAAGGATTGTGACCAAAGTCGAACTGATGAAAGCGGTCTGGCCCGACAGTTTCGTCGAAGAGTCAAACCTGACGCAGACGATTTTCATGGTGCGGAAAGCGTTGGATGAGACGGCCGATCGGCGCTACATCCTCACCGTGCAAGGCCAGGGTTACCGGTTTCTGGTGCCAGTTACAGCGACAGCCAATAGCGCGGCTGAGATAGAAGCACAGGAGATTGAGGAGCCGGCGCCGCCTCCAAGTGCGGGAAGTGCGCCCGAAACTCAATCGCACTCGTACCCGCAACGCGCGAGCGATTGGAGAGCGGCCGTCATTGCCTCGGGCGTTGTCGCGCTAGTCGTGATCGTGACGTCCACCATTTGGATCTGGGGTTCGCGGCACGGCGCGGTTGAACACCCTGGCAGAACCATGCTGGCAGTTCTGCCGTTCGAGAATTTCACCGGGGATGTGGGGCAGGAGTACTTCAGCGATGGTCTGACGGAAGAGATGATCAGCCAGCTCGGAGACCTCGATCCTGCGCATCTGGGTGTAATTGCACGGACTTCGGTGATGCACTACAAGCACTCGCGGGAATCAATTCCCCAGATTGGGAAGGATTTGGGGGTGCAGTATGTGATCGAGGGCAGCGTGCGTCGCGATTCGGAGCGGGTTCGTATCACGGCCCAGCTTATCCAAGTGAAGGACCAGAGCCATCTATGGGCGCGGGAATACGATCGCGATCTGGGCCATCTGCTGGAGCTGCAGGCGGAGATTGCGCGCGAAGTCGCCAACGAAATCGAATTCAGTCTGAGCGGGCAGCGGCCGATCGAGGCGGCGCGGCAGGCGGCGGAGCATGCGCCAGGTGCGAAGACCAGCGCGAACTTTTATGAAGTATATGACCTCTACCTGAAGGGTCGGTTTTTCTGGAACAACCGGACGTCGGAGGGATTTCGACAGGCAGCTGGCTACTTCCAGCAGGCGATTGACAAGGATCCGAATTACGCTCGCGCCTACGCCGGACTGGCGGATACGTTCGCCTTGACGAGCACGTGGTGCATGGGTCCGCAAAACGAGCTCATGCCGAAGGCGCGGGCCGCAGCCTTGCGGGCGCTGGAACTCGATGAGGGTCTCGCGGAGGCGCACGCCTCGCTTGCCCTGATCAAAGAAAATTACGATTATGACTGGACGGGGGCGGAGAAGGAATTCCGGCGGGCGATTCAACTCGATCCGCAATATGCGACCGCGCACCAGTGGTATGCGGAGTTTTTTTCCTGGCAAGGACGATTCGCCGAGGCATTTGCCGAGAGCGAGCAGGCTCGCCGGCTCGATCCCTTATCGCTGATTATTGCCCGCGATCATGTATCGATCCTGTATTTCTCGCGCCAATATGAGGACGCCCTGAAGCAATGCCATTCCATATTCGAACTGGACCCGAATTATGATCCTACCGGGAGTCTAATGATTCCTTCGGATCTGCAACTTGGCCGGTACGAAGAGGTAGTCCGCTTGATCAATCGCTGGAAGGATCGCTACGCAGGGCCATGGCTATGGGCGTGGCAGGCAGCCGTCTATGGCCGCTTGGGCCATGCGAAAGAGGCGCGGCACGCATTGATGAAACTCGAGCAGAGCGTCGGCTCGCGGGCGGAAGGAACCAAGATGTTGTTGATCGCCTATTCGGGCACAGGCCAGAGAGAACAGGTTATCGAGCTGCTGCAGCGAGCATATTTGGAGGACTCGAATGCAGTCGTGGCCATCAAGGTGGACCCGATATATGACCCGATTCGGAGCGATCCCCGGTTCCAGGATTTGCTGCGCCGCGTTGGATTGGCACAGTAAGAACTGCTTGGCTTTCGTGCCGAATCGTCGGCAATGCGAAGCGCTTTTAGTGGGGGCAGTAGACTGTCCGAAACCAAGCCAGTTCGTGGATAGTCGGCAAACCGGAAGTCATTCGAGACGGCCACGCCTGGCCCTAAGCACAGGGTAGCCGTGTAAGGTGCAGTGACAAGGCTCACTTCCCAAAATATCCCCTGGGACTGCCGACGCCGGTGCAGGGATCCCACTTGACGACGGCAATGTTTCCATCATAGAAGCTGCAGAGGCCATAAGTGATGTCGTTGTAGTCCGCGGGATAATTCGTTGACGAGGCGTAGGCAGCATAGATGGTAGTGAGATCGGCAGTGCTGGAGGCGGCAAAGTGACCGGCCGCGTTCACGATGCCTGCCCAGTTGGGCGACGCAACACTGGTGCCGCCGAAGACATACCAGCAGCAGCCATTGGTGGGATTGTTGTCATAGACACAGACTCCGGTGTTGGGGTTGGCATCGGAGGAGACGTCGGGCACAAGGCGATGTGTTGCACTCGGCAAGACGCCTTGGTAGGACGGGCGGGGTTCATAGGTGCTCAAGCCCCACCGCCATTCGTACAGGTCGTGCACCTGCACGATCCTTTCTTTGCTGGGGCGGCGGCCCAAAGAAGCGAGCTTCACTGCTTTGGAGTAATCGCCAGCGATTTTCTCGACCACTTCGAAATCCTTGGTTATGCGATCTACCAACGGAGACGACAGAGCCAATTGCAGCCGGCCACGACGCAGGAAAAATTGGATTCGGCATCACTTTCCTGTGTCTCCATCGTTTGCCATTCGTCATAAGTTCCGTTGCCGAGATACGAGTCGACCACCTGCTTTGGGGTTCCCATGTCGGTTCCTCCACCAGGGCTTTGTAGCCCTGACAATGTCCTAATCGTTATTGCCTAACCGCTGATCGTTCATGAGCGGCGACCCGAAGAATCCGCGTGACAGGCCAAGCAAGCCTTCAGCGAAATTGCATTCAACCATCGAAGGCGCAAAAGATGGGCGCCCGCCGAGCGGTAATTCTAAGAAAGCCAAAGCGTTTAGTCCTTCACCACTTGCGGGACGGTGTTCGAGGTGCTGGCTTTGTAGTCCCCGTCGCCGCCGTACACTGCCTTAACGTCTGATGTGCCCAAGGGTAGCGTCGCGATCTTGAAGCTAGCCGAGCCACCGCTCAGGACACCCGTCCCCAGCGCCGTTGTGCCACGCTCGAACGTTATCGTTTCCCCATTCAAGGGCGCAGGGGTGACCACGGCCGTAAAAGTCACCTCTTCCCCGTAAGTGGATGGATTCAGGGAAGATATGAGCGTAGTAGCCGTCGCGGTCCCCGACGGATTCAATTTGAACACCACGCCCCCGTTATAACTGGCTCCGCCTTGGAAGGCGGTTCCGTAGAGGTTACCGGCGCTGTCCAGAACTGGATTGTCGTAGGGAAAACCGCCGTCGGTGTTGTTAAAACTCCACAGGAGCTTGAATGTATAGCCCGTAGTGCTCTTAGCCAGCTCAAAGATTGTCCCACAACCAATATTCACGTTGTTGGTGTTCTGACATGGCGTGAGGTACTTGCCGGCGGTGGTGGTCGTGCCGTAGATGTTCCCGGAAGAGTCGAGAGTAACTCCGGATCCGGGGTAGTAGCCGGTTTTCTCGCCTGTGAAAGAATGAAGAATCCTTTTGGTGTAGGTTCCGGCAAGTGTTCCTGTTTTCACGGGGGTCAGCTTCCAGACCGTACCGCAGCCGTAAACGCAGTTTAATGTGCCACTCCCTCCGTTTGCCGTCGTCCCGTAAACATTGCCGAGGCTATCGACGGCAGGCGCGCCCGTAGGATTGTACCCATCGGGCACACCCGTGAAGGTGTGGATGTTGGTTGCGACCCAGACACCGGAGGAATTGCGGGAAAGCTTGAACACGTTCTGGTTATTGTCTTCCCCATAGAGGTTTCCCGAGGCATCGATGGCCAGGCCGCCGCCGTTCGTAGGCACCGGGTAAATCATAGCTTCGGTCCAACTGCTGCCGTTGGGGGAAAGCTCAAACACCCCGTTCTGGGTTATCCCGTAGAGATTCCTCGATGAATCCCGAACCAGGCCACCACTAGGATAGGTGTCGAAGTTATAGAGCACGGTCTCGCACCACCCGTTGCCAAGATTGGTGCCGCTTGGGCAACCAAAGCCGATGGGCAGGGGTTCGGGGCTGAGCTCGAAGGCAATGCCGCAGCCATTGGGGTCGCTGCTGCAACCGGTGCCGCCGTTGGAGGTGGTGCCGTAAAAGGTTCCCACGGCGGTGCTGAAATGGCCAAGCGGGGGCGCGAGGGTCAAATTGGAGATGGGCGAGGCTCCATCTGGGCAATCCTGGTAGTAATAAGCGTAGGGTGAACAAAAGCTGTAGAGCACGGTTTCGCACCAGCCGCTGCCCTGGTTGAATCCGCTGGGGCAGCCGGCCGCAGGCTCGGGGCTGAGTTGGAAGATCGCGCCGCCCACGCAAGCATAGTAGGCGCATGCCGCGGTGCCGCCAGATGCCAGGGTGCCATAGAAATTCCCGTACCTGTCTGGCGTGAGAGAGCCGCCTGGTGCGGCGCCGTCGTAGCAGAAACCGACTGAACAAAAGCTGTAAAGGACCGTCTCCGTCTGTGCCTGTGCCGTTTGGACCGAAGGCAGCAACGGGACTGAGAACACGGCCAATGTGGCCGCCGTGCGCAGTAGCGATTTAAGTTGCATATCGTCCTCCTTTTTTCGTTCTGATGTGAAATCGAGCACGGTGCTTCGCGCCCTCCTGTCCCACTGCTGTCGCTCAGCTCATTTCGCGCTGGCGTGAGGCAGTGCGGCAGATTGGCTCAGCTGCGCCTACTTCTCTTTCATCTGCTGCCGCTGTTGCTGCATCCCCTTCATGGTCTGCGGGTGGCGCGCCCATTCAATCTGCTTTTCAGGCGGTGCGCCATACAGCTCCGGGTGGATGTAGAAACCCTTCAGCCTCGCTTCCTTCTCTTCTTCCACTGGAATGCGATGCGCGTTCGCCCATGCATCCTGGCGGATGCCGGTGATCTGCCAGGACACTTCCATGCCCGGTTTGCCGCCGCCAATCTTGAATTGATTGTTGGTTAGCTTTTCGGCGATGTAGACGGGGGCGAAGCCGCCGATGCAGGTGAGCTGGTAGCGGAAATCGCGGTTCAGGACGCCGAACCACTCTGGCATCTGGATTATGGCTTCGCCGCTCGCGTCGAGCGCAGCTACTCCGTCATAGATGTTCTTCATGTCGGGCGATTCGACGAAGGAGTGATAGAGATACTTATTCGAAGGATCGAGGGGATGGTCGATTTTGAACGAGCCGCCGCTCTTGGAGAGATTCCCGGTGACCTGAACATCGCCGACAAAATGCCCGGCATAGCCGCTGCCTGCGTAAGCGAGGATTCCATCGCCACCCGTATGCCCAAGTCCCCCAAAGAAGACGCCGCCCGCCCCGTCGATCTGGCCACCAATTCCACCCTCGGCCTCGATTCCATTGCTGCCTTCTGAATTAACGCTCGGATCGCCGTTGCCCCCATTAGCAGAAATGGCGGCGGCGCTGTAGAGGCCGGACCCGGACGGTGCACTGAAACCGTAGGCTGCGACTGCGGGATAGAGGACATTCCCCGAATTGACCACGTCAGACACTGCTCCATGAACTTCCAACTGGCTGGAGGGCTGAGTCGTACCGATACCGACGTTGGTGCTGGCAGTTGCTCCGTTCACCCCGTTGACACTGCCCAACACAAGGGCATTGCTCTCCGAGACCAGTGCGTTGGCCCCAATCGCCGTGGCATTGTTCAAACTTCCCGTCGACATCGTGGCAAAGGCGCCGAGGAAGGTGTCACCAGATCCTGTTCCTGGTGAAAGGTCAGGGGGGGCACCGGCTTTGATGCCGCTAGCGGTGTTGTAGGCCCCGGTGGTGTTGTAGAGCGCTCCGACGCCGGTGGCGGTGTTCTGGTAGCCGGTGCCGTTGGAGTAGAGCGCCATCATGCCGTCGGCGTTGTTGAAGTTTCCACTGTTATTCTGGAGCGCCCCGTAACCGGTTGCGGTGTTGGCGAACGCGGCTGTGTTGCGTTGGAGCGCCGCGTAGCCGATGGCGGTGTTCTCAGCCCCGGTAGTGTTCGATTGGAGCGCGCCTACGCCACTGGCCGTGTTGTAGGTGCCGGTCGTCTTGGGGTTCCCGGCAAACCCGAGAAATGCGTTCCCATTGCCGACCGAACCGAAGCCGAACAGGTTGTTGCCAATTTCGAAGCTGCTGCCGGACACCGTCCCGGTGGCGCTCAGGTTCCCGTTCACCGTCTGATTGCCGGTGAAGGTGTTGGCGGCAGCCAGCAGCGGAACTTTGGTGCTATTCAGGTTGAGCGTAACGGCGCCGCTGGTCCCGCCGCCGGTCAGCCCCGTTCCAGCCGTCACGCTCGTGATTGTGCCCGTGCCTGCGTTACTGCATGCCCATGCAGTGCCGTTCCACTGCAACACCTGTTTTGACGCGCACGCGTTCGTCGGACTGAGGGCGAGCGTGCCGCTCGTGCCTCCCCCACTCAGCCCGCTGCCGCTCGCCGTCGTAACTCCCGTGATTGTCCCCCCGCCTCCGGCGAACGCAATGTCCAGCTCCGGGGCGTGACTCGTCGTCGTGTTCTCCTTGCTATCGAAGGTCGCGTTGAACGTGCTGTTCGCTACCAGCGCGATGCCGTTGTTCGTCTCGCTGCCGCTCAGCCATGCCTGCACCGCCGAAGTGACGTTAATGAGGATGTACTGATTTTTGTCCGCCGTGGTGACATCGACGTTCGAGGCAATGGTCGTGCCCAGCGGAGGCGCATTGCTGCTGTCAATCGTGCTCTCCGCCCAAGCGCTGTTGACGTAGTCCACATTGAAGCTGCCCGCCGTCGTTACCCCATTGACATAGAGTTTCAGCGTCGCCTGGCTGACGCTGGCCGTAGTGGGAATCGAAGCCAGGTTGAACTGGATATAGGTGATCTGGGAGGCGCCATCGACATCGAGCAGGGTCTTGGCGCCATAGTTGGTGGTGGGCGTCGCCGTGTTCGTGTAGCTGTCGGCGCTGGGCGTGATCTGCGCGTGAGCCGTTGTCCACGCGAACAAACTCAGGAACAATACCAGCGCGGGCAAGAAATGCAGCTTCTGGGCTTTCAGGACAAATTGAGCGTGTTTCATACATCCTCCTGCTTGGTGGGCTTCATGGCAGCAGGAATTCAGCTCGCATCGCCGAGGGTTCCTGACTCTACTGAGGAAATCGGAAACGGCGGGCAAAAGACGACAGGCGATCCAAAAAAACATTGGGCCAGGTACCCGGCACGTTGGCGGCCGGTGCGGGACCGGATTGGCCCGGGCCTAAGCTGTTTTAGTGGGTGGCTGCAGAGCGGTAGGCCGCGCGAGGAGTGACTTGGTTTAAGGATTGGCGAAGGAGGAATTGAGCGTTCGGAAGCTTGTCCGTCCAGTGGGTCCAGAGTTCGCTTCTCCGTGCTTCAAGCTGCTCGGCTTCGTCGGCCCGTCCAGTTCGCCGGAGAAGGTCGGCAAGCGCCGTCCAAGTGCGCGAAATGCACGTCGCGTCACGGAGATCGTTTTGAATGTCGGGCTTCCAGGCCATAAGCTTGTCCAACAGTTGCTGATAGGCTTCGACCGCTTTCGTGGGTTGGTCCGTTTCAGCGTAGTCGTCGGCCGAGGCTCGCAGGGCATCGTAGGCGTCGCTCATGGGCTCGACCTTGTCTGCCGGGTACCGTTGGGCGTCTCGCAGCAACTGAAACGCCCTTTCAATCCGTTGCCTCGCCTCGTCATTGCGACCGGCCGAACGAACGGCGTAAGACGAACCGGCCAGTAACTCCGCCTCGTCCCGCTGAGTGCTGGCGTTGGCTTTCGCTTCTCGAATGCGGGCAAGCGCTTGATCATAAACCGGCAACGCCTTACGCGGCTCGCTGTGACGAAGAATATTCCCGGCCTCCAGTGCGAATACGGCGACGTTGTGTCGGCCAAGATAATCCAGACGGTCCTTCCGTGCGAGGTCTTCGGCAATTTCCAGTGCTCGCTGAAAGGCCGCGAGTGCCTCAGGGGTGCGCCCAAGGCTAGGTTCAGCATCTTGCCTTCCCAGGATCATACCTTCAAAGTTCAGAGCATTGGCCAAATTGATGCGCAGCGATGCGTGTCCGCCAGCCGCTTCTTTCTCTTGGAGTTGGACTGCCTCAAGGGTAGTCTTCAGGGCGCCATCCAGGTCCCCGGCTTGCCAGCGCGCTGCTCCCAAAATCCCAAGAATGGGACCCCGGAGCCTGTGGGCTGTGACGTCCGGCTCGGAAATGTCCAAGGCCCGCTGGCAGTATCTTATTGCGCCGTCGAAATGTCTCAAGTCGTAATAAGCACCTGCAACATTCACGTAGAAATACGCCATGCTGTACACATCATGGGGCTCGATGTGGCCCAAACTCATGAAACGCTCGATGAGCAAAGAAGTTTGGACGGCCTCTTTCAATTCCTCCTCCGCACGACCCTGGCTGTCGGCTAAGTTCATGCGATCGTGCGCGATTGTTGCGGCAATAAATAACCCTCGCCGATTCATTGGATCTCCCGCAAGGACTGGATCCACGAAACTTGCCGCCTTGTTCAAGCTTATTTCTGCTTCGGCAAACTGGCCCAAATTCGGCGAAGTCGGATCACCTTGAGCATGTGCTACCCGCACGTAAGCGTAGGCAATTTCAAGGGCAAGATCGTTGTCCACGTGAGCTCCGCTGCTGAGCGAGGTCAGATACTGCAGCGAATCAGAAACCATTTGCATTCTGACTTCTGTCGAGCCTGGTACGCCTCTGATCTTGTTGTCGAGGTCGATGAATTTATTGGCCAATTGCCGTACTTGAGCGAACCGTCGCTCGGCGACCCTTCGCTGGCGATTTGCAACCAGCAGTCCCGTGGAGAGGCTGCCAATCACAAGCAAAAGGGCAGCAGCGGTTAGCGCCACCATGGTGCGATTGCGGCGCACAAACTTGGTCGTTCGGTAAGCAAATGTGTCCGGCCGGGCGCTGATCGGCTCTCGTTTCAGGTAGCGGCGCAGATCGTCTGCAAACGCGGTCACCGAGCGGTATCGCTCCTGTGGATTCTTCTTCAGAGCTTTGCCAACAATGGTGTCCAGATCGCCGCGTAATTGGCGGTGAAGTTTCTCGCGCGTCGTGCCACGCTTTTCTGCAATGGTCTTGCCCTCGGAGGAGGCGATTGTTTCCGAGGCTCGTGCAGGTTCGGTCTCGAGAATCGTCCTCACCAATTCAGCGGGAGAATGCGGCCCCGGGCCGGCGGGGTGCTGGCCGGTCAAAAGCAGATAAAGCAATGCGCCCAACGCGTAAACATCCGTTGCGGTGGTGACTGGCCGGCCGGAAAGCTGCTCGGGCGCTGCGTACTGCGGAGTGAGGGCCGAGCCGCTCTCGCGCGTGAGCATGGTGGCTGCGCCAAGTTCGCCCTCGCCCCCAAGCAACTTGGCAATACCGAAGTCCAGCAGCTTCACCTCACCGCCACTGCTGACCAGGACATTCGATGGCTTGATATCACGATGAATGACCAGGTTGGCGTGGGCGTGCGCCACAGCCTCCTGCACATCCAGAAACAAGCCGATACGCGCCTCCAGACCGAGCTTGTGCTCATCGCAATATTGATCGATCGCAGTGCCATCGACATATTCGAGGATCAGGTAGGGCTGGCCAGCCGCTGAGACGCCGGCATCCAGCAGTTCGGCAATGTGCGGATGGATCAGCCGGCCGAGGATGCTGCCTTCGCGCTTGAACCGTTCTTCAGTCGCACGACCGGCCAGCGCGAAACTCACGAACTTGATCGCAGCTTGCCGCTCGAACCGGCCGTCACTGCGCTGGGCCAGCCAAACGCTCCCCATTCCGCCTTGGCCAATCTGCGAGATCAGAGTGTATGGGCCAAGGGTCTGGCCTGGAAGTCCTGTGGAGTTCGGCAACGCGAATCGTCGATTCTCCAGAAAACCTTCCTGCGCCAGCACCCGGTGTTCGTCGAGGAGTGCTCCCAACTGTGCAGCCAGTGCGGGATCTTGCTTGCCGAGCGAGGACAGCCAAGTGGCACGCTCATCGTCGGTCATGGCAAGCGCCTGGTCCAGATACGGACTTAAAACCTGCCACTGATCGGGGCTGAGTGTGGACATCGTGATTCCTCAGAGCGACAAATCCGCGCGAATTGTTCGATGGAGATAAATGCGCGCTTTTTCCCAGTTCCGCTGCACCGTACGTTCTGATACGTCCCGCATAGCGGCGATTTCCGCGAACGAGAAGCCACAAAAGAACTTCAAGTCGACGATCTCGGCGAGGGCAGGCTCCACTTTGCCAAGCTCGTCCACCGTTTCGCCGATTCGGACAAGCTCTCGGTGATCGACCGGGTTTTGCATGGCTTCGGTGTCCAGCGAAGTAATCTCGAACAGGCCGCCGCGCTTGTGGGCGTGCCGTTCTCGGGCATGGTCTATGATCAGTCCGCGCATCACTCGGGCCGCATACCCCATGAATCGCGCCCGGTCGGGAAACGACGGGCCGTCGCGCGCCGCCATGTCCAGATACGTTTCGTGGAGGAGGGTAGTGGCGCTGAGGCTCACCTGTGATCCGCGCCGCGCCAGTTCACGCTTGGCGAGCCTATGCAACTCGGAATAAAGAGCAGCAAACAATGCTTTCGCGGCGGGCCTGTCCCCTTGTTCCGCTGCGAGAATGAGTGAAGAGATCGCCGATCCCACGTCTGTCTCCCTTGGCCGCGGCCACCGCCACCGCGTGACAGCCCCCAAGTGGCGACAGCTTCTCGCAGATCACTAGGATAGTCAAGCTCGCTCCTCTTTCACAGGTGTGCGATCAGTCTTCGTAAAAAGGTGTTTGCGCCCAGAACTCCCGCGGGTTGGACTGTCGGCAAAGGCGTAGACCAGTGAACCTTGAGCTTTGTCATCGCTGCAAGAAGTGCCCTGCCGCCAGCGGGTAAAAGATTAAATGCAGGCGAAGCCAGTGCGAAATGGCCCGAAAGTGAGGCTTCCGGCACGCGGGTGCCATTTGGTGTTGCTGCGAAAAAGGGGGCCGCGCTAAGAAAGGCGACCCCCGTTTAGGTCCCACACGAAGAAGGTGTGGACGACCCAGACGGTGCATCTTGCCCGCAGTGTCCTTTTTGGGCCGGACGCGATCGCTTTACCCATGAGCGTATTCCAGAATGTTGAAGGCAGGGACCGCGGTGAAAACACTCATGTTGGTTGCGCTCGACCGATTAACCATCTCATCCGTCATTTCGTTTTGTCTGCCACCTTGGACACGTTCTGTCGCAGCAATTGCTCGAACGCCTGTCGCTGTGACGGGCTTTGAAAAACGTGCTTGGGGATAACCGTAAATTGCTGCGGACCGTAATAGAGAATGAACGAGTACGCATCAACCAATGCCCACGTGTACATGCCCCATTTGAGGTCCGAGTCGATGTGTATCGTCCGAAAGTGGATTCCTTCCGACGAAAAGGTCAACGAGTATTCATCGCGGAACTTTGGTTGCCTGCGAAAGGCAAGACCCGGAATGATGGCGAAGGCGGCGACGAGGATCAAGGCGAGAAAGCCAGACAAGCAAAACGAGATGATCCCGAATCCCTGCGAGCCTGACCACCATTCGTAGGCACCAATAAGAGCGACCCCCACGATGACGGCTATATCAAGCTGCAATCTAAGGCGTCCCGCATAGTGGGCACGAAGGGCTCGGACGTAGTCCTGTTCAGCATAGCGAAACGAAAGATTCACGGTTTCCATACGCAACCATCATAGCTGCTGAAATCAGGCCATAGCACTCAGAACCCCCGGCTGGAAGGTCAGTGAGCGTAATGGCGATGTTACGCCATTTGAGGAGAT
>DATHQJ010000332.1:0-3842 GCA_035482825.1 Binatus sp. (SeqCode) | reverse complement strand
TTTTGTGCTGCGGCTCGGGGCGCGTTTTGCGTGCATGTATCCTACGCTCTGGCCGAGGCTCGATCTCATACCGCGTTGTCCGCCGCTCATCGCAGCAGCGAGTCGAGCAGCCATTCCGCAGCGGTCGGAGCTTTAATTGAGAGCATTCTGAGTGTAATCGGGGGACACCCATGAATCGCAAAGATTTACTCGCTGCTGGCGCAGGGTTGACGCTCGCTGAGTTTCCTTTTCGTCTTGCGTCTTTTCTGCAAGCTTCGGGTGAACGGAATCACGAATCAGACCGCGGGACCACTCGACATCCCGTGCTCGTTCGCTCTGCCTTGACGCGCAAATCCGACGGCACCGACGAACCTGTAACTGTCCAAACGATGTTCTCAACCGAGGTGGTTCGTTCCTCCGACTCGGACGGGAGGCTTCCAGTCTATGTATTTCCCGTAGGGGAGCACCATGCATATCGCGGCGCGCCGCTCCTCCGTAAATGGATACGCGACAACGGTAACCATGCGGTGCCTGGTTCTCCCAGCGCAAGTGTCGTGCCAGTTCACCCCAGCGACCCTTCCCCTACGCGCTGCGGAGATTGCGGACGCAAGCTGGGTACTTTCGGTGCCGGCCCGAACCGTGCCAGGTGCGTACTCCGGGATGGTGGAAGTAACTGACGGCATGATTACCCAGGATCTCCCCTTCACGTTAAACATCGGAGATTTTGCGATGAGTCTCGCTTCTCCCATGCAGCAGGCCCAATCGACCGGGTACGCAAGCTACACGATCACACTCATTTCCATTTTCGACTACGACCAGCAGGTCGTGAACCTGAGTTGCACCGGGCTCCCACAGGGGGCATCTTGTCCCTCGACTGACTTCTACAGTCTGCCTTCTCCGAGTGGAACCAGCTATACCTTCGGCGTAATTACGCAGTCGGTCCCTGCAGGAAACTACCCCTTCACGATCACCGGTACGAGTTCTCCCCTCACGCATTCGGTCAATGCGACGCTAGAGGTCACGGATTTCAGCGCATCCGTTACTCCCACTGCTGCAACCGTTGCAGCGGGACAATCGGCAACGTTTCAACTGTCGATATAGGGGCAGAACTCGGGAGAAATTTCAGCTTTTGCGCCGTTCGGATTTCAGGTTTTTCAGGCCGCTAAGGTCCTAACTCCTTGAATCGTTACGCTCGTGGAATCGTCACGCTCGTGAATTTCACCTTTCAGGCACACGCACAGAGACGCACGCTGCGGCTGAAGCCGGCATTCTTTCGGAACGATTGCGGTACGGCTCGAAGCCGCACCCTTTCATAACAAATCCCAAGATACGATTTTAAGATTCCGATTCTTCGCGCTGCAGTTTGCGGGTTTCGGCCAGCAGGGACATGGAGTGCATCAGGTTCTGCAGGGTGACGATGCCGATCAGCCGCTGGTCTTCGACGACGGGGATGATGCTGGAATTGCGGGCGGTGAGTTTGCGGAAGGCGGAGCCGAGCGAGTCCTGGCGCAGGGAGACTTCGAAAATCTTGTTCATCACAGCCTGCACGTAGCCGTTTCCTTCGGCGCGCAGGGCATCGAGAATGCGCTGCTTCGAAATGACTCCGACCATGTCGCTGCCGCGGACCACGGGGAAATCATCCTGCAGGGAGTGGACAGCTTTCTCCAGCGCGTCTTCGAGCGTGTCGGCGGGGGAGAGCGTGGCGAAGTCGGTGAGCATGACTTCTTCGAGGCGAACGCTGTCGAGGACGGATTGGAACACCAGGGCGCGCTCTTCCAACTGAGCGGCGGAGAAAACGATCACGCCGACCATGGTGAGCCAGTTGTTGCTGAACAGGCCAGCTAGCATCAGGACCATGGCAATGGCGTTGCTGATGGAAACGGCGCGCCGTGTGGCGACGGAAGCGTCGAGAGTGCGGGAAAAGAATGCCCGCAGTACGCGCCCCCCATCCAGAGGATAGGCGGGCAGAAGATTCAGAACCGCCAGCCAAAGATTCGCCCCCACCAGGCTTTTCGGCAGGTTGGTGGCTTGCAGGAATGGCCACTTCCACAAATCGATCCCGCGCCCGGAGGCAGTTACAACGCTGGCGGTAAGACAGGCCAGCGCGAAGCTCGCCAGCGGTCCGACCAGTGCGAGGCGTACCTCGCGCCGCCACAGCTGCGCCGCGGGTTGCGGCTTCACGATGTGCGATTCGTCATACAGTGCGACGCCCGTGAGGGGCAGAAGGATGACAGCCTTCGGAATCAACCCGACGCGGCGGGCGGCCAGCATGTGGGCGCATTCATGCGCGCCGACGCAAGCCAGAAGGATGGCAACGAGTGCCAGGTCGCGAGGTCCGGTGACGTTGCCCGGGTGAGCCCCATAATCCATATAGAAAACGAACATAGGCAGGATGAGGAACGTGAGGTGAATGCGGACATCGACGCCGAACAGGCGGCCTGCCGGGATGGACCAGCTTCGCATAATGGCTTCGCTACTTTTATTCTACATGGATGGATATAGTTGAGTGCGGGACCCGAAAGTACAGGCACCAAGAGTACAGAGCCATGCGCGTAATTGCGGGGAAATATCGAAGCCGGCCGCTGCGGTCGCTGAAGGGGATGGACGTGCGTCCGACGTCGGACCGGCTGCGGGAGACGCTGTTCAATGTGCTGACGGCGGGGAATCCAGCGGCGCTCGAAGGCAGCGTGTGGCTCGATCTGTTTGCGGGAACGGGCGCGGTGGGCATCGAGGCCCTGAGTCGCGGGGCCAAAGAAGTATATTTCGTGGAACACTCGGCGGCCGCGGCGGACGCGATCCGCGGCAATCTGGAAGGGCTGGGTATTAGCGCGGGCTTCAAGATTCTGCAGGAGGACTTGCCGCGCGCCTTCTGGCGGATGGAGCGGCAGCATGTGGCGGCCGACGTGGTGTTCATCGATCCGCCGTACAGTATGCAGGACGCTTATATGAAGACGCTGCGAGCGCTGGCGGATTCGTCGCTGGTGTGGGCGATGTCGGTCGTGATTGCCGAGCACGAGAAGAAATTCGATCCGGGCGAGGAGTTTGGGCCGCTGCGGAGGTTTCGGCATCTGGCGCAGGGCAGCGCGGCGCTGAGTTTTTACCGCTTGGGCGGCGCGGGGGATCTGCGAGTGTGAGGGCGCGAAAAGCTTTTAACCGCTGAGTGCGCGGAGAAAAGTCGCTGAGTACGCGGAGAAAAGCTACATGATTAACTCGTTCGGCCGTCGAACGATGGGGTGCTGCATTTCTTCCAGATCGTTCTTCACCATGTTCAGGCCGTAGACGCACTCTTCGAAATTCTTCGAAAGAGTGGCGAACAAGGGCGCAACTTTGGCGTATTCAAAGTGCTCAAACTTGGAAACGATGTAATAGCTTTCCTTGCCGGCCTTGACCCACTCGACAAAATTCTCCAGACGCTGGCGGCGCAGCCGGAAGTGATTGATACTTTCGGGAAACATTCCCGCGAGGAACAGAGTGTAGTCGCCGATGTGTTTGCGCACCTGGCGCTCGCGGTCAAACGACGGAGCGGGGCCGTAGACTGGATCCGATTCCAGCAGCATCTCGCCGACGTCGGCCAGTGGACGATCGGATGCGTCGTGAATTTTGTAGAACTGATCGGCTTCGCAGAACTCCGCCAGCAGATGCGAGACATAGGCCACGATCTGCGGATCGCGAATGCCGATTTCCGAGGCGTAGTGCCGTCCTACTAAGTCCTGAAACAACTGCTGCAACGGATGCGATTCCGGAATCATTTTGATCCCCCTGAACTCCGCGATTGGCACGGAGTTTCAGCCACATGCTGTGTTGATACCGTAGTTCATAGGGCAACGCAAGTGACTTTTGTTTATTCGCATGATTCGTTTTAC
>DATHQJ010000331.1:0-7653 GCA_035482825.1 Binatus sp. (SeqCode) | reverse complement strand
CCTGTGCACTGCCATTTCCGCGGAGTACGGTGCGGCTCGACTGATGGCGCTCCCGGTCAACGACACCGACGAAGGGTATGACTACCCTTCGCGCGTACGCTGGTCGCTGGCCCAGGACGACCTGAAGTCGTATGAGGACGCGGCCGAATTCCTGAACTTCAACAACATTGACATGGTGTGCCTGCAGCACGAGTACGGAATTTTCGGCGGCCTGGCGGGCAGCCATATCCTGCACTTGCTACGCGGCTTGAAGATGCCCGTAGTCACCACGCTGCATACGGTTCTGCGCGAGCCTGATCCGAACCAGTTGCGGGTGATGGAAGAGATCGCGGAGCTGTCCGACCGCCTCATCGTCATGAGCCAGCTGTCGGGCCAGTTCTTGCAGGAAATTTTCAAGGTCCCGGGCAACAAGATCGACATGGTGCCGCATGGAGTTCCCGACCTGCCATTTCTGGATCCAAACTTCTACAAAGACCGTTTTGGCGTGGAAGGAAAGGCGGTACTGCTCACCTTCGGCCTGCTCTCACCCAACAAGGGAATCGAAAATGTAATTCGCGCGCTGCCTCAGATCCTTTCCAAACACAAGAATGTTGCCTACATGGTCGCAGGCGCGACCCATCCTCACATCCTGCGAAGGGAGGGAGATCGGTATCGCGCCAGTTTGCAGGCATTAGCGAAAGAGATGGGAGTGGAATCGCAAGTCATCTTCCACAACCGTTTTGTGAGCCCGGAAGAAATGGTCGAGTTTATCGGCGCTGCCGATATTTACATTACGCCCTACCGGCATGAAGCGCAGGTGGTTTCTGGAACGCTCGCCTATGCGTTAGGTGCGGGTAAGGCAATTATTTCGACGCCCTACTGGCATGCGGTCGAGTTGCTGGACGACCGCCGGGGCGCGCTGGTCCCATTCCAGAACCCCGACGCGCTTGCCAACAAGACCATCGAACTCCTCGACACTCCTGCGCTCCGTCACGCCATGCGCAAACGCGCTTACCTGTTCGCGCGCGAGATGGTATGGAAGCGCGTGGCGCAAGGTTACATGGGAAGTTTCTCCCGGGTGCGCAGCGACCGCATGGAACTTCCAAGAGTGCAGTTCGCGGCACGAATGATTCCCAACTCGCTGGATCAGTTGCCGGAAGTGAAGCTCGATCATTTTCATCGTCTAACCGACGACACTGGAATGGTGCAGCACTCGATCTTCACGATCCCGAACCGCCGCGAGGGATACACCACCGACGACAATGCGCGGGCGCTCATTTTTGCGGTCGAGCTGGGGCAAGTGGAAAAGTATCAGCGGGGGAAGGTCAGTCCATCCACCCAAACGGCAACTCTCTGTTATTCAGCATTCCTGGAGCATGCCTTCAACCCGGCGAAGGGGAGATTCAAGAATTTCCTTCGCTACGATCGCCGCTGGAACGAACCTGTCGGTTCTGAGGATTCCCACGGACGGGCGTTGTGGGCCCTGGGAACGGTTCTAGGCCGATCCCAGGATCAGGGATTGAGAGGCGCTGCGGGTCGTTTGTTCGAATTTTCTCTCCCCGCGGCGCTGGAGTTCAGCAGTCCGCGGGCGTGGGCCTACACTCTGCTGGGAGTTCAGGAATATCTTGATTCGTATCCCGGAGATCGCGACGCGCAGAAAGTGCGATCTTCGCTCAGCCGGCGATTGCTCGAAATGTACGAATCGATCCGGCGGCCGGATTGGAAATGGTTTGAGAATGTTCTCGCCTATGGCAACGCGAGATTGCCGCAAGCGCTGCTACTGGTGGGTGCGGCTTCGTCGGATGATCGCATGATTTCCGCCGGCCTCGAATCGCTGGATTGGCTTTCCCAGACGCAGCGCTGCGAAACCAACGGACACTTTGTTCCAATCGGTTCGCAAGGCTTCTACCGCCAGGATGGCGAGAAAGCCCGTTTCGATCAGCAGCCGATCGAGGCCGCCGGCGCCGTCTCTGCATGTCTGCAGGCGTTCCGCATTACTGGTGACAGCCGCTGGCGCGGCGAAGCCTGGTCGGCCTTCAACTGGTTCCTCGGCGACAACGATCTGCAACTGCCTCTCTATGACTCTGTCACTGGCGGCTGCCGCGACGGCCTGCATCCCGATCGCGTCAATGAAAACCAGGGTGCAGAATCAACGCTCTCGTTCCTGATGGCGCTCATTGCAATGCACTCCCTACAGGAACCTGAACGGAAGGAAATCCTTTCATGACAGTACCCGCGGAAAAGCAAGTCAGCGTGCTGAGCACTTCATTTGAGCCACTCCTGCATCGGCATCCTGCCAACCCGATCCTCTCGAGCAAAGACTGGCCGTATCCCATTAACAGCGTGTTCAACCCGGGCGCGACGCGACTCGCGGACGGCACGACCCTGCTCCTGTGCCGCGTGGAAGATCGCCGCGGTCTGTCGCATCTGTGCGCGGCGCGCTCCCGCAACGGAATCGACGGATGGCAGATCGACAAAGAACCGACCTTGATGCCTACCCCCCAGGAATATCCCGAGGAAATCTGGGGTATCGAAGATCCTCGCATCACCTTCGTTCCCGAGCTGCAGCAATACGCCATCACTTACACTTCGTATTCGCGCGGCGGCCCCGGCGTGTCTCTGGCTCTGACCAAAGACTTCCGCAGCTTTGAACGATACGGCGTAATCATGCCGCCTGACGACAAAGATTCCGCGCTGCTGCCGCGCCGGATCGGTGCATTCTGGGCCCTGATTCATCGCCCTGCAACCAATCTCGGAGCGCATATGTGGATTTCCTATTCTCCGGATCTGCGGCATTGGGGCAGCCACAGGCTGATGCTGGAAGCCCGCCGCGGCGCCTGGTGGGACGCCAACAAAATTGGCTTGTCGCCGCCGCCCATCGAGACCGCCAGGGGATGGCTGGTTCTCTACCATGGGGTAAGGCACACGCCCTCGGGCTGCCTCTACCGCTTGGGCTTGGCTCTGTTCGATCTGGAAAACCCGGCGAAGTGTCTTCTGCGTGGCGACTCCTGGATTTTCGGTCCGGAAGCCGAATACGAAGTCCACGGCGACGTCGACGACGTTGTATTTCCCTGTGGATATACCGTGGACGCCGATGGCGATACGCTCAACATCTACTACGGAGCGGCCGATTGTGCCATCGCACTGGCGCGGGCCAGCATACGTTCCCTGCTGGAATGGCTGGACTCCAACGGATGCTGTGAGCGCCGCCAGCGAGCGCAGGATTTATGAGCCTGTTCTCGAACCTCTTCCAGTTTGTTTGCGGCTGCCGCCACCGCCATCTGAGCCGCGTGTTCACCATCAAACGGCGCACCTACCGGGTGTGCTTCGACTGCGGGCGGGAATTCGACATCCCCAGCGCTCCTGTGCCAAAACGATCGAATCCCGTACCGCAAGCTGAAGCGTCCGCACATTCAGCATTGAACATTGCGAATTAAGTGTTGAATATTGAGCCATTGAATGAGCATTGAGACCACATCGCGGTCTCGGACGAATTTCTAGATGTGAGCTATCTTGCTCAGACGCACGAATCGTCGCATGTCATGATGGAATCCTGAGTGTGTAGTGGAGAGCAGCGGACGCTGATTCGCGGCTCTCATTCATAGGCCGCCGCCGAAGATTCCTGATCAGGACCCCCGGCACACGGCCACATCCAGCTAATCGGCAGTCTTCATCCGTGTGTTTGCCGCCAAACCTGGCGGCGGATCACGATTCGACCCTAAGCATTCTCGACAAAAAAACCGGGCAGTCGCCTCCGGCGGGTGAGAGGTGCGCGCTCGCAAGTGTCAGCTCGTACACAAGAAAGGTCAAAGATCATGCCTTTAATTCAACTCCTGGAAGTTCTCGTCGTGGTAGGCGTGCTCCTGTGGCTGGTGAATCGCTTCATTCCCATGCAGGGCACCATCAAATCCATTCTGAACGGCGTCGTCGTGATTGCCGTGGTTCTCTGGCTGCTCAATGTTTTCGGCCTGTTCCATAACATGTCCCATATTCGAGTCGGCACCCTGCTGTTCCGGTAAGCAACCATCCAGAATTCGAATCATCATCATGCAGCGCGGCAGTCATCTGCCTTAGGAGATATTGTGAAGAATCAACTGCTACTCGCAGTCAGCCTGACACTTGGTTTGAGCGGTCTCACCGCTATGAGCGGACTTGCTCAGACCAACGATGGCGTCGAAGCCATGCGCACCACACCCACGTTCCGCGTAACCGTCATCAGCCGGAGCGTGCAGGCGGTGAACTACCAGCATCGCAGCGGATCGTCGAAAGTCGATTTCGCGGGCACCGACCTGATGCCCTCTGCCAATGGCGTCGCTGAAGTCAACAGCAAGCGCGGATCCATCGCCATCGAAGCCGAATTTGCCGACCTGCAAAAGCCGACAACCTTCGGCAACGAATATTTGACCTACGTGTTGTGGGCGATCTCACCCGAAGGCCGCGCCGTAAACCTCGGCGAAGTGCTGGTCGGCGGCAATCGACGCAGCAAAGTAAATGTGACCACCGATCTTCAGGCCTTTGCCCTGATCGTCACTGCCGAGCCCTACTACGCGACGCGGCAGCCGAGTAATGTGGTGATCCTCGAGAACGTGGTGCGCGACACCACCAAGGGCAGCACCGAGGCCGTCAATGCCAAGTATGAATTGATGGAACGCGGCGGCTACATTCCGACGGGCTACAAATTTGATCCCGTGGTTTTGAAAGCCAACCTGCCCCTGGAGTTCTTTGAAGCGCGCAATGCACTGCGTATCGCTCAATCCGAGGGCGCCGAGCAGTACGCGCCGGACAGCTATCAGCACGCGGTTCAGCTGATGAATAACGCCGACAGCGACGCCACCAGCAGGCACATCGACAGAAAGCCGCTGATCGCGGTCTCTCGCGAAGTAGTGCAGACCGCGGAAGATGCGCGTGCGATCGCAGTCAAGAAAATGGGCGACGTCCGACTGGAAAATGAACGCCAGGATTCAGCCGACGCCCAGGCGCGTACGCAAGGGCAGGCCGATGAAGCGATGCGGCGCAAGGATCGAGCTGAGTCCGATGCAGCCAAAGCTCAAGCTGCCACGGCTCAGGCAGAATCTGACACCGCAACTGCGCAATCCGCCAACGCCCAAGCCCAGTCCGATGCAGCGCGGGCACGCAACGACGCTGCCGATGCACAGGCGGCGACCGCCAAAGCTCAATCCGACAGGGCCAACGATCAGGCTTCCTCCGCAACCGCACTCTCGGCGGCGCAGGCGGATGCCGATCAATCCCGTCTGGCGGCACAGAGCGCGAACTTGAGCGCGCAACAGGCGGAAACCGACAAGGCAGCGATGCGCACGAAGTTGTCCGAGCAGCTGAATGCCATTCTTCAGACTCGCGATAGCGCCCGCGGCCTGATCGTCAGCATGTCAGATGTTTTGTTTGACACCGGGAAGTTTTCCTTGAAGCCGGGAGCCCGCGAGAAGCTGGCGAAAGTTGCCGGCATCCTGCTCTCTTACCCCGGACTCAACATTGAAGTCGGCGGCTACACCGACAACGTCGGCGGCGATGCCATGAACCAAACGCTGTCTGAGAATCGTGCCGGATCCGTGCGCGACTACCTGGTACAGCAGGGCGTAGCGACGAAATCGGTTTCGGCGAGAGGCTTCGGCAACACTTTGCCGGTATCGTCCAACGACAACTCCGCCGGACGGCAGCAGAACCGCAGAGTGGAACTTCTCGTGTCCGGCGAAGCCATCGGCAACGCGGTCAACGCTACCACGGGAAGCCTGCGGTAAGGCAAGAGCAGGCAGCGATCTGATAAACGGAGGCAATACTTTTATGAAACTCGTTGGAGCGATCAGCACGGCAGTCCTCACGTTGTCCCTCGGAATCGGTATTCCGGCATACGCACAACAGGAGCAGCACGACCAGCAGGAAGAACACAAAGACAAGCCTGCCCAGGAAAAAGAAAAAAAAGCGCAACCCGAGAAACCGGTTAAACAGGAAGAGAAGAATAACAAGCCGGAAGAGAGAAACGCGCAGCAACAAGGCAGGCCCCAACAAAGTGAACAGCACGCCGGTGGGGGCCGCATTCCTGCCGACCGTTACAAAGCTAATTTCGGGCGCGAACATCACTTTCGTGTCAGCGAAGGCGATTACCGCAATCACCGTTTCCAATACGGCGGGTATTCATTCGGATTCGTCGACGCCTGGCCCAGCAACTGGCTCTACACCCAAGACGTGTTCGTCGTCGAAATTGACGGCGTGTATTACCTGTGCAACGCGAGCTATCCCGGCGTGAACCTCACGCTTTCCATCGCGCTATAACCCCGTCAGCCATGAAGGGCGAGGGGCGCGAGGCTACCACTAGCTCGCGCCCTTCCTGTCCTTCCTGTTGTATCGCGGAGAAAAGGAGCAAACATGCTTGGAACGATCTTGATCGTAATTCTGATTTTGGCCCTCCTGGGAGCGCTCCCCCGCTGGTCGCACAGTCGCGAGTGGGGTTACGCTCCGACCGGCGGCGTGGGACTGGTTCTCTTCATCATTGTTGTTCTGGTAGTCCTCGGCCGGATTTGAATGCGGAACCAGCCCATAACGACAGGCGCGATCTCGTGGAGGAGTTGGCGCCGGTTTTCTGTGCGGGCGACGGCTTTTCTCCTGCTCGTCCTGATGTGCAGCCCCGGTTCGTCCGCCTACTCGGTTCTTACCCACGAAGAAATCGTCGACCTGCTCTGGACCGCTGAGATCCAGCCGCTCTTGCTCATTCGGTTTCCCGGATTGTCAGAAGAGCAACTCAAGCAGGCCCACGCCTACGCCTACGGAGGCGCCGTCATCCAGGATCTGGGCTACTACCCATTTGGCAGCAAGGAATTCAGCGATCTGGTGCATTACGTCCGCAGCGGAGACTTCGTGCGCGAGCTGCTGCTGGAAAGCCAGGACGTCGACGAGTACGCCTTCGCCCTGGGTGCTCTGTCGCACTACGCTGCGGACAGCGCCGGCCACCCCGCGGTCAATCAGTCCGTCGCCATCGAATATCCCAAACTTCGAGCGAGGTATGGCAAGTCCGTCCGCTATGCCGACGACAGGACGGCGCACCTGAAAACAGAATTTGGTTTCGACACGGTGCAGGTTGCGAAGAATCGTTATGCCTCGCAGCAGTATCACGATTTCATCGGATTCCTGGTATCGAAGCCTCTGCTGGAGCGCGTCTTTCCCGTCGTGTACGGAATGCAGTTGAAGGACGTGCTGACCCACGAAGATCTGGCGGTGGGCTCGTATCGTTTCGCGGTCAGCCGCATGATTCCCGGGATGACTCAGGTCGCACTGCAAACTCACAAGAAGGACATCATGCGCGAGACGCCAGACTTCGCGAAAAAGAAGTTCCTGTACCGTCTTTCGCGCTCAGACTACGAAAGGCAGTGGGGAAAAGACTATGTGAAGCCGGGAGTGGGCACCCGCATTTTGTCGACGCTCCTGCGATACATGCCGAGAGTCGGCCCCTTTAAGGGGTTAGGTTTCAATAATCCGACTGCACAAACTGAAGATCTTTATTTCAAGAGCATCAACACCACGGTCGATCAGTATCGCGCACTTCTGGAAGAAGTGCGCAACGACAAGCTCGCACTCCCCAACATGGATCTCGATAGTGGCCAGCCGACGAAAGCAGCGGAATACTCGCTCACCGATGAGGCCTACGCAAAATTGTTGGGGCAG
>DATHQJ010000330.1:0-39562 GCA_035482825.1 Binatus sp. (SeqCode) | reverse complement strand
GCTGAAGGGCAAGACGATCGCCATTATTGGTTACGGCAGCCAGGGACACGCGCAGGCGCAGAATCTGCGCGATAGCGGCTTCAAAGTGATCGTTGGCCTCGACCCAACGCGCAAGAGTGCGCAACAGGCGCGAGCCGATGGCATGGTCGTGGTCGCGCCCGACGAAGCGGCCAAGCGCGCCGACTGGATCCACCTGCTCACTCCCGACGAAACCCAGGGCGAACTCTACGAAAAATCGATCAAGCCTTATCTTCATCCGGGCAAGGTGCTCGGCGTTTCGCACGGTTTCAGCATTCATTTCAAGACGATCGTCCCCCCGACCGATGTCGACGTCGTGATGATCGCTCCCAAGAGTCCGGGACATCTGGTCCGCCGCGTTTTTAGCGAAGGCCGCGGCGTTCCTTCGCTGATCGCCATCCAGCAGGATGCCAGCGGGCACGCCCACGACCTGGCGCTGGCTTACGCGCACGGCATTGGATCGACGCGCGCCGGGGTGCTCCAAACCACTTTCCGCGAAGAAACTGAGAGCGATTTATTCGGCGAACAGGCCGTGCTCTGCGGCGGGCTGACGTCGCTGATCAAGAAGGGATTCGAAACTCTCGTCGAAGCGGGCTACGCTCCTGAAATTGCCTATTTCGAATGCTTGCACGAAGTGAAGCTGATCGTCGACCTGATCTATGAAGGCGGGTTGGATCGCATGCGCTATTCGATCTCCAACACGGCGGAATATGGGGATCTCACGCGCGGCGAGCAGGTGGTGGGCGATGCCACGCGGGCGGCGATGAAGAAGACGCTGGCCGACATTCAGAGTGGCCAGTTCGCGCGCGAGTGGATCGCCGAGAACAAGGCGGGCTGCCCGAACTTCAACGCGCTGCGCGAGAAGGAGAAGCAGCATCCCATCGAGATCGTCGGCGCACAACTGCGCGGCATGATGAGTTGGCTGCCGAAAGAAGGCAAGAAGCCGGCGGAAGCTCCTAAAGATGGCACCAAACAGGTGGTGAATGCTTAAGGGAGCGGACATCGTCCTGAAATGCCTGCGCGCCGAAGGGGTGGAGTTGGTGTTCGGCTATCCCGGCGGCGCGATCATGCCGCTGTACGACGCGCTGGAGGGCAGTGGGGTGCGGCACATCCTCACGCGACATGAGCAGGGCGCAGTGTTCGCTGCGGAGGGTTATGCGCGCGTTACTGGCGAAGTTGGGGTTGCGATGGCGACCAGCGGGCCGGGGGCAACGAATCTGGTCACAGGGATTGCTGACGCGAAGATGGATTCCGTTCCTCTGGTCTGCATTACTGGACAGGTGCGCAGCGCGTTGATCGGGACCGATGCGTTTCAGGAGACGGACGTTTTTGGCGTGACGCTTTCTTTGACCAAGTGGAGCCGGTTGGTGCGCACCATTGACGAAATTCCCGAGGCGATCGCCGAGGGATTCTACTGGGCGCGCAGCGGGCGTCCGGGTCCAGTGGTGATCGATATTCCCACCGACATGCTGAAGGCGAAGAAGGAATTCTCCGGGTCGGTGAAGTTCACGCCGCACGCCCGGCCTGCCGACGCCAAAGCTGACGGCAAATTCACCGACTCTATTGCTGCTCTGCTGCAGCAGTCTTCCAAGCCGGTCGCGCTGGTAGGTGCGGGGGCGAAATTGTCGGGCGCGATCCCGGAATTGCGGCAACTGCTCGACCAGTTGAATGTTCCGACATTCGCGACCGTGCACGGATTGGGCGCGGTTCCTCCGGACGCTCCGTATTACCTGGGGATGGTTGGCATGCACGGAACGCGCGCCGCGAACACCGCCCTCAACGAAACCGATCTGCTGATGATCTTTGGCGCGCGGCTGGATGACCGCGTGACCGGCGAGCCGACGCGTTTTGCGCCGCACGCGAAGATTGTTCACTTTGAGATTGATCCGGCGCAGCTCGACCGGGTGCGTCCCTGCGAAATTCCAGTGATTGGAAACCTGGCGGATACGATTCCGGCATTTCAGGCGGAATTGCGGCGGCATACTCTCCCCGACTTCAGCGGCTGGCGCGCCGTGGCGTGTGGCGAGGAGCGGGCGGAGCTTGATCCGCGCGGGTTGGCGCAGCCGACGATTCGCTTTCTCGATGAACTCTTCAGCCGGCTGCCGCAGGACAGCGTGGTGATCGCGGACGTGGGCCAGCATCAGATGTGGGCGGCGCAGCGCTACCGGTCGTCCTCGCCGCGGGGATTCATCACGTCGGGCGGGCTGGGGGCCATGGGATTCGCTTTGCCGGCCGCGGTGGGCGTGCAACTCGCTAGGCCGGACACTTGTGTGCTCTGTGTTTCCGGTGACGGCGGATTTCAGATGAACATCCAGGAACTGGCCACGGTTCACCGTCTCGGCCTGCCTGTGAAGATGGTCATCATCGACAACAAGTATCTGGGTATGGTGCGGCAGTGGCAGCAGCTGTTTTATCAGCGCAATTATGCCGAGACCGACCTGAGCGACAATCCGGATTTTGTGGAGATCGCGAAGGCGTACAAGATTCACAGCTTCCGGCTGAACGAGGACGCCATGCGCGAGTTTCCGGTTTCGAGCGAGACGGGGGACGAGATCGATCGATTTCTACGTTCAACCGAGCCGGAGTTGCTGGTGTTTGACTGCGCGCCGGAGGCCAATGTTTTTCCGATGGTTCCGGCGGGCGCGGCGCTTTCGGAGATGTTGCTGGAAGAGGAACCCACGCAGTAGAGCCGGGCGGGCGGCGGGCAGAATGCCCGCCGGACAGCCGGCGAGGACGCCGGCGCTACAAAGAACTGGATGGAGAATCTATGCAGAGTTTTCATATTCGCTATCGCAATACGCAGGGGACATTGATGCGCATTCTGAACGCGGCTTCGCGGCGGGCGCTCGATCTGCCAGCGGTGCACGCCGAACCGAGCGAGCACGATCATCAAGTCACGCTGTCGCTTGAGGTGAATCAGAAGCAGGTCGGCCAGCTTTTCCGCGAGTGGTACAGCATTGCCGATGTCATCAAGGTGAACTCTGGGGCGGCGGCCGATACGTGGACTGCGCATCCTCCTGCGGGCGTGGCGTTGGACGAAGCGCGCGCGGCGGCCCGGGCATAGGCAAAGTTTGGAATAGCTGGGCAAGCATGACGGCTCCTGGGCAGCGTCATGCATCTTGGGGAGCCTGCTGCTTAGCGGGTTCCCCGTTTTTTTCGCTAAGAAAAGGCATTGACCACAAAGGACACGAAGGGGCACGAAGGAAAGGCTCGCGCGTTTCACATCTTTACCGCGCATCTTGTAATCTCTGACCTATGGATCTCAAGCACATTAGCCGCGGCATCACGGAAGGGCGCGACCGGGCGGGGGCGCGCGCCATGTTCAAGGCCATCGGATTCGACGATGCCGCTCTCAGCCGTCCTTTGATTGGCGTGGCCAACACGTGGATTGAAACCATGCCGTGTAACTTTCATCTGCGGCGATTGTCGGCCAAGGTTAAGGAAGGGATTCGCGAGGCTGGCGGCACGCCGATGGAGTTCAATACCATCGCGATCTCTGACGGCGAGACCATGGGAACCGAAGGCATGCGGGCGTCGCTGGTAAGCCGTGAACTGATCGCCGACTCGATTGAACTGGTGTGCCGCGGTCAAATGTTTGATGCGGTGGTTTGCGTGGTGGGATGCGACAAGACAATTCCGGCGGCGGCCATGGCGCTGGCGCGCATGAACCTGCCGGGGATGGTGCTCTACGGCGGGACGATCGCACCGGGCAGCTATCGCGGAAAAGATGTAACCATTCAGGATGTATACGAAGCCATCGGCGCGAACATGGCGGGAAAAATGAGTGACGCGGATCTGCGCGGACTCGAAGATGCGGCGTGTCCTGGCGCGGGCGCGTGCGGCGGGCAATACACCGCGAACACCATGTCGACGGTGATGGAGATCATTGGGCTCTCGCCGATGGGCTTCAACAGCGTGCCGGCAATGGATCCGCAAAAAGACCAGATTTCATTCGACTGCGGCAAGGTCGTGATGAATGTCCTGCAAAAAGGAATCAAGCCCCGCGACATTCTGACCCGCGATGCCTTCGAGAATGCGATTGCGTCGGTGGCCGCGAGTGGAGGATCGACCAACGCAGTGCTGCATCTGCTCGCGATTGCGCGGGAAGCGGGAGTCACGCTGGAGATTGACGATTTTCAAACCGTGAGCGAGCGCACTCCTTTGCTTGCCGATCTCAAACCATCGGGGCGCTTTGTAGCTTCGGATATGCATCGCGCGGGCGGCATCGGGCTGCTGGCGAAGCGATTACTGAACGGGAAATACCTGCATGCTTCAGCGCAGACTGTTACCGGTCTTACCATCGGTGCCGAGGCGGAGCGTGCGGTTGAGACTCCGGGACAGGAAGTGATCGTTCCGTTGAATAAGCCGTTGAAGGCGACTGGCGGGCTCGTGATTCTCAAGGGAAATCTTGCGCCTGAAGGGTGTGTGGCCAAGATCAGCGGGCATGAACGGCTGGAGCATCGCGGCCCGGCGCGCGTGTTTGAATCCGAAGAAGACGCGATGGCCGCAGTCACCGCGAAGAAGGTGAAGTCCGGAGATGTGGTCGTGATTCGCAACGAAGGGCCGAAGGGCGGTCCGGGCATGCGCGAGATGCTGGGTGTAACGGCGGCGATTGTCGGCGAAGGTCTCGGCGGCTCGGTCGCGCTGTTGACCGATGGCCGCTTCAGTGGCGCGACTCGCGGGTTGATGGCGGGCCACGTTTCTCCCGAAGCCGCGCTGGGAGGTCCCATCGTTGGCGTGCGCGACGGCGACATCATTCATTTCGATGTCCAGAAGCGCGTGCTGGAGGTCGAAGTCAGCGACGCAGTATTGCGGCAACGCATGGCACAGTGGAAGGCGCCGCAGCCGCGATATCCAAAGGGCGTGTTCGCGAAATATGCGGCGCTGGTGTCGTCGGCGTCTCAGGGCGCGATTACGACGCCGCGATAGAACGGCAGTGGGTAGTGTTTAGTGGATAGTGGACAGACAATTTGATGGCACAGAACAAGACATTATTCGAGAAGATTTGGGATGCGCACATGGTGGCGCAGCCCGCGGGGCGGTCGCCCATCCTTTATATCGACATGCATCTGGTGCATGAGGTGACTTCGCCGCAGGCGTTTGATGGCTTGCGAGCGGCCGGCAGGAAAGTCCGGCAACCGCAGCGCACGGTGGCTACCGTCGATCACAATATTCCTACCGAGCCTCGCGGAACTCCCATTACCGATCTGATTGCCGCCAAGCAGATCGCGGCATTGCAGTCGAACTGCAAGGAATTTGGCATACGGCTGTTTGACATGGATTCGCCGGAGCAGGGGATCGTGCATGTGATCGGTCCGGAACTGGGGCTGACGCAGCCAGGGATGACGATTGTTTGCGGCGACAGCCATACCAGCACGCACGGGGCTTTTGGTTCTCTGGCTTTCGGGATTGGCACGTCGGAAGTCGAGCATGTGCTGGCGACACAGTGCCTGGCGCAGCAGACTCCGAAGACGATGAAGATTGATGTGCGCGGGAAGCTGGCGGATGGCGTGACGGCGAAAGATCTCGCGCTCGGGATCATTGGGCAGATCGGCACTGATGGCGCGACCGGACACGTGATCGAATACGCCGGTCTGGCGGTGCGCGGGCTTTCGATGGAAGGGCGCATGACGTTGTGCAATATGAGCATTGAGGCTGGCGCGCGCGCGGGGATGGTTGCGCCAGATGAGACGACCATCGCGTACGTGAAGGGCAAACGATTCGCTCCGCAAGGCGCGGAGTGGGAGAAGGCCGTCGCGTATTGGCGGAGCCTGCCGACGGAGGATGGGGCTTCATTCGACAAGGTGGTTGAGATCGATGCGGCGCAGCTTTGTCCGTTCGTGACCTGGGGGACGAATCCCGGGATGGTGGCTCCGATCACGGGGCGCGTGCCGGAGGTCAAAGGCTTGCAGGACGCCGACCGGCGCGCCACCGAACTCGCCTTGCAATACATGGGGCTGGAACCGGGACGACGGATTGAAGACATTGGCATCGATCGCGTGTTCATCGGATCGTGCACGAATTCACGGATTGAGGATTTAAGGGCGGCGGCGCGCGTCGCGAAGGGACATCACGTCAGCGCGAAAGTTCGGGCGATGGTGGTGCCGGGATCGCAGACAGTGAAACGGGCCGCCGAGCAAGAAGGGCTGCATCGGATTTTTCAGGATGCCGGATTCGAATGGCGCGAGTCAGGATGCTCGATGTGCCTGGGGATGAATCCGGATATTTTGCAGCCGGGGGAGCGCTGCGCTTCCACCAGCAATCGGAATTTTGAGGGGCGGCAAGGGCGTGGAGGGCGGACGCATCTGGTGAGCCCGATGATGGCGGCGGCGGCGGCGATTGCGGGACATTTTACGGATATAAGGAATTGGAAATTTCAGTGAGTAAACGCGAGATCCTTCGCTCCGCCCGAAAAGAACGGCTCCGCTCGGGATGACGCCATCCATCGGCAGGAATGAAGAAGAGGGGGATATGCAATGAGACCATTCACTATCCATCGCGGCCGCGTGGCGCCGCTTGATCGGGTCAATGTGGACACCGACCAGATCATCCCCAAGCAGTTTCTGAAAAGAATTGAGCGCACTGGCTTCGGCCAGTTTCTTTTTTACGACTGGCGATTCGGCGCACATGGAAAGAAGAACGCGGACTTCGTGCTGGATGAGCCGCGCTACGAAGGCGCAAGTATTCTGGTCGCGGGAAAGAATTTTGGCTGTGGATCGTCGCGCGAGCATGCGGTGTGGGCGCTGGCTGATTTCGGTTTCCGCGCGGTGATCTCGTCTTCATTCGCTGACATTTTCGCCAATAACGGCACGAAGAACGGGTTCCTCGCCGTGCGGTTGAGCGAGGATGAAGTTGCGCAACTCATGCAGCGAGCGAAAGAGATCGACGGCTACCAGGTCACGATTGCTCTGGAAAAATGCGAAGTGCGCGACGAGCAGGGATTCCAAGCCAAGTTTTACATGGACGAATTCGTTCGCCATTGCCTGCTCAACGGATTGGACGACATTGGACTTACACTGCAGCACGAGGCAGAGATTCAGGCGTATGAGACGAAGCATCCGGCTCCGGCGACCCTGAGGGCGTCCTGATGTTAACGGACAGTCAAAGCGAGTAAAGATTTGTAAAACCTTCGCCCCGGTCTTGACCTGCTGCTGGGCCTCGGTTGATGCTGGTTAGGGGCGATTTTACCATTGTCAGCCTGCTTTCCTGATTCCTGCCTGAGCCCTCAGGGGGAGGCCCCTGGGCGAGGAAATTTCCTGCCTCTCAGGTAAGTTGCCGCAACCGAGCCTACAATGCTTACGTCTAATACTTGCACTTTTGGTCGCCTATCCTGTGTTGGGAAAAGAACGGCTACGGACTAACTTGTGAATATGAATCATGTCAGAGAAAAAAAGCCCTGCGCGACCACGATTCTCGTTTCTCGCGTCGCGACGATCCTAGCTCTCACTGCACTTTGCGCCCTCATCGTCGGCTGCAGCAACGCCGACTCCAAACAGCAGAAGGCGCAGGCAGCGGCGCCGCGTCCCGTTTCGGTGGCAATCGCCGCCGTGCAGAAGCAGGATGTGCCGGTCTATCTGACGGGCCTGGGAGCGGTGACGGCGTTTAACACTGCCAACATCAAGAGCCGCGTCGACGGACAGATCATGAAAGTGAACTTCCGGGAAGGTCAGAATGTCAAAGAGGGCGAGTCTTTGATCGAGATCGATCCTCGTCCCTACCAGGCGCAATTAGATCAGATGCAGGCGCAATTATTCCGCGACCAAGCACAACTGCGCGACGCCAAGCTGAACCTTGATCGTTACACCACGCTGATCCCTTCCGGCAGCATTTCGCAGCAGCAAGTGGACACGCAAAAAGCTCTGGCCGACCAGCTCGAAGGCACGGTGCGCACCGATCTGGCGCAGATCGAGACTGCAAAACTTAACATCGTTTACTGCCATATTACGGCGCCGTTCAGCGGACGCGTCGGATTGCGGCAGGTCGATCCGGGCAACATCATTCATGCCTCGGACACGAATCCCATGCTGATCTTGACGCAACTGCAGCCCATCGCCGTGATCTTCACTCTGCCCGAGGATGTGCTGCCCAATGTGTCGAAGCACATGCAGGCGGGGACGCTCGAAGTCGACGCTTTCAGTCGCGACGATCAGACCAAGCTCGCTACCGGCAAGTTGCAGACCATTGACAATGAGATTGACCCCACCACCGGCACCGCGAAGCTCAAAGCGGTTTTCAGCAATACCGACAACCAGCTGTGGCCGAACCAGTTCGTAAATGCCAACCTGCTGCTGGAGA
Organism: Binatus sp. (SeqCode); assembly: GCA_035482825.1. Lineage (GTDB taxonomy): Bacteria > Acidobacteriota > Terriglobia > Terriglobales > Acidobacteriaceae > Sulfotelmatobacter. The sequence continues at coordinate 31,249 of DATHQJ010000330.1, read as the reverse complement.
CGCGCAAAAACAGCACAGTCGTGCCCACGGCGGCAATTCTGCGCGGTCCGCAGGGGACGTTTGTGTACGCGGTGAATTCGGACAAGACGGTGCAGGACAAAGTGGTTACTATTTCGCTAACGCAGGGTGACACGACTGTGATCACCAGCGGAGTAAATCCCGGTGACACGGTAGTGACCGACGGGCAGGACAAGCTGCAACGTGGGAGCCCAATTCAACCGCGCAGTACGAGTCCGATCGTGCCGAGTAGCGGGCGGGCTGTGTCGCCGGTCCATGGCGCGGGCACGCCTTCCGCAACATCAGATTCCGGAACAGATTCTGGAAAACCAGCTTCCGGAGCATCTTCGGGAAATTCGGGGTCATGAGTCCTTCACGGTTATTTATTCTCCGGCCGGTCGCGACCACGCTGCTTATGTTTGGCGTGCTGCTGGTGGGTGGGGTTGCATTCCTGCAACTGCCGGTATCGGCGCTCCCGGAGGTCGACTATCCAACCATCCAGGTGGTGACGTTTTATCCGGGGGCGGATCCCGACGTGATGGCTTCGTCGGTCACGTCTCCACTAGAGCGGCAGTTCGGCCAGGTGCCCGGTCTAAGCCAGATGACGTCGACCAGTTCGTTTGGCAGTTCGGTCATCACGCTGCAGTTCGGACTCGATCAGAACATTGACGTGGAAGAGCAGCAGGTGCAGGCTGCGATTAACTCGGGGTCAACCTACCTGCCAGCAGATCTGCCGAATCCTCCCATCTATAACAAGGTGAATCCGGCGGATGCGCCGATTCTCACGCTGGCGCTGACTTCGGATTCCTTGCCTTTGTCGAAGGTAGAAGATCTCGCGGACACTTCACTGGCGCAGAAGATTTCGCAACTGCCCGGAGTCGGGCTGGTTTCGATCAGCGGCGGACAGAAGCCGGCGGTGCGCATTCAGGCGAATCCAACCGCGCTCGCGTCCTACGGGTTGAGTCTGGAGGATCTGCGTGCAGCTCTGGCGCAGGCGAACGTCGACCAGGCCAAGGGCGTGATCGACGGTGTGCGGCAGTCCTACACTATCGGGGCGAACGATCAGCTTCTTTCCAGCAGCGAATATAAACCGATTGTGATCGCCTATCACAACGGTGCGCCGGTCAGAATCAGCGATATCGCGAACGTGATCGACGGGACCGAGAATAGTCGGCTCGCAGCCTGGATGAATCTGACGCCGGCGGTGATCGTCAACATCCAGCGCCAGCCGGGCGCCAACATCATCGGCGTGGTCGACCGGATCAAGAAGCTTTTGCCGCAGTTGCAGGCGTCGCTGCCGCTCGCCGTGAAGGTGCAGATTCTTACCGACCGTACGACCACAATTCGCGCTTCGGTCAAAGACGTGGAATTTGAATTGATGCTGTCCATCGCGCTGGTCGTGCTGGTGGTCTTCCTGTTCCTGCGGAATTTGGCAGCGACAGTGATTCCGAGCGTGGCGGTGCCGCTCTCGCTGATTGGAACTTTCGGGGTGATGTACCTGCTCGGCTACAGCCTGAATAATCTGACGCTGATGGCGCTGACCATCTCCACTGGCTTCGTGGTGGATGACGCCATCGTCATGATCGAGAACATCGACCGGTATCTGGAAGCCGGAGACTCGCCGCTCGACGCAGCTTTGAAAGGCGCGGGACAGATCGGTTTCACGATTGTCTCGCTGACCGTTTCGCTGATCGCGGTGCTGATTCCACTGCTGTTCATGGGCGACATTGTGGGCCGGCTGTTCCGCGAGTTTGCGGTCACGCTGGCCGTAACGATTCTGGTTTCGGCGGGCGTCTCGCTGACGCTGACGCCGATGATGTGCGCCAAGCTGCTCAAACACCGCAAGGAAGGCGAGAAGGGCCGCTTCTACGAGGTCACCGAGGAGTACTACAACCGGATCATTGCCTTTTATGGGCGCACCGTGAAAGTGGTGCTGAAGCACCAGACCACTACGCTTTTCGTGACCTTTGGAACTCTCGTTCTTACGCTCTTTTTGTACGTGATCGTGCCTAAAGGATTTTTTCCGGTGCAGGATACGGGAGTCATTCTGGGCGTGTCGGAAGCGCCCGATTTTATTTCCTTCGAGGCTCTGGCGCAGCGGCAGCAGGAGCTGGCAAAAATCATCCTGCAGGACAAGGCGGTGGACAGCCTGTCGTCGTTCATCGGAGTGGATGGGACGAATACCACGCCGAACGAGGGCCGCATCCAGATTAATTTGAAGCCGCGTGACGAACGCTCCGACGATGCCTCGGCAATCATCCGACGGCTGCAGCCCGAACTTGCGAAGGTCGACGGCATCACGCTATACATGCAGCCGGTGCAGGATCTGACCGTGGAAGATCGCGTGAGTCGTACCCAGTTCCAGTATTCGATCGAGGATGCCGACGCGCAGGAACTGGCGCAGTGGACCCCGAAGCTGGTGGCCAAGCTGCAAACCCTGCCGGCGCTCACCGATGTTGCCACCGATCAACTCAACGGCGGGCTCAAGACCAACGTCACCATTGATCGCGACACCGCGTCCCGGTTGGGAATTTTTCCCCAGGCGATTGACAACACGTTGTATGACGCGTTCGGACAGCGCCAGGTTTCGACCATCTTCACTCAGTTGAACCAGTACCATGTGATCCTCGAAGTGCTGCCGAGCTTCGCGCAGACCCCGGAGGCGCTGAAAGACATTTACATCCGCCCCAGCACGGTTTCGGCCAACTCCGGCGCACCTACAGCCAACGGAGCCAGTGTAACCACTAGTGGCGCGCCGGTTCCGATCTCGACCTTCACGCACATGAAGTCGAGCAGCGCGTCTCTTGCCAACAATCATCAGGGGCAATTTCCGGTGGTCACGCTGTCGTTCAATCTCGCGCCGGGCGCGTCGCTGGGAGACGCGACCAATGCGATTCAGCAGGCCGAGAAGGACATCCAGCTGCCGCTCAGCATCCACGCGGCGTTTCAGGGCACAGCCGCAGCATTTCAGAACTCGCTGGCATCGGAACCGTATCTCATTCTGGCGGCGGTGATCACGGTCTACATCGTGCTGGGCGTTTTATATGAAAGCTACGTTCATCCCGTCACCATTCTTTCCACGCTGCCCTCGGCGGGCGTCGGCGCGATTCTGGCTCTGATGATCACGGGGAATGATCTGACCGTGGTGGCGCTGATCGGCATCATTCTTCTGATCGGCATTGTGAAGAAGAACGCCATTATGATGATTGACTTCGCGCTCGAGGCTGAGCGTGTAGAGCACAAACCGCCCGAGGAAGCGATTTATCAGGCGTGCCTGCTGCGCTTCCGGCCCATCATGATGACGACCATGGCGGCGTTGCTGGGTGGGCTGCCGCTGGCGCTGGGATCGGGAACCGGCGCGGAGTTGCGTCGGCCGCTGGGCATCACCATCGTTGGCGGACTGCTGCTCAGCCAATTGCTCACGTTGTATACGACGCCGGTGGTGTATTTGTGGTTCGACCGGCTGGCGCAGAAGTTTTCGCGATATCGAATCGGCAATGAGATTCCTCCGGAGGCGATGCCGGCGGATTAGCTGTGCTAAGAAGAAAATGAGTATTTCGTCTCCATTTATCCGGCGCCCGATTGGCACGTCACTCTTGGCGGCGGCGCTGCTGCTGTCGGGAATTCTCGCCTTCAATTTTCTTCCCGTGGCTTCGCTGCCCAGAATGGACTTCCCGGTGATCGGTGTGGGGGCTTCGCTGCCGGGCGCGGATCCGCAGACGATGGCCTCCTCCGTGGCCACCCCGTTGGAGCGCCAGTTCGGCCGAATTGCGGCCGTGAATCAGATGACTTCGGCGAGCCAGCTGGGCAGTACCTCAATCGCGCTGCAGTTCGATCTGAACCGGAACATCGACGCCGCTGCTCGCGATGTGCAGGCGTCGATCAACGCAGCGCGCAGCCAGTTGCCAGCGAACCTGCCGAGCAATCCGTCTTATCGCAAAGTAAATCCGGCGGACTCGCCCATTTTATTGCTGGGATTGACATCCGACACCCAGACCGTCCCGCAGATGTACGACGCAGCCGATTCCATCCTGGCCCAAAAGCTTTCTCAGGTAAACGGAGTGGGGCAGGTTTTTGTGTGGGGTTCAGCGCAGCCGGCGGTACGCGCGGAGGTCAATCCAACCTTGCTCAACAAGCTGGGGGTTGGGCTCGACACAGTGCGCAATGCTTTGAATGCCGCCAACGCCAACCGCCCGAAAGGTCAGGTCTCCGACCACACGACGTCGTATACCTTCACCGATACGGACCAGCTGTTCACCGCCGACGAGTACCGGCCGCTGATCATGGCTTACAACAACGGCGGGGCGGTGCGACTGGGAGATGTGGCCGAGGTCGAAGATTCGTTGGCGGACGTGCGCAATCTCGGCCTGGTCAATGGCAAACCGGGCATCATCCTGCCCGTCTTCCGGCAACCCGGCGCGAACATCATCGAGACCGTGGACCGGGTGCGGGCCCTGCTGCCCTATCTGCAATCCTCGATCTCGCCGGCGATCAGGCTCTCGGTTGTGATGGATCGCACGACTACGGTGCGGGCATCGGTAAAAGACATCGAGAAGACGTTGTTGATCTCGATCGCGCTGGTCATTCTGGTCGTATTCGTGTTTCTGCGTACGGTGCGGGCGACGATCATTCCGAGTATCGCCGTGCCGCTCTCGCTGGTAGGAACGTTCGGGGGCATGTATCTGCTGGGATACAGCCTGGACAATCTGTCGCTCATGGCCCTGGCGATTTCGACTGGATTCGTGGTCGACGACGCGATTGTGGTCCTGGAGAACATTACGCGCTATGTGGAGCACGGCATGGATGTCGTGCAGGCGACGTTCAAGGGAGCCGCCGAGATTGGATTCACGGTGCTTTCCATGAGCGTGTCGCTGGTGGCCGTATTCATTCCGCTGCTGATGATGGGCGGAATTGTAGGACGGATGTTTCGCGAATTTGCCGTGACGTTGAGCATCGCGATTGCGGTCTCGCTGCTGGTTTCACTCACCACGACGCCGACCATGTGCGCGAAATTTCTGAGGTCCGAGAAGAAGAATAAAAAACACAACGTCTTCTATCGCACCAGCGAATGGGTTTTCGACCGGCTTGTGACGATCTATTCGCATGCGCTGAAGTGGGTGCTGGCGCACCAGCCCTTGACCGGAGTGGTTACCATCCTGGTGGCGGTATTGAGCGGTTACCTTTACTCCATCGTGCCGACGGGCTTCTTTCCGCAGCAAGATACAGGGCGCATTCAGGGATCGGTGATTGGAGCGCAGGATATCTCATTCCAGTCCATGAGCGATAAGATCAGGCGCTACGCCAGCATCGTGCTGAAGGATCCGGCAGTCGACACCATGGGTGGATTTACGGGTGGGGGTTCGGCGCTGAACCAGGGCCGATTCTTCGTCATGTTGAAGCCGCTGGAGCAGCGGGGCCCGTGCCAGAAGGATCACTTCTGGCAGGCTTGCAAGTACCCGACCGCCGATGACGTGATCAACCGTCTGCGCGGCAAACTGGCGGTAGTGCCCGGCGCAACCCTGATTTTGCAGTCGGCGCAGGAATTAACCATCGGTGGGCGATATGGCAACGCGCAATATCAGTACACGCTGCAGAGTGCGAACCTGGACGACCTGAACACCTGGGCGCCGCGGCTGTTGCAGAAAATGAAAACGTTGCCGGAACTGCGCGATCAGAATTCGGATCAGCAGGATAAGGGGCTGCAGGCCAAGCTGGTCATCGATCGTGACACCGCCAGCCGCTTGGGGATCACGCCGCAGACTCTGGACAACGCTCTCTACGACGCGTTTGGACAGAGGCAGGTTTCGACCATGTACCGGCCGCTGAACCAGTATCACGTGGTCATGGAAGTTGCGCCGCAATTCCAGCAGACTACGGAAGCGCTGCAGAATATTTACCTGCGATCCACCACCGGAACGCCTGTGCCACTCGCGGCGTTCACGCATTTTGAGCCCTCGAACACCCCGCTGGCGGTAAATCACCAGGGCCAGGTGCCTTCGGTCACGATCTCGTTCAATCTGGCGCCGGGGATCGCTCTCGGCCAGGCGACGGATGCCATTGAGAAAGCGGAAAGCAGCATTGGCTTTCCGTCCACCATCCAGGCGAGTTGGCAGGGAACGGCGCAAGCTTTCCAGGATTCCCGTTCCAATATGCTGATCCTGATCATCACCGCGCTGGGCGCCGTCTACATCGTGCTGGGCATGCTTTACGAGAGCTACATTCATCCCATTACGATTCTCTCCACGATACCTTCAGCTGGCGTGGGAGCGCTGCTGGCGCTGCTTTTGACGCACAACGAGCTCAACGTGATCGGCATGATCGGGATCATCCTACTTATAGGGTTAGTGAAGAAGAACGCCATCATGATGATCGACGTGGCTCTTGAAGTCGAGCGCACGCAAGGCAAGAAGCCGGCGGAAGCCATTTACGAAGCCTGCATCCTGCGCTTCCGTCCGATCATGATGACCACGATGGCGGCACTGCTGGGCGGGTTGCCACTGGCGCTGGGCACGGGAACTGGTTCCGAATTGCACCGGCCGCTGGGGATCACGATTGTCGGCGGCTTGGCCGTGAGCCAGTTGCTGACGCTCTTCACCACGCCGGTGGTGTACGTGTACCTCGACCGGGTGCGCTTATTCTTTCGGGGAGGGCAGGAGGAGCCCCTGTCCCAGCCCTCATCGCCGAGTACTCCGCGCCCGAGCCCCGCTCACTAACCAGAACCAGCCAACCGTTTATCGCCTATTGAACCGACCGGCGACCCGGATGTGCATGTCGACGATGTGCATATCGACAAACCCTTCATTCCGAAGGATCAAGTCGGCTACACTAGTAAGCTTGTGCAACCTCGCTGGAGAAATCCTGCATCGCAGCAGCTATAGGGGCGCGCGCTGGCTGCGCAAGGGACGGCTTGTCCCGTATGATAGGAGTTCAGCATAGAAGTTCAAGAATCGTACCGCTAGAGAGACTTTCTTCCCGGTGGTTGCCGGGACCAGCGATTTCCGGATTTTTCGTTTTCGATAAATTCCTTCAGGAGTTACGGATGGTAAAGAGAGCAGCGGCTTTGTTCCTGGTTTGTGTCAGTCTGGCTACATGGGTGGGGTGTGGTCCTACCAGCAGCAATTATATGTATGTCGCGATTCCTGGATCCAACGAGATTGTGGTCTACCGCGAAGACCCCAACTCGGGCATCCTCACGCAGTTGGTGGGAAGTCCCATCCTCGCGGGCCTGGCGGTTCAGGCGCTCGTGATCCATCCTTCCGGTAAGTTCCTGTACGCCGCGAATTCCGGTGAGGGCGATGTCTCCCTGTTTAACATTTCGAGCGGAGGCGGGCTGACTGAAAACCCGCCGCGCACGAACGTGGGCAACGCTCCCACCCTGATTGCGATGGACGCCTCGGGGACCTTTCTCTACGTCGGCAACTCCGGCTCCAACGACATTTCGGTGTTTTCCATCAGTGCGAGCAATGGCGCTTTAACGCCAGTTCTCCAGACCTCCGGTCAAACCGCTCCCATCGGTCTTTCTCCCATCAACATGGAAGTGTCGCCGTCGGGAGGAGTTCTCTACGTCACGGGCGCCGTCTCGATCGGGGGTACATCCCAGGGAATCATCGAAGCCTTTAGTCTGACCCAGGGAGTGCTTTCTGTACTTCCCACATCTCCCTACTCCACTGGAATCAATCCTTACGGACTGGCGATCACTGCCAAGAGCGGTTTTCTTTACACCGCAAACAACATCGATGATTCCATTTCGGAATTCACTATTAATGCGGCGGGTAATGCGGCTGGTAGTCCGCCCGGCTCGCTGGCTCCGCTCGCCAATTCTCCGTTCGGACAACCCTATGCTGGGCCGCAGGCGCTTCAGATCGACAAGTCCGGCACCTATCTGTACGTAGCCAATCAGGCCTCCACTTCTGTTGCGGGGTACTCCATCGGCTCCGATGGCGCCCTCACCGGGCTGACGACGAATCCGTTTGATACGGGATCCGGTCCGAGTGTATTGGCCAACGACAAGGCCGGGAAATATCTGTTTGTAGGGAACCAGAAGAGTCCCGCGATTCAGTCTTTCAGTCTGGACACCGGTAGCGGTACGCTGACATCGGTTGCCACCTACACGCTCCCGGGAACGCCTACTTCGATTGCAATCACGCCCTAGTCTCTGATTGCGAGGGGGAGTGCGGGAGCGATGAGAGCCCATTGAGCGCGCACATTTTTCGGCAGCCATGAGCTAAACTTTGATTTAACAGGCGGGTGACAATTGCTGCGAGTGGCGTTGGGACAATAGACTGAACGGCACGAAACATGCGGACACAACCGAAAATAGCGCTCGGTCATCCTCGTTCATTCAATTTTGTAAACCAAGATGTCCAGGCAGGTGAGGGCGCTGACTCCGTGCCCGGGACCAGGATTCATCAATGAAAATTGCCAGCGCCACGAGCGCTTTCCCGAAGCATTACTATTCACAGAAATTCCTGCTGGAAAAACTTCAGGAGTACTGGGGCGATCAGCTGCGAAATCCGCAAATGCTGGCGCGCTTGCACCGCAACGTGGCGGTGGAAGGCCGTCATCTGGCGATGCCCCCGGAGAAGTATTACGAGATCACCACCTGGGGCCAGGCGAATGACATCTGGATTCAGGTCGCGCAGGAACTGGGAGAGCAAGCGCTGTGTCGCGCCCTGCACCACGCCGAACTTGAACCCGGCGACCTGGGGGCGCTCATTTTTACCTCAGTCACCGGCATTTCGAGCCCATCCATCGACGCCCTGCTGATCAACCGCATGGGGCTGCCGGCAAATATAAAACGTATGCCGATTTTTGGACTGGGCTGCGTGGCCGGAGCCGCGGGAATTGCGCGCGCATCGGACTATGTACGCGCCTATCCCTCGCAGGCGGCCGCCTTGGTATCGGTCGAACTTTGTTCCCTCACCATTCAACGGGACGATCTCTCGGTGGCCAATCTGATTTCCTCCGGACTCTTCGCTGATGGCTCGGCAGCGGTGATCGTTACGGGTGACGATCTGAACTCGTCCGGACCCGAAATTCTGGCGACGCGATCGGTCTTTTATCCTGACACTGAAGAGATGATGGGATGGAAGGTGACCGAAAAGGGCTTCCGCATCACGCTCTCACCGGAAGTGCCGGTGCTGATTCGTGAGCATCTGGGGCACGACGTGGACGCGTTTCTAGCCGAGCACGGCCACCAGCGCGGCGACATTGGGAGTTGGGTCCTGCATACCGGCGGGCCGAAAGTGTTGGAAGCAACGGCGGCGGCATTGGATCTGCACGACGGGCAACTCGATGCTTCCTGGGATTGCCTGAAGAAAGTTGGGAACCTCTCCTCCGCGTCCGTCCTGGTCGTACTCGAAGACGTCATGAAAAACCGGCGTCCGCAGCCGGGCACGCTGGGTGTGCTGGCGGCCATGGGTCCGGGGTTCTGTTCGGAACTGCTGCTGCTCCGCTGGTAAATCAGAGTATGTAAGGGCATAAGCATGAGTCAGTTCGCACCAGACTCCACCGACGTTTTCGTGATTGGCGGAGGGCCCGCGGGCCTGGCGGCGGCAATTGCGGCGCGCGAACGAGGCTTCCGGGTTTTGGTGGCGGACGGCGCGCAGCCCCCCATCGACAAGGCCTGCGGCGAAGGCTTGCTACCTAACGGACGTGCGGCGCTGGAGCGCCTGGGCATTCACCTCACCTCGGCCGATGCTCATCCGTTCCGCGGTATTCGTTTTGTGAGCGCTGCCCTGTCCGCCGATGCCCCGTTCCCAGGAAATGGCTACGGTCTTGCAGTGCGCCGCCCTTCGTTGCATCGCTTGATGGTGGAGCGCGCAGAGCAACTCGGCGCTGACTTGTTGTGGCGGACCGCGGTGACGGGCATTTCTCCGCAGGGCGTGCATCTCGGCAATCGCGTGGTTCGGGCGCGCTGGATTGTGGGCGCGGATGGATCAAACTCGCGCGTCCGCCGCTGGGCCGGTCTCGATCCCAGCTCGCGGCCCCGCCTCCGATACGCCTTCCGCCAGCATTACCGCGTGGCGCCCTGGAGCGATCACATGGAAGTGTACTGGGGCGGCCACTGTCAGGGATACGCAACGGCTGTGAGCAGCGAACAAGTTTGCGTGGCGCTGGCTTCGCATGATTCCAACCTGCGTCTGGAAGAAGGTCTGCCTACATTGCCCCAGTTGAGTGTGCGACTGGCTGGAGCCGAGACCGTGTCCGCCGAAAGAGGAGCGCTTACCGGCAATTGCAAGCTCAAGCGGGTGTGGCGGGGCAATGTGGCGCTGATTGGCGATGCTTCCGGAACCGTCGATGCAATCACAGGGGAAGGCCTGGGTCTCGCTTTCAAACAGGCGGTTATCCTCGCGAGCTGCCTCGAGTCCGGCGACCTGAGACGCTATCAGACTGAACATCGCAAGCTCGCCCGGCGTCCGCTCTGCATGGCGCGGCTGATGCTTACTCTCGACCGACGTCCCTGGCTGCAGAATCGCACCTTGCAGGTCTTCGAGAAGCGGCCGGAGATTTTTCGTCGATTCCTGGAACTGCATGTGGGAGCGCTGCCGCCGCTGCGCGTGGTGCGTGACGGGCTCACTCTGGGATGGGGGCTGTTGACCGCATCGACACCATGAACGTGATCAGCCCGAAAGCTTACAAAGGTTTTTCAGGGAGCAGGTTTTGGCCGGCAGTTCTAGCTCTGCTGGGCGCCTCCGTCATCGCAGCAGCGGCCCAGGGTGCTGCGCTCCAGAGTTCCGCGCTTCAACTGGACCCCACGCAAACCTCGGTGAAGTTCACACTTGGGGATGTCCTCCACACCGTGCACGGAACTTTTCAATTGAAGCACGGAGCCTTGCAGCTTGATCCGGCTTCTGGAAAACTCTCGGGCGAAATTGTGGTTGACGCCACCAGCGGCGAGAGCGGCAGCGGGATGCGTGACCGCAAGATGCATAAGGAAGTTCTGGAGAGCGACCGCTATCCGGAAATTGCATTTCGTCCGGACAAGGTTGAAGGCTCTGTGGCGCGCCAGGGCAAGTCCTCCGTCAAGGTTCACGGAATGTTCACGATTCACGGGGTCGATCGCGAAATCACCGTGCCGGCAGATGTAGAGATGTCCGCGGATCATTGGAGCGCGGCGGTTCACTTCACGGTTCCTTATGCGAAGTGGGGAATGAAGAATCCGAGCACGCTGTTCCTGCGGGCGGACGATTCGGTGGAGATTGATCTGACGGCGGCGGGAAGCCTCACGCCGCGCTCGCCCGCGAATGTCACGAAGTAACCGTCCTGCCAGTTACCGCCCTTTTTCAGTAACCATCCAGCGGGACAATTCCTTTCCCTTCGGTGCACTCGTAGCAGCGGCCCGCTGCGAGATTCTTGTACTCCTCGGTTCGCCCACTCGGCCAATCGATTACGGCGCGTTCGATGCGGTCTCGCTTTTCCAATCCGAATGTCACGGGAAGTTCGGACTGCGACAAATAGCTGGAGCCGCCCTTCACCAGTCGCGACTGCGTCAGGCCGCCAGCAAACACGCGAACCGTTGCGCCAATCCCGTCGCGGTTCGACTTTGTTCCCACTAAGCGGAAGCGGATGCTGTGGTTCCCACTCAGCTGGTCGTTGCGATATAGATAGGCTGGCCCGTTGTTGGTGGTGATCAGGAGATCGAGATCTCCGTCGCGATCAAAATCGCCATAGGCCAGGCCGCGGCCGACCTTCGGCTGATCGAACTCTCCGCCAACTTCCGCAGCAACGTCGCGAAAACTTCCGTTGCCCCGATTCAGAAAAAGCTGAGGCGGTTGTGCGTAACCGACGTTGCCGCGAATGTTGCGCACCGTCTCGTCGATGTGCCCGTTGGCCACCGCGAAGTCGAGCCAGCCGTCGAGGTTGGCATCCAGAAAAGCGCAGCCGAACCCCAGGCTGTTTCTGGAGGCGATGCCGACTCCGGATTGCGGCGCGATGTCTTCGAAACCCTTCCCACTGGCGCGGTAGAGACCGATCATTTCATTGTCGAAGTTCGTAATGGCAACTCCGGGTGTGCCGGAATTATCGAAATCCGCCACGTCGACGCCCATGCCCGCGCGGGCCTTGCCTTCACTGCTGAAAGCCAGTCCGGCTTCCACTGCAGCATCTTTAAATGTGCCGTTGTGCTGGTTGCGATAAAGCTTGTTGGGCTGGGTGTCATTGGCGACCAGAAGATCGGGCCAGCCATCGCGGTTATTGTCGAACAAAGCCACTCCCAGCGATTTGGAACTGCTATCGAAAATTCCGCTCGCCGCCGTGACATCTTCGAACGTGCCATCGCCTCGATTGTGAAAGAGCCAGCAGGTGGCTCCGCGATAAGCTTCTGGAGTGCAATACGACTTGTGTTTCCCGTCGAGGCTGCAGAACACGTCGTGTTCCGGTGACCACTTCACATAGTTGCATACGAAGAGATCGAGCAACCCGTCGCGGTCGTAATCGAACCACAACGCGGACGTACTGAACCCCTCGCGCTTCCCCAGTCCGCTGGGCGTGGTCACATCGACAAACGTGCCCTTGCCGGTGTTGCGGAACAAGCGGTTCTGCCCTACGCAGGTGATCAAAATGTCAGGGAAGCCATCGTTGTTGTAGTCTCCGACTGCCACGCCCATGCCGTACGTTTCGACATCGAGTCCGGCGTGCGTTGTAACATCGGTGAAAGTGCCATTGCCGTTGTTGTGATAGAGACGCAGCGTGGAGCGGTGCTTCTTGTGGCCCGGCCAGTCGGTACCGTTGATCAGCAGAATGTCCTGCCAGCCGTCCCGGTCGTAGTCGAGGAAGGCGCATCCCGAGCCGAGAGTTTCAGGCAAAAATTTCCCGCCGAAGGCTCCGCTATTATGCTGGAACTGGATCCCCGCCGCGCTGGTCACGTCGGTGAAACGAAAACCCGGAGTCGGCGTAGCGCCAGTCTGCGTCGCCCCAGTCTGCGCCGCCAGCGCCCGCAGGCCGGGTAGTTGCGACCAAGACGCCAGCCCCGCCATTCCCCATAGGAACGCCCTGCGACTCAGGGAGCGATTCACGGAGCATGTCACGGAACGCTCACCAGCCCAGCGCGAATCGCGTACACCACCAGCTCCGCGGTCTTGTGAATTCCCAACGTGTTCATGATGTTGGCGCGGTGCACGGCGATCGTATTGACACTGAGATCGAGCGCGGTCGCAATCTCTTTGTTCGATTTCCCGTCGACAATCATCTGCAGCACTTCCAGTTCGCGCGGAGTAAGCGCCGCGCTGCGCTCTCCCTTCAGCGCGGACCGTTGTTCCAGCGTCGGATCGAATACGGTCTCTCCCGCGGCCACCTTCCGGATCGCGGCTCCGAGATCCAGTTCCAGAGCGTTCTTGAGAACGTACCCCTTCGCACCCGCGTCAATTGCCTGCCGCACCCATGTGCTCTCGGTATGCATGCTGAGCATCAGAACCGCAGTCTGCGGCGAATCCTCGATAATCTGCCGGGTCGCTTGCAGCCCATTCATTCCCGGCAAAGCGCAATCCATCACCACCACATGGGGATGAAGATCTTTCGCCAGCTTGATGGAATCCTCTCCATTGCCCGCTTCTCCGACCACTTCCATGTCGGCTTCATCCTCCAGCATGCGGCGAAAACCGCGCCGCACCAGGCTGTGATCATCCACCAGCAATACTGTGATCTTCTTTTCCATAAGACTCTACCTTCTCCCTCGGAACCGCCAGATGAACCCGGGTGCCACCCTCCGCCGGACGCGAAAAAATAATTTGCCCGCCCATCAATTCGGAACGCTCACGCATCGCTACCAGTCCGATACCGCGATTTTTCGGCCGCTCCCCGAACCCAGCACCATGATCTTCCACTTCGAGTTCAAGCGCATCGGGCAAGAATTGCAAACGCACCCAAGCCTGCCTGGCGCCGGAGTGCCGTGCCACATTGTTCAGCGCTTCCTGCAGCACGCGATAAACATGCACACCCGCGCTGCCATCCACGGGAAACGGCACACCCTGCTTCTCATAGGATATGGCAATCCCGGTTTGTCGTTCTACGGTAGGAATGTACCAGTCGAGCGTGCTCTCGAGGCCAGCCTCGTCGAGCATCACCGGATGCAGCGCCTGCGAGAGGCTGCGCACGCTCTCCAGGGTAGTCTGCACGATCTGTAGAACTTCCTGCAGATCGGCTCGCAGCGACGAACCCTCCGGCGCGTGTGTCCCCGCGCGGCGCAGCATGGACCCAACGGCCGTCAGTATCTGGCCGAACTCATCGTGAAGTTCGCGCGAAATGTAGCGCAGCGTGGATTCCTGCGTGGTAATCAGCTTCTGCGCCAGTTCGCTGCGGCGCTCGGAAACCTCAGCCAAGCGAGCGAACAGCTGCCGGTTCCAGCGAATCACCGAAAGACCATTCAGCACGATCGCCAGCAGGGTTGCGGCCAGGAAAACGTAAACCTGTCGCTGCACCCGGTCGTAAATTTGAACGATGCGCTCGCCTGCCTGCTCTTCATTCTCGCTGTTCTGCACCAGCAACCGGGCCACCGCCGAACTGAGCGCCGCTTGCCGTTCCTGCAGGGAAAGCTGGATCTGCTCGCGCGCCTCTTTTTCTTTCCCGTCGCGGGCGAGGGCGAAAATTCGGTCGACGGCATCCCAAAACTGACTAAAATTTCCCGCGAGAAACGCGCTCTGCTCGGGAGTCCGACTGGCTGCGGCAAATCCCGCCTCCCGGCCCATGGCATCGTCCAGATCGGTCCGAATCCGCTGGAACTGCGCGGACCACGCGGTTAGAGGATAACCCTCGTCGCCGCTCACCATGTCGCGCATGGCCACGGCGAGCAGGTTCAGGTCGTTCTGGATTCTGAGCAACTGCAGCGAATCCTTGCGGTTGCGGTCGACCAGTCCGGTCTGCACCCGGCGCAGCCCGGTCACCTGCCAGCTGATATAGGCCGAATATACCACTACCGCAGACAGCGTAATGAGCAAGCCCAGCAGCAGGCCCCAGGTCGGTGAACGGTCCGGCGGAAACGGGCGGGACACGCCCCGAGGATACAACGTCGGCAGGCCGCCTGTCACAGGGCGGTGCGCTCAGGCGGCATCCGGCGGACCTCCTGCGCTCACCCTGCGTTCACCCTGCGCTGCACTCGAAGATATGTGACAATGCAGTAATCATTGAAGCGAATCCGGCCCGACGGAATCAAACACTAGATTGAGTTCCCCAGTCAAAGAAGCCGCGAAGCCCCCGAAGATCAAGCGCCTGAAGGCGGTTTGGCCGGAGGTCTGGAAGTTGATGCGTCCGCGCCGCGGACTGCTCGCGCTGGGCTTCGTGCTGATGGTGATCAACAAAGTCGCCGGATTCGTTTTGCCCTATTCGTCGAAATTCCTGATCGACAATGTCGTCGGCAAGCATCAGACCGGGCTGCTGCGGCCTCTGGTGCTGTCGGTTTTGCTGGCGACGCTAGTTCAGGGCGTGACTTCGTTTTCCTTGACGCAGTTGCTGTCGAAGGCCGCCCAGCGCCTGATTGCCGATCTGCGCGAACAGGTGCAAACCCACATCTCGCGCCTGCCTGTTGCGTTTTACGACGCCAATAAAACCGGGGCTCTGGTTTCGCGCATCATGAGCGACGTGGAGGGCGTCCGCAATCTGCTGGGCACAGGTCTGGTGGACTTTGCCGGTGGCTTGGTCGCGGCCGGCATTGCGCTGGTATTACTACTGAAGACCAGCGCACCTCTAACCTTGATCGCAATCGGCTCCCTGGGTTGTTTCGCGTTCGCATTGAACCGGGCGTTTGCAACCATCCGACCTATATTCCGCGAGCGCGGCAAGATCAATGCCGAGGTGACCGGGCGCCTGACCGAATCGCTCGGCGGTGTGCGGGTGATCAAGGGATATCACGCGGAAGAGCGCGAGGAGAAAATTTTTGCCGGCGGAGTACGCCGCTTGCTCGACAACGTCATGCGCACGCTTACGGCCACGTCGCTGATGGGTCTTTCAGCCAGCGTCCTGCTCGGAGTGGTCGGAGCCGCGACGATGTACGTCGGCGGAAATCAGATGGTAGCGCATACTCTGACCCCTGGCGGTTACATCTCGTACAATTTGTACCTGGTCTTTTTGATCGCGCCAATCATGCAGGTAGTCTCGATTGGTACCCAGATCACCGAAGCTTTGGCTGGTTTGGAGCGCACCCAGGAGATCATGGCAGAGCGCCCCGAGGATCAGGATCCGAAACGCACCGTGCAACTTCGCGACATCGTCGGGACGGTTGAATTCGCTAATGTGACCTTCAGTTATGACGGCACGCACGACGTTCTCCGCGATATTTCCTTCCGCTCCGAGCCTGGTACGGTGACGGCTCTCGTTGGCTCGTCGGGCTCGGGAAAGTCGACGACCATCGGTTTGATCTCAGCTTTTTATGTACCCTCGAAGGGCGTCGTCCTTGTGGACGGCGTGGACCTGAGCACCGTGCGGCTCGATTCCTATCGCACGCGTTTGGGTGTCGTGTTACAGGAATCGTTTCTCTTCGACGGGACGATCCGCGACAACGTCGCTTTCTCCCGTCCCGATGCGAGCGAGGAAGAAATCATGCGCGCCTGCCGCATCGCCCGCGTCGACGAGTTCGCCGAGTCGTTCCCCGAAGGGTACGACACGGTGGTGGGTGAGCGGGGCGTGAAACTTTCGGGCGGCCAGCGGCAGCGGATCTCGATTGCCCGCGCCATTCTGGCCGAGCCGCGCATTCTGATTCTGGACGAAGCCACCTCCAGCCTCGACTCAGAATCGGAGCAGATGATCCAGCAGGGCCTTTCTTATCTCATGCAGGGGCGCACCACGTTCGTGATTGCGCATCGCCTTTCGACGATTCGCCGCGCCGATCAGATCATGGTGATGGAACAGGGGCAGATCGTGGAGCGCGGCACGCACGCACAGCTCTACGCCGCACGCGGCCGCTACTATGACCTCTACACCCGGCAGCATGGGGTCGAGGAAAATCTATTCCTGGCGCCCGGCGAGGGCGACGCCGTCGCAGTGAATGGCAACGGTGCAGGCCCCAAGAACGGCGACGAGAAGGCAGGCGACGCGATGCGCGTGCTGCGGGGAGAGATTCGCTAGCGTCAGTGACCTAGCGCCAAAGACATGACCACGGCCTCTCCAGTCTCTCTCTCGCGTGCTACAGTCGCGATCCGCAGTGAAAATCTCTGCCGTCATTACCGTATGGGCGAAACCCTCATCCGCGCCGTGGATGGCGTCTCGCTCGAAGTGCGAAGCGGAGATTTTGTCGCGCTCCTCGGAAGTTCCGGCTCCGGCAAGTCTTCCGTGTTAAATCTGATTGCGGGGCTCGATCGTCCGACGTCGGGCAGTGTGGTCGTTCAGGACCGCGATCTGGCAAAACTCACACGCGAAGAACTCGCCAAGTACCGGCTGCACGTGGTGGGCATGGTTTTTCAGTCGTTCAATCTGATCGCCAGCATGACGCTCACGGAAAACGTGGAACTCCCGCTCCGCTTCGCCGAGGTCGACCGGAACAAGCGCCAGGAACTGGCAAGCGCAGCCCTGGAGCGAGTGGGATTGCGTTCGCGCATCAATCATCGTCCCAGCGAACTCTCAGGCGGCGAACAGCAGAGAGCTGCGTTGGCGCGCGCCCTGATCAACCGTCCTCAACTGCTGCTGGCCGACGAGCCCACCGGAAATCTCGACAGCCACACCGGAACCGAAATCATGAACATGCTTCGCGAGTTCAATCAGGAGTTGGGAATGACGGTTGTGATGGTGACGCACGAACGCGTCCTGGCCGAGCGCTACGCGAAGCGGATGATCTTTCTGGCCGACGGAAAGCTGATTGACGATCGGACGAACCGGCCGACTGTCGATTCTGAGAATATTCAGGGAGGACAGTCGTGAAGATTCCAGACCTGACGGAACTGGCACTGCGGAATTTGCGCGAGTCCGTGCTGCGAAATTCGCTCACAACGTTGGGCATCTCCGTGGGAGTCGCGTCGCTGGTGGCAATGCTCTCGCTTGGCACCGGCTTGCAGCAATTGTTATCGCGACGTTTAGCGAAGTCGGGACTGTTCGACACCGTTCTGGTTTCTTCGCGGCGCGACCTGCGCGGAATGGGACGCGAGGAGGAGCGCAAAGGTCCCACGCCGGGAGAAAGCCGTGTTCTTGACGAGCCGGCTCGGCAGGAAATGGAGCGCCTGCCCAATGTGAGCGAGGCTTATCCAGACATTCGCTTCGTCACGGAGTTGCGCTACGAAGACAAGCCTCATCTAACCATGATTTCCGCATTGCCTCTGTCGGCAAAGTCAAACGACGCCTTCGATGGGATGCAAGGTAATTTCTTTTCATCCGACTTAGCCGCCGAGGTCATTCTGCAAAAGTCATTTGCCGAGGAATTGCTAGGAAAGACGCCGCCCCTGGGAGCCGCCGATCCGAGCGTTGGCGAACTGGCGAAGCCGCTCTTGGGCAGGGAATTGATCATGCGGTATGCGCAGCGTCAGTCTGCACCTGCCGGTCAACCTCCTCTCCGCGGCAACGATGCGACCTCTGCCGACGCGAGCGTCGAGGGTGCTGCGTATTCCGTGGTATCGCGCGAGCAGAAGCTCAGGATTGTCGGCGTATCCGATCTCGACCCGGAGACGATGCGCGGTCCAATGCGGGCCAAGGTATTTTTGCCGCTGGGGTTGGCCGAGAGTCTGCACGTGATGCAACCCACCGATCTTCGCGAGATTTCCCAAGCGGCGGCCGATCAACCTGTCTACTCATCCGTCAGCGTGCGGGTCAAGAACCCGGCTCAGGTGCAACTCGTGGAAGACGCCATCAAGAAAATGGGGTTCAATACGTTCTCGATTCTCGACGCGAGCAATAGTTTGCGGCAGGTCTTTCGAGTTTTGTATGCATTCCTGGGAATTTTTGGCAGCCTGGCTTTGACGGTTGCATCCATCGGAATCGTGAACACGCTGGTCATGGCGATTCTTGAGCGGCGCCGCGAAATCGGCATCATGAAAGCCATCGGCGCCAGCGACGGGGACATAAGAAAACTCTTCTTCGCTGAGGCTGGTGCGATGGGCATCCTGGGCGGGGTTGTAGGGGTTGCGCTGGGTTGGGCGATCGGCCAGATTATCAACTTCGGAACGAACATCTGGCTCAAGAGTCAGTCCCTGCCTCCGGAGCATTTCTGGGCTGTGCCATTGTGGCTGGTAGTGTTCAGCATCATTTTTTCATTCCTGGTCAGCCTGGTTTCCGGCTTGTATCCCGCCGGACGCGCCGCCAAACTCGATCCCGTGCAGGCGCTGCGCTACGAGTAAACTGATCTGCATGATCCGCGCCCTCAGGCTTGGCGTCTTACTCCTGGTGGCCGCTGGCACGTCGGCGAGCGCTCAAAGCCGCATCGATTGCAGCGCCCTTAACAGCCACATCCTCAAACAGGTGGTTCATTATTGCGTCTACCTGCCAGCCGGTTACGATGCCGGTGCGACACAGAGTCCCCCACGCCGTTATCCAGTGCTCTATTTTCTGCACGGCCTGGGCGATAACGAGCAGACCCTGTTCAACGGCGGCGGCTGGAGCCTGTTCGACGATCTCCGCAAACAGCATAAAATGGGCGATTTCCTGATCGCCACGCCCGAAGGCAGACGCAGCTTCTACATCAACTCCGCCGACGGCTCGGTGCGCTACAGCGATTTTTTTCTGCAGGAATTCCTCCCGCATATCGAGGGCAAGTATCGCGTCCTGCCCGGCCGTGAGGGTCGGGCCATCAGCGGAATTTCCATGGGCGGCTACGGCGCCTTGCGCATGGCCTTGGCGCATCCTGAATTGTTCTCAGCGGTGAGTGCGCAGAGCGCAGCACTCATCACCGAATCGCCGCAGGAACTGGACTCCGCATCGCGGACCGGCGCACCACTTGCAGGAGTACTGGCAGCGGTTTTCGGTAACCCGATCGACGTTCCCCATTGGAATGACAACAGCCCATTCGTTTTGGCGAAAAGAAATGCCGCGGCACTGCGAAAGACCGCCATTTATTTCAACTGTGGACAGGACGACAACTACGGCTTCGAGAAAGGCGCTGCGGTTCTGCACGACGAATTAAAAAAAGAGAGCGTGAAACATGAATATCACGCGTACCCGGGCGACCACAGCCTGACCTATTTTCTGTCGCACTTCGACGAAGCCATGGAATTTCATTCTCGGGCGTTCGGCCTGTTGGCGCGACCATAAGATTGCTCGCGCCTGTTGTAAACTACCCAGAAGCGGCCGAATTGTGTCGCGTCTGCACAGGCGCAGCAAAGCGGAGAGGTGGCCGAGTGGTTGATGGCTCCGGTCTTGAAAACCGGCGTACCCGAAAGGGTACCGGGGGTTCGAATCCCTCCCTCTCCGCCAGTTCACTCATAGGTAGGCACTTAACAACTCCTACTGGTCTGAACGCTTGGCCTTAAACGTCTCCATCTGGAGCACAAGTGGAGCACAATAAAGCTTCGGAAAACTGCTTCATTGCCGCGATCGCATCGGGAGATGCGGCCTTGATGTAGTGGTTCGGCGTGGTCGCTACCGTATAGAGCATCAACCAACACTCTCGAAGACATTCCTCCGCGTCGGTCTCCCAGAATATGTCTCGAATGTCAGCCAGGAGTATCGCTCCGTGGCTCTCCTCCGCGCTGTTACTGCTCGAACAGAGCGCCATCAGAGCGGCACGCGCCTGAGAAGGCCAACTGCCACCAGCGGCGTCCGCGATGGAGAGCAGTGGTTCGGCCCCATCCTGTTGGCGGTCGGACAAGGACTCGGGAAGTTCCGGGCGAGCGTCCTACAGGCTCTCTAGATGTTCTTAGATCCAAGCCATCAGTCGAACCCTCAGCCGGTTCGCATCGCCCAATACCAGCTTGGTGCGAAACCTATCGACTTTCTCCCCGGGGCCTTTCCGCTTCAGACGGATCTGAATGGATCGATCGGCGATTGTGTCTGGCAGCTCCCTAGATGCCCGCAATGACTTTTGGACAGAACACGCGGAAGTCTGTCGGCTGGTATCCAGCGCTCTTGGGTCCACACCTCTGACACCTTGCCATTACGCCGCTGTCCCGAGTTGAGGATGCCGCGAAGTGTCTCTGAAAACTCTGGACCACCCCGAGCCGTTGCGTCCCACTCGTCAAGCAGCAGAGTCGGACAGTCACTCTCAACCTTTCGAGCAAGGGCCGCACTCGTAACGCGACCGGTCCGCCAAGGCTCGCGGTTGTTGCAAATCTCCATTTCACTCATTGAGGCCAATCCAGTTTCCCAAGTTGAGAACTGAATACCAGCGACATAGGGACCTCTGCAACTGAGTTTCCTTGTGGCGGGCTCAGGCCTTCGGCGCATACAGCCACAAACTGAAGGTGTCGCTCCAGACGCCTACGCTATTCCAACCGGAACACGCAGGCAGAATCCAGCTTGGTTGAGAGAGACAAGTTCAAAACAATATTGTCCCACGAGGATGAGAATCATTACCTACAGTGACCGGCATCTTGAAGAGTCGTTTAGGTTAACGAGAACACCTCCGAACGCTGCACACATTCTCGATATAGAAATCTCCCATCGCCGATTTACCGGCTTCGACACAGAGAG
Source organism: Binatus sp. (SeqCode) (assembly GCA_035482825.1). Classification (GTDB taxonomy): domain Bacteria; phylum Acidobacteriota; class Terriglobia; order Terriglobales; family Acidobacteriaceae; genus Sulfotelmatobacter. The sequence continues at coordinate 9,715 of DATHQJ010000330.1, read as the reverse complement.
TTGCGCAATGCAGTCGCGAGTCGAGTTCCCGCCCGCCTGATTCGATAGCAAGGTCGACGCGATAGAGTCCGGGCTGGATCGGCAACACGGGGCATTCGAAAGTGATCTCGCCGTGGCCGGGTTCAAGGTTCGCGCCGAAGCCGGAGGATTCATTGGAAAGCTGGGCGCAAAGGTATCCGCTGGGCCAATAGATAGAGATCCGAAATATTGCGTTGGCGATCGTGGTCGTGGCGCGATACCGCAGATGCGCAACCATCGGGTAGCCAGTTCGCACAGCATCGGCGGGATCCGGAGCGCAAAAGCCCACGCTGAGGCACTCCGCCGCCTTTCCAGCGCGCGGTTGCGACTCCGCTGGTGGCTCGGGATCGCCGAATGTCATGCTCTGGTAGGTATCCACAACCGCGCGCGGAGCGCCGTCCATCAGCATGCGTCCACGATCCAGGAGGATTGCCCGGTCACAAATGCGATAGATCGAAGCGAGGTCATGGGAAACAAAGACGATCGTCCCCCCATTTTTCCTCAGGGTGGAAATGCGATCGAGGCATTTTGTCTGAAACGCGACGTCGCCCACGGCGAGCACCTCGTCCAGCAACACAATATCGGGTTCAAGATGAGCCGCCACGGAGAACCCCAGGCGGACGTACATTCCGGAAGAATACCGTTTAACGGGTTCATCAATGTATTTTTCCACGCCTGAGAAGTCGACGATGCTGTCCATCTTTCGGGCAATCTCTGATCGTCGCATGCCCAGCATGGCGCCATGAAGGAAGACGTTTTCACGACCGGTAAGTTCAGGATGGAATCCGGAGCCAACCTCGATCAGGGCGGCGAGCCTGCCGCGAATGGTGATTTGGCCGCGGGTTGGAACGGTGATGCTGGAGAGCAGCTTTAATATCGTCGTCTTTCCGGCGCCGTTGTGGCCAACAATGCCGAGGGCCTCGCCCTGCTTTACCTCAAAACTGACGTCCTGGAGCGCCCACATTTCAACCGGACGCTCTACCAAGCCTCTGTACCAACGCTTGGGCCAATTGCCCTTTCGGCGAAGCTTATATTTCTTGTAAACGCGATCCAGCGCCAGGTCGATCATTGCGTTCCTCAAATGACATCGGCCATCGTTGCCTCGGCCGACTTGAAAAAGGCGTAGGCCAGCGTCACGCCGACGATCGTCTCCAGCCCGGCTACGGCCAGCATGCGAGCATCGGGGGCACGCCCATAGAGCACTGCCCCACGGAAACCGTCGATCGCGACCGCTACAGGATCCAGCATGTAGAAGCTGCGGAAGCGCTCCGGCACGGCCTGCAGCGAGTAGACCACGGGAGTGGCGAACATCCACACCTGCAAAACAAATGGCAGGCCGAGGCCAACATCGCGAAATCGAACGTGAACGGCCGCTAAAAACAGGGCCATCGCGGCGGAGAATGCGCCGAGAATGACGAGAATTGGGATCGCGTAGAACAAATTCCAAGTGAGTGCAACGCGGTAATGGGCGAGCATTCCGGCAAGAATGGTCGAAGCAATTATGAAGTCGGTCACGCCCACCGCAAAATATGACAAAGGAATAATTTCTCGTGGGAAATACATTTTGGTCAGCAGACCGGGATAAGCCACGATCCCATGAACCGCGTTGGTTATGGAACTCGAAAAGAAGATCCACGGAAGAAGACCCGAGAATACGAATATGGAGTAAGGGGCTCCGCCAGTGTTGACCTTTGTGACGTGCGCAAAAACGAAGGTGTAAATGCCCATCAGGGCCAACGGTTGCAATGCCGCCCAAGCCCACCCCAGTATGGACTGTTTATAGCGAATATTGAGCCTGAACAGACTCAGGGCATATAGTAGGTCAGAGTACTGGAGCAGCGCCCGCAACCCGGAGAAAACTGCTCCGAAGGAGAAAGTCGCAGGGCCGATGATTCTGATCCGACGCGAACCGGATTCCACCCGTCCCGCCGGTAGGTTCGAAACAAAGCCACCGACCTCGCGCACGGCCCCAGTCATGGTGATGGGCGCGTCTTCTGACATCATGTCTTGGCGACTCCCTCGTTCAAAGTGGGGCCGGTGAACTCGGAGCGTAGACCCTTTTCCAATTGCACAGTTAGTTGTGTGCCAGGTAGTGCCACAGCTGTTGCCTTGCCTCTAAACTGCTCCTCGATCCTGTGCAAACGCGCTGAGAGTCGTTCGGCAATCACTCCGACATGAGGCTGGCGAAGGATCTGGAAGTGCCCACAACGCACTTCGCAGATCTCAACACCGCCGGTGCAGCGCGCGCCCCAACCCATCTCCGGGTCGCGTACATAGTAGAAAGGTTGTCTCGGCCGTTTAAAAAGAAGTACGGACGCGCGAAATTGTGGCGGATGGAAGTTCTCGTTAGGCCAGTAAGCCTGGGCCCATCCTGTCATTCCGGAACCGTTGCGTCCTACCAATCGTTTGAATGCTCGTTGTAAGGTGGAGAGCTTCTGACGGAGCGGCAAATGCGTAAACATACGAAGTCGCTCCCGGTAGTAGTTAATAGCCCAGAGCATCCGGACTTGAGAATTTTCGAGAACCCAGGTATCGAGGATTGCGAAAAGCGCGACCTCCTCACCGAGAGACTCCAACTGGACAATCATCTCCTGGGCGATTCTGACGCCATCGCACATGCCTCCCAGGCAGTATGGACCATGGGGTTGGACCGTCTGAATCGCGCGAATATATTGCTCGGCCAAGGTGCGGACTTCCACCTGCTTCAACGGGCGCTCCCATATCCAAGGCCCCGGGCCCTGCAGCTTGTATGTGGAGTGCTGGTCACCTAGATGACGTGCGAGCAGTGCGTAGCCGAGGGAATCCACTCCGGGAGCTGCAACGGCGAAAAAAGGAATTCCACCTCCGCTCTGCCCTAGTTGCATGATGACGGGATCGGGTTCCGAGACAGCATGATCGCGTAAGAGTTTTGCCAGAGCCTCAATCGTGGGGGCTCGAAAGATGGAGGAGACTGGGATCGTGCGCCCGGTTGCGTTTTGGATTTGCGCCGTGAGATGCGCAGCCAATAAGGAGTGTCCACCGAAATCGAAAAAATTGTCGTGAATGCCGATTTCCTGCACGCCGAGCACGTCTTTCCAGATTCCGGCGAGGAGTGCCTGCTCCACATCGGCAGTGGGCGGATGTTCTTCCCGTCGAGGAGGTGAACTGGTCTGTCGTCCACGCCTCAGTCTGCCTTGACTGTTCCTTCGCGGTTTCGCTTCGGTCAACGCGAGCTGCGGAGCGCCGAGCAAGGGGACGCTGACGTTATCAATACGAACCGCGAGGTCAACTGTGATCCGCCGAAGGAGCTCAATATAGTCCTCAACCATTCGAGCGATACGCTCAAGCTTGAACAGAGAGGTGTTGAAATCGATTTGCAACCACCACTTCCCGTCGCTGTCTTCGATGAAGGTCGCACACAGATCAAGAATGGCAGTGCTACCGTTCACCACATAGGGGTAAGCGACCACGTTGCCAAAATGATGCGAACGAATCGCTGACTTGATGACGGAAAACATCACCTGAAAGACGGGGTTGCAACTTAGGTTTCGTTCCGGCCGAAGCTCCTCGACAATTTTTTCGAAGGGGATGTCCGGGTTTGCCAGCGCACCCAGAGTGGTCTCGCGCACTCGTGCCAGCAAGTCGACGAACCGCGGATTACCAGACAGATCGTCGCGCAGCACAAGGGTCTCCACGAAGAATCCGATCAAAGCCTCGGTCTCGACCAGAGTCCGGCCCGCCACCGGCACGCCCACCAGCACGTCCGGCTCTCCGCTGTAGCGATACAGCAGAACCTTGAAAGCCGCGAGCAAGAACATAAAAGGCGTGACGCTGTGTCGCTTTGCTAGAGACGCTACTTTGGCGATGATTTCGCTGGGCATAGCGAAGTCGTGGCTCGCACCTTGCAGGGTCTGTTCGGCGGGACGGGGATTGTCCTGCGGTAACTCCAAAACTGACGGCGCGCCCTCAAGCGTGTCTTTCCAATAGAGCAGTTGTTTCTGAGCAATTTCGGTTTCCAGCAAATGCCCTTGCCATTCCGCGTAATCTCCGTATTGGATCGCGAGCTCGGGCAGGGCCGGTGTTTTCCCATCCGAAAGCGCCTCATAAAGATCCGCCAGTTCTCTGGTGAAGACCTGCATCGACCAGGCGTCAGTAATGGTGTGATGCATGGTACAGAAGAAGACATGTTCCTCAGGAGCAATGCGAAGAATGTGTGCGCGAAACAGCGGCCCCTTGTCCAGGTCAAAAGGCGTTGCCACCTCGCGCTTAGCGAACTCGTAAACCGGCGGGTACGGTTCTGCCAGATGCGCAAAATCCGTCATTGGCAAGCTCACGCGGTAAGTGTGGATAACCCGCTGAACCAACTCGCCTGGTTGCAGGGCAAAGCTTGTGCGCAAGGTCTCGTGGCGATTTACTATTTCCTGGAGACTATCCTGAAGAGCCTCAACATTGAGCGGTCCATATAGCCAAAGACCGACGTGCACGTTGTAAGCCGCGGTGGGGGCCTGCAACTGATTCAGGAACCATAGTCTTCGTTGGGCAAGCGAGGCTGGGTAGACTTCGAGGTTCTCTGTCCGCGAAGGGAAGGCCAAAGGCTGCACTCGGTGATGAACGGACATCGGCGCGCAAATCGCTAACGCCTAAGACTGCCCTTCTCCGATCGAGTTCACAATACAGGGAATGCGGTAGAGTGGCACCCAGGTCGAGTTCTCATACAGGTAAGTTGGTACGTTAGGTACACGAACCACTCGATTGGCCTCCGAACACTTCTCTAACAGAATGGTCGGGTTCTTTGTGCGCCCAAATGAGCCCAGGAACCCCTGCTTCGTTCGCTCAACGCCGCTTATGGTTTCTCGACCAGCTTGAGCCGGGAACCGCCGCGTACAACCTGCCGCGAGCCTTCCGGGTTATCGGTCCCCTTAACCTCAAGATACTGAAACGGGCCTTAGATACCGTTGTCCGGCGGCATGCTTCGCTGCGTACTGTGTTTGATTCCGTTCGTGGCGAGCCCAGGCAGGTCGTTTTGCCGGACTCGAGCCTTGACCTTCCACTCGTCGACTTAACCAGGATTCCGGGAATCGATCCGGAAACGGAGGCTCTCCGCATTGTGAGCGAGGAGGGCAGGAAGCCGTTTGATCTTAGCGAAGGTCCACTTCTGCGTAGCCTCGTGATCCGCCTTGGTCCGGAGAGCCACATCGTCCTGCTGGTGATGCATCACATCATCACCGACGGCTGGTCGATCTCCATTTTGTTTCGCGAAGTGACCTCCTGCTACGCGGAGTTTGCCAGAGGCAAAGAACCGGATTTGCCGGACCTTCCCATTCAATATGCCGAGTACGCACAGTGGCAACACGAATGGATGAAGGGTGAGGCCCTCACCCGGCAAACTGAACACTGGAAAAATAAGCTAGCCGGAGCGCAATCTCTGATTGACCTTCCTCTCGATCACCCCCGCCCGACCATCGCCGGCTGGCACGGAGCCACGGAAGAGATCAGCCTGGATGACGTGTTTCTGGCAAAACTGAAAGCCCTTGCGCAGGCCGAAGGCGCTACGTCGTTCATGGTCACCATGGCCGCATTTCAGGCGCTGCTCTGGCGCTATACCAATCAGGAAAGCATTCTGGTCGGAACGCCGGTTGCGGCGCGCAGCGAAGTTGAGTTTGAGAATATGGTCGGCCTGTTTGTGAACACGCTGGTCTTCCGATCTGATTTTTCAAAGAGTTTGACGTTTCGAGAATTGATTCGCCAGGTCCGGGCGTTTGCGCTCGACGCCTACACGCACCAGGACGTGCCGTTCGAAAAACTGGTGGAGGCATTGGTCCCGCAGCGCTCTCTCGACACCCATCCGTTGTTCCAGGTCATGTTCACCTTCCAGAATATTCCCAAGCAGGTCTTCGAGATTCCTGGTCTAAGCATCAAGGAGATCGCCTTTGAGGCGGGCATCGCGAAGTTCGATCTCTCCGTGGAAGTCTGGGAGGATCGCGAGTTTCATTGCCAGTTCGAGTACCGCACTGACTTGTTTGAGCAATCCACGATGCGGAGGATGTTAGGGCACTTCGAGACTTTGTTGCACGCAGCGTTTGATAACCCGGATTTGCACCTCGCGGAATTGCCCATGATGAATGCTCAGGAGCGAGCCCAGGTTCTGGTTGAGTGGAATCGCACCTCCGCCGACTATTCCCGGGACCTGACCATCCATGGAGCCTTCGAGCAACAGGTTAACCGCATGCCGGATGCCACAGCTTTGCTGTCCGAAGGAAACCGATGGACCTACCGGCACATCAATGACGACGCGAGCCGCCTGGCGCATTTGCTCGTCAAAAAGGGCATAGGGGCAGGCTGCCTGGTCGGAATCCTTCTTGACCGGTCAGTAGAAATGGTCGTGGCGCTGCTGGCTGTCCTCAAGACCGGAGCAGCCTACGTTCCGCTAGACCGCGGCTATCCTGCGGAACGCATCAAGTTGATGCTCACCGATGCCGCTGTCTCCGGCGTTATCACTGTTTCGGCTCTCAAGGACCGCTTGCCGAGCGATGCCCGGAACGTCATCGAACTCGACAACGACCTCGACAGCAACCTGTACAACAACGAGGAAATGAAGCGGGAATCGTCGACTGCTCTTCCAGCCTCAGTTTCCAGCGAGCAAACCGCATATGTGATTTACACGAGCGGCTCAACCGGCGGACCGAAGGGAGTCGAGGGAACCCACCGGGCTAGCATCAATCGTTTCGCCTGGATGTGGAGGACGTACCCCTTTGCATCCGGTGAGGTGTGTTGTCAGAAGACCAACTTATCTTTCGTCGACTCGATCTGGGAGATATTTGGTCCTCTGCTGGCGGGGATTCCGAGCGTGATTATTCCGCAAGAGGCCGTGCTTGACCCAGAGTTGCTTCTGCGAGTGCTGGCCCGCGAACGCGTCACTCGCATCGTCCTGGTTCCGTCCCAGCTTCGGGCCCTCCTGGACCATGCTCCGAACCTGCAACAGCGAGTACCCGAGCTGAAATTATGGTCATGCAGTGGCGAAGTGTTGCCGGGCAATCTGGCGCGTCGCTTCCGCGCGGCATTTCCAGGGGCGAAGATGCTGAATATCTATGGCGCGTCCGAGGTGGCTGCGGATGCCACATGCCATGAGGTGGCGGAGCGGGACTCCACCTCCGTGCCGATCGGGAAACCCATCAGCAATACGCAGGTCTATCTCGTCGATGAGGGCTCGAATCCCGTGCCCATTGGAATTCGCGGTGAAATCTACATTGGCGGCGAAGGGCTGGCGCGAGGGTATCGGAACCAGCCGGAATTGACCGCCGAGCGCTTCGTTCGGAGCTGGATGGAGCTACCGCAATCCGAGCGCTTGTATCGCACCGGTGATCTGGGGCGCTGGCGTGGGGATGGGGAAATCGAATATCTAGGACGCGTGGACACGCAGATCAAGCTGCGCGGGGTGCGCATCGAGTTGGGAGAAATCTCGTCTGTGCTGGCCAGCCATCCGGCGGTGCGGGAAGCGGTGGTGGCGGTAAGCGGAGAAGCCGAGCAGCAGAAGCTGGCGGCATACCTGGTGATGCAAGACCAAGACCAAGACCAAGACCAAGACCAAGACCGGGTGACCCTGCCCGAGGCAGGAGAATTGCGCCGTTATCTGCGCGGCAAGCTGCCGGAACACATGGTGCCAGCCAGTTATTGGCAGATCGAGAAGGTGCCGCTGCTGCCCAGTGGCAAGGTGAATCGGGCGGCGCTGGCGGGGTGCGAGCGCAGCCGGCTGGTCGACGGACAAGACTGGGTGGGACCGCGCAACGAAACTGAAGCCCAACTGGCCGACATCTGGCGGGAGCTATTGAAGGTTGAGAGGGTGGGAGTGGACAAGAGCTTTTTCGAGTTGGGAGGACATTCGCTGCTGGTGCTGCAGATGACGGCGCGCATCCGGCGGGCCCTGGAAGTGGAGTTGCCGGTCCGCAGCGTGTTTGAATCGCCCACGATTGCCGGTCTGGCTCAGGAAGTAGAGAAAGCCCGAACCCTGGGCCTGAAAGCTCACAGCCCGGTGCTGCGACGTCGCCAACGCACCCCGACAGATCCAAACCGCGAGGAGTTACTGAAGAAGCTCGACACTCTAACCCCGGCTGAACTGCAGAGTGCGTTGCAGCGTCTGCTTGAGGGAAAGGAATCTGCCGCGGAAGGTGCGGCGGACGCGGCTGATTAATAGGCATCGGTGTGCCATGAATTTCGACTTAAACTCCCAAGCGCGCCACGAACTCGGATCCCGCCTGATCGATGTGGTGAACAACTACTTCGACTCGCTGCCTGACCGTCCAGTTCAAGTGCCGGCGGAACAGCGTGTTTATCCTCGACGCTTGAGTCGAATCCCAGAAACTGGCGACGACGCCGTTAAGGTCTTCGACGAGTTATGCCGCGAACTGATCGATAGCGGATTCCACATTCCGAGCGCCCATTACCTCGGAATGATGAATCCCACGCCAACGTACGTGGCGTTCCTTGCTGAATCGCTCGTGGCGGCGTTGAATCCCCAGCTTGCCACTGTGGCCAGGTCGCGACTGGCTTCAGCAATCGAGGCTGAAACGGTGGGCTGGATCGGAGAGTTGGTGGGTTGGCCAAGCGAATTCAGCGGAACCTTTACAACCGGAGGCAATGAAGCCAATTTCAGCGCTCTAGCTCTCGCGCTTTCTCGCCGCTTTCCTGGAGTGGTTGAAAACGGTGTTGCCGCGTGTACGGCTCAGCCGGTTCTTTATGCGTCGGTGGAGGGGCATCACTCGTTGGACAAATCGACAGGGCTGCTTGGGCTCGGCCGCAAGGCTTTGCGGCGCATCCCCGTCAATGACTCCTTGCAACTCGATGTCGAGGAACTTGAGGCTGCGATCAACCGGGATTTGGCGGCCGGCAGCGCGCCTTTTTGCGTGGTCGCCACTGCAGGCACTACCAGCTCTGGTGCGATTGACCAGTTACCGCTTATCGCGGAGATTTGCCGGCGGCATGACATATGGTTCCACGTCGATGGCGCATACGGTGCGGCCGTGCTGTTCTCCGACCGACATCGCCATCTGGTACGCGGAATTGAGCAGGCGGATTCCATCACTCTCGATCCTCATAAATGGCTGGCGATGCCGTTTTCGGCTGGACTTATGCTGACCCGTCATCCCGAGTTGTTAGCACCGACATTCTCAGTGCCATGCCCCTATTTGCAGAAAACCGCTGAGAGCAGGTTGCCTGACAATCTAAGCATCAGCGCTCAGTGGTCGCGCCGCATGAACTCGCTGAAGTTGTGGCTCACTCTCAAGGTCCACGGGCGGCGAGCCTACCAGGAACTGGTGGACCGCCAGATAGAACTAGCGCGCTGCTTCGCTCAATGGGTGACGGCATCCGACATCTTCGAACTCGCGGCGCCACAGGTGTTGCCGATTTTGAATCTGCGGCTGCGTGCACCCGGGATGAGTGACCAGGAGACGGGCGCCTTGCATGCGGCGATTATCGAAGAAGTCAACCGTGATGGGCAGAGATGGATTTCTGGAGCAACCGTAAATGGCAAGAGCGTGATTCGCACCATGATCATCAGCTACTTGACCGGCGAGCGCCACCTGGAGGGTTTACGGGAAGCCCTGCAAGTGGCCGCTTTGAGAGTAGGCGCAGTGGCAACGGTGCGCACGTGAACGGGAACGGAATATACGCGAAAGGACTAACTGGTTCGGCAGCCATGTGTGTGCATACTTTGATCGAA
>DATHQJ010000329.1:0-3537 GCA_035482825.1 Binatus sp. (SeqCode) | reverse complement strand
TGCTTGATGGCAGCTTCGATCGCGTCCTTAGCCGATGCTCCGGTGGCTTGACCCAGGGCGCGGTAATTTTCGAAGTGCGTTTCGTCGAACCACTGGTTGGCCGTCGTGTCATTTGGGAAGGTCTTGTGGACTCCTGCATAGGCGAGGACATCGTCAGGATCACCGTTCACGAGAGACGGTTTGATGTAGATGATGGTGCCGGCTTCCTGCGGGAATGCCACAATCAACTTACAACGGCGGCGCACTCGTTCGTGGAGTGCCTGGTTTTCAAAGTGTCCGAAGCAGCTCAAGGAGCAGCCACAGTCAACCCACGGGTTCGAAGCAACGGTCCGCTTGTCCCTCAATCCCTTAAGTTCCGCGTTGCCCGTCGTCCGAGCACAACCTAATTTAGGGCTCCACTCGCCAATGCCCCCGGCCGTGGGGCAGATTCGGCGGAATAGTTCTGTCACAGTGTGCCCCCGCGTGTGTCTTACTAAGATGAGAAGGGACACAACCATGAGCGTGAAGGAACTCCAAGCCTTAACCCAGAAGTTCGCCGATGCCTTCGATCAGCGCGACCTCCAGCCCATCCTAGACATGCTTTCCGAGGACGTGGAGGTATTTGACCACGTTCCCTACCGGTTCGATGGCAAGGCGCTCTTTGCCAAGTATCTCAACGAGGCCATCGCGGGCCTTGCCTCAGCCAGCTTCAGCTTCCGGCAACCGTCGTGCCGCGTGTACAGCGATGAGGTGGGTATCGTAAATGCTCATGACATGTTTACGGGAGTCACCAAAGACGGCAAGACTCTCTCGATCCATGGCCGAACTACGTTGGTCTTCATCAAACAAAGCGGACAGTGGAAGATTGTGAGCGCCCACTTCTCTGCAATACCCAAGCCTCTCTGAGAATCGAGCCAGGGCATATGGGCACGGAGGTGCACCATGATGATCAATAATCCGCTAGCAGATAATTTCCCCGACCACGAGGACCAAATCCTTGTTCTAAGCGCCCGCGCCGGAGATCGCCAGGCGCTCGAAGACCTAGTCCAGCGGCACCAAACGTGGATCTACAACATCGCCGTTCGCATGCTCCACCATCCGCAGGATGCCGAGGACGTGACGCAAGAGATCCTCATCAAAGTACTCACCCGGCTCTCGTCGTTTGAGGAACGGAGCAGCTTCCGCACCTGGCTATACCGCATCGTAGTGAACCACGTGCTCAATATGAAGCGCGGGCAGGTGGAGGTGCGGCATGCCTCCATCGATTTTGCTTCCTACGGCGCGGCGCTCGACGACACGCCAGATTTAGAGTTGGCCGATCTCAAAGCCACATCGGCGGAGACTGACCTGCTGGTGACCGAGGAGATGCTCTCCTGCACCTTGGGAATGCTTCTTTGCCTTGATCGTGAACAACGCTTGACCTTTATCCTCGGTGCGATCTTCGAGGTCAGCGACACCGTTGCTGCGGAGGTGTTGGAGATCACTCCCGACAACTTTCGGCAGCGCCTAGCCCGTGCGCGGCGAGACTTGCGCAACTTTATGAACGACAAGTGCGGACTGGTGAACCAGGCGAACCCCTGCCGGTGTGCCAAGAAGACCCGTGGCTTCATACAGGCGGGCTACCTCGATCCCGGGAACCTATTGTTCACTCGCAAGCGAATAGGCGAGGTGCGGCAAGCCGCACCGAAGGTGCATGAGGCCCTCAGCGCCCTGGATGAAAAATGCGCGGAAATCTTCCGTGGACATCCGTTCTATAAGGCGCCAGATCTCGCGCCAATGCTGCGGCGGCTGGTCGCGAGGACGCATATCACCATGTAAACGGCAACCGCCGTTCGACGGGCACGCCCCGGAGAAGGTTCAACTGCACCGAAACGGAGAAGAAATCCATGAATGATGCCATCATCCCCCTTCACGCTCGCCGTCCCGCAGGCGGACCTCGAGGACCTCAACCCGCGCATCGACCAGACCCGCTGGCCAGACGCGGAGACAGTCGACGACTGGGCCCAGGGCGCCCCGCTCGCCTAGGTCAAACGCTGGTCGATCACTGGCGTCACCGCTACGACTGGCGCCGCTGCGAGGCGATGCTGAACGATTGGGGCCAGTACAAGACCGCCATCGACGGCTGGAACGGGGCGGTCACTTCGCCGCCTGGGAGCAGCCCGTGCTGCATGCCAAGGAAATCCACGACTGTTTCGCCAAGGTGCGCTGAGCGTGGCCGCGCCAGGCGCGGAGCCGGCAGGGCTGTCACAGTCAAACGGAAAGAGGAAAGCCATGATTGACCATATTTATCTCCCCGTCTCTAACCTGAAACGGTCGAGCGAATTTTACAAGAAGCTGCTTGAGCCGCTTGGCATCGACATGCCCTACAAGTTCGATCAAGTTCCCCAGCGCGGTTTCGCCATCAATAACATTCCGGGTTTCTGGCTGAAGAATGGCGAAGTCGCCAAAGACCTTTACGTCGCATTCACCGCCAAGAGCGCGGACGCTGTCCGGGCCTGCTACAAGGCGGCGATCGACGCGGGAGCTACTTCAAACAAGGAACCGAGCCTTCGGCCCGAATGGCGTGCCGACTACTTCGCGGCCAACATCGGCGACCCGGACGGATACAACATCGAGATCGCCTACAAGCCTTGGCTCTACAAATAAAAGGTGCGAACCGTCTACCCATCTGAGGCCAGCCGCCGCCGGCCGGCTAGAACATAAGGAGCACATCATGAAACGACTCGGCAATAAGGTTGCGATAGTCACAGGCGCGTCAAAAGGAATCGGAGCAGGCATTGCAAAAGCTTTCGGCGCGGAAGGCGCGGCGGTGGTTGTGAACTATGCGCGCGATCATGAAGGCGCGGAACGGGTGGTGCGTGAAATCACCGGCCGAGGCGGGCGAGCCATCGCAGTGCAAGGCGACGTGGCGCAGAGGTCCGACGCACAACGCCTCGTCGTGGAGGCGAAAAATGCCTTCGGCCGCCTGGATGTGCTCGTGAACAACGCGGGCGTTTTCTCGTTTGCGTCCTTCGAGCAGTTCAGCGAGCAGGAATTTCACCGTCAGTTCAACACGAATGTGCTGGGCATGTTCCTTATGATCGAAGCCGCTTTGCCGGCCTTCGGGGCGGAAGGCGGCAGCATAATCAACATCGGATCGGAGGCCAGTGTCACTGCCTACCCGACCCTTTCGATCTACGTGGCGTCAAAGAGCGCTGTCAATGGCTTGACGCGCGTGCTCTCAAAAGAGCTCGGCCCCAAGAAAATCCGCGTTAACGCTCTCAGTCCCGGCGGAACTGAAACGGAGGGTGCGCACGCGGCGGGCGTCATGGGAACGGAGTCTAAGAAGCAGATCATCGCGAGTACGTCGCTGGGCCGCGTCGGCCAACCCGAGGACATCGCGCGCGTGGCCGTATTTCTTGCCTCGGATGATGCGGGCTGGCTCACGGGGCAAATCATCTTCGCGAACGGTGGCAACAAGTAAAACGACTTCAGGAGAACACGAGAAATGAGCGCTTACTTGATATTTACGCGCGAGAAGACCCTCGATGAGGCGGAGCTGAAGATTTACTGGGACAA
>DATHQJ010000328.1:0-5567 GCA_035482825.1 Binatus sp. (SeqCode) | reverse complement strand
CGGAGCCGGTGGTGCGGCAGAAGTTGAAGACTATGGTGACCGATCCGGCGCGGGTGCGGCGGACCGATCCGGGGAATCCGGATGTGTGTCCGGTGGGCGATCTGCATAAGATTTTCAGCGATGCGGGCACCATGGCCAAGGTGAACGAAGGCTGCCGGTCGGCGGGGATTGGGTGCATCGAGTGCAAGGGGTGGGCGGCGGATGGGATCGTTAAGCTGCTCAATCCGATGCAGGAGCGGCGCAAGAAATATGAGGAGAATCCGCGGCTCGCGTGGGATATTCTGGAGGCGGGTACGGAGCGGGCGCGCAAGGCTGCGGGTGAGACCATGGATGAGGTGCGCGCGGCGATGGGGATGTCGTTGGGGTATGAGGGGCGGTAGTAAGTGAGCTTTCCTGGGTTGAAGCAGTCAACTTCCCCACCCTGTCGCAAAGAACGCGACAAGGATGGGGCAACCGGCTTAGTGGGGATGACAAGGTGTAATTGATGACGGAAGCAAAAATTGTTTCTGGCGATGATGTGGCGGTGACAGCTTCGGCCGCGATTGCCCAGGCCCACCCTTTTCGCAAAGAACGCGAGAAGGATGGGGCACCCACGGCGAAGAAGCCTGACGACAAGAAGGAAGAAAGTGATTCGCCGTTTGCGGTTGCGGTGACCGATGTTTACGAGGGGCCGCTGGATCTGCTGCTGGATTTGATTCGCAAGCAGGATATCGACATTTATGACATTCCGATCGCCAAGATTACGTCGCAGTATCTGGCGTATGTGGAGAAGATTCGCGAACTCGATGTGAACATTGCTGCCGACTTTATTTATATGGCGGCAGTGCTGATTCACATCAAGTCGAAGATGCTATTGCCGCGCGATCCGGCAGCGGCGGCGGAGGAACTGGAAGACCCGCGGAACGAACTGGTCAACCGGCTGCTCGAGCACGAGAAGTTCAAGTCGGCGGCGCAGATGCTTTTGCAAAAGCAGCAGATTGAAAATGCGGTGCTATCGAATCCGTCGCTGAAGGAATTCATGGAGGCGGAGGGGACCGAGCCGGAGATTGCCGCCGATGTGATCGACCTGGTGAAGACGTTTCAGCAGGTGCTGGAGCGGGTGCGCACTCGTCCGGTGCTGAATGTCGATGAGGAAACGGTGACGGTTGGGCAGATGATCGATTATCTGCGGCGGCGGCTGTCGCTGGAAGACCGGCCGATCCGGCTCAAGCAGATTCTGATGCGGGTTGGGTCGCGGCAGGCGCTGGTGTGCATGTTCCTGGCGCTGCTGGAAATGGTGCGGCTGCAGGCGATCCAGGTGCGGCAGGAAAAAATGTTCGGCGAGATCGCGGTACGCAAGCACATGCACTTCGACGAGATTATGAACGAACAGTCGGCGGTGCGCGACGACTGGAGATGAAGCAGGGGCCAGAGACTAGGGGTCAGGGGCCAGTTACACTGTGCTCCAGCCGCTAATCCCTAGTCCCTGATCCCTGACAACTATGTCATTAAAAGCTCAACTCGAAGCGATTATTTATGCGGCGGAGACGCCGATCACGCTGGAGCAGATCACCCAGCTCGTGAAGGAGAGTGTGGTCGCTGACGGAGCGGCTGACGACGCGGAGATCAGGTCGCGCGTGCGGTCTTCTCTCGAAGAACTCGTCGGCGAGTACAGCTCGCCCTCGCACGGCATCGAAATCCGGCAGGTGGCGGGCGGATACCGCATGTCGACCAAGCCTGAACAGCACGAGGTGGTGCGGGCGTTCGCGAAGAGTTTGAAGCCGCCGATCCGGTTGTCGTTGCCGTCGCTGGAAACCTTGGCGGTGATCGCTTACAAGCAGCCGGTGACGGTGCCGGAGATTAGTGAGATTCGCGGTGTGGATTCGGGGGGTGTGATTGGGACCCTGCTCGACCGAAAGTTGATTACGACCGCGGGACGCAAGCAGGTGATTGGGCGTCCGATTCTTTACAAGACGACGAAGGAATTTCTCATGCGGTTTGGGCTAAAGGATGTCAACGAATTGCCCAGCATGGAGGAGTTCGAGAAGCTGGTGGCGGAATCGTTTCAGGCGGAGTTGATTCCGGCGGAGAGCGCGGTGGCTGAAGAGAGCGTGGCGCCGGCAGAACCGGAGGTTGTCGAGAGCTCGTCGGAAGCGGAGAAGGCGGGCTAGCGTTTCTATCATCCCTCTGGGACTTGTTCCGTGCGTTTGCTAACCCAGCGCTGAAGCGCTGGGCTTAATTGTTTTCGCCCCTTCGGGGCTCTTGGCTAGTACAGAGATTTGGGATTTCATTATGCCCCTTGAACGGCTACAAAAGATTATCGCTGCTGCCGGGGTCGCATCGCGACGCACGGCTGAGAAATTGATTTCGGCGGGGGCCGTGCAGGTCAACGGGACAGTGGTTACCGAACTCGGAAGCAAGGCTGATCCGGATGTGGATCACGTGCGGGTGAACGGAAAACTTCTGCACGGGGCGCAGCGGCATACGTATCTTTTGCTCAACAAGCCGAAGGGCTATGTGACGACCATGAGCGATCCTGAGAAGCGGCCCACTGTGATGGATCTGATTCACGGGGTGAAGGGGCGCGTCTATCCCATCGGACGGCTGGATTATGCGAGCGAAGGATTGTTGCTGCTGACCAACGACGGCACACTGGCGCACAGCCTGATGAAAGCGGCGTCGCACGTGCCTAAGACTTATGTGGTGAAAGTTGCGGGCACGCCGAAGGAAGAAGCGATCGCGAAGCTGCGGGCGGGGGTTTCGATCGCCACCGACGATGGCAAGCGCGTGAAGACGGGACCGGCGCTGGTGCGGGTGGTGAAGGAAGCGGCGAACCCGTGGTATGAGATCACACTGGTCGAAGGGCGCAACCGACAGATTCGGCGCATGTTTGAGGCGGTGGGACATCACGTGGAAAAGATCAAACGAGTGCGGTACGGTCCGCTGACGCTGGACGTTCCTCCGGGAAAGTTTCGGTCGCTGACGTTGCGGGAAATCGAAAAGTTGAAATCCGCCAGCAGCACGGGCGCGATTGCGAAAAAGAAATCCGCGAAGTGATTTACGGCGAATAATGTACGGCGAGCATGAGCCGCTTTTTTGATCTAGTTTCGAAGCCGGCGCGGGAGATGGGCGGATTTCTTCCGCCAGCACCTCCGAAGCGGGCTCCCGCGGAATCTCAACCGCCGCTCATCAAGCTTGACTCCAACGAAAATCCTTTTGGTCCTTCGCCGCGCGCGATTGAAGCGATGCAGTCGGCGCTGGCGGCGGCGAATTCCTATCCCGACGACGATTGCAGGGAGTTGCGCCGCAAGCTTGCGGTTTATCACGATGTTCCTAACGAACAAATTCTCGTAACCGCGGGCTCGACTGCAATGCTGGGACTGTTGTGCCAGACCATGCTTGCGCCGGGGTTGAATGCGGTGACCAGCGGGCGGTCGTTTGTCCTTTATGCGATGGCGGTGCACGCTGTGGGAGCGAAGTTGATCGAGGCTCCGATGCGTGAGGATGGATTCGATCTGGAAGCGATCCTCGCGGTGATCGATGAAAATACACGGCTGGTGTTCCTGGCGAATCCTAACAATCCGACCGGGACTATGGTTGAGGCCGCGGCGGTCGACAAATTTATCGCAGAAGTTCCAGGGCATGTGGTGGTGGTGCTGGACGAGGCCTATTACGACTTCGCGGCGCACTTCGCTGCGCGCCGGAAGGTGGAGTATTCGCGGGCGCTCGAATATCTGCGGCGCGGAGCGAACGTGGTGGTGCTGAGAACGTTTTCGAAGGCGCACGGACTGGCGGGGCTGCGTGTGGGATATGGGCTGGGTCCGGCGGAGCTACTAGCGTATTGCGCGCGCATGCGGGAAACATTTTCAGTGTCATCGGTGGCGCAATCCGCAGCCGAGGCGGCACTCGACGATCTGGATCATGTGAGTCGCGTGGTTGCGAATAATGCGGAGCAGGCGCAGGAGTTGGGCGTGGGATTGTCCGAGTTGGGCTACCGCGTGGTTCCGACGGCGGCGAATTTTCTTTATTGCGATGTAGGGGAAGACGCGTTGCGATTTGCCGGGCGCCTGCGGGATTTGGGAGTGAGTGTGCGTCCGCTAGGGGCGTGGGGCGCGCCGAATTGTGTGCGCGTGAGTATTGGGACGCCGGAGCAGAATCGGATTTTTCTGGAAGCAGCGCGGAAGGTTGCGGACACATTGTAAGCAGGGTAGTCGCGTTCTCTTTCGCCCCTTTGGGGCTTGCTCGATTGTTTTTGAACCCACGGCTCGCGCCGTGGGCTGCATTCTTTCGCCGCTTCGCGGCTGAGAGCACCTACGACACGGGGATTCTGGCGGCGCCGTAGAGGCCGGCGTCGCTGCCGAGCAGGGCGCGGGTGACGATTGTTTTTTTTCGGGTGTAGTTCGGCATCCACGCGGATGCGCCTTCTTTCTTGGCCATCGCATCCAGCCTGGGATCATGCTTCGGATCATCGGGCGCGGTGGCGGCGTAGACCAGCGAACGCTCGCGCATCTCGGCGAACATGGGCGGGGCGAAGGCGTCCCAGGCGCTGATGACGCCGCCGCCGATTACGAACATGTCGAGATTGAGAACGTTGACTAGACCGGCCATTAGGATTCCCAGGGCGACGCCGAATTTTTGGAAGATGCGTTGGGCGTCCTCGTTTCCCTGGATGGCGAGGTTGTAGATTGATTTGGCGCTGAACTCCGGGTCGGAACTGGCAGCCCGAGCGAGTGCGGGGGCCTGGCCGGATTCGATGGCTTCGCGCGCCATACGCACGACCGCGGTGGCGGAGGCGTAACGCTCGGCGCAGCCGTGATTGCCGCATCCGCAGGGGACGCCGTTGGGTTCGATGGTGACGTGGCCAAACTCTCCGGCCATGCCGTTCATGCCGTAGAAAATTTTTCCGTTCAGAATAATTGCGCCGCCGATGCCGGTGCCGAGCGTGATCATCGCCATGTTGTCGACATCGCGGGCTGCGCCCAGCCACTTTTCGCCGAGGGCGGCGACGTTGGCGTCGTTTTCGAGGAAGACACGTGCGCCCAGGCGGCGCTCGATTTCGTCGCGCACGGGATAGTCGGACCATCCGGGAAGATTGGCGGATTTGCGCATCATTCCGGTTTCCATGTCAATGATGCCGGGGACGCCGATGCCGGCGCCGACGAAGCGCCCGCTGCCGCGGTATTGCTCGGTGAGGCGGAGGATGGCATCGCACATTTCGCCGATCACGTGGTCGCGTCCGAGAGCGACTTTCACTCCCAGCGTTATTTTTTCGAGAAGCTGGCCTTCGGTGCTGATGGCCGCGATGCGCAGGTTGGTGCCGCCGAGATCGACTCCGATGGAAAAATCAGGCATGCGTAAGAGAGAGTATCAGAAATTCATCTTTGATTGAGGAATATGGAAGCGAGCCAAACGCGCGATTGATGCGTCGCAAAGAACGCGACGCTTCGCGCGGCTCGCCCGGATCCCTCAGCCGCAAAAGCAGCGGCTTCGGGATGACAACGCTTCTTTTATTGCACCTTCATTTCTTGACAATTTTATTTCTGGCATTTGGGGCAGTAGTGGCTGCTGCGGCCGGCGATTACGATGCG
>DATHQJ010000327.1:0-5020 GCA_035482825.1 Binatus sp. (SeqCode) | reverse complement strand
AACTGAGAACTGTTTTTCAATGCCCAACATTCTCGACATTCGGCGTCGCATCCGCAGCGTGATCAACACGCGGCAGATCACCAAGGCCATGAAAGTGGTCTCGGCAGCCAAGTTGCGCCGGGCGCAAGAGCGCGCGCTGGCGGCGCGCCCTTACGCGCAGATGCTGACCAACGTGCTGAAGTCGCTGGTAGCGCGGGCGGAGATTTACGATCCCGAGACCGGTGAACCTAAGCATCCCTTGCTTGCGCACCGCGAAGAAAAAAATGTTCTCCTGATCGTCGTGACCGGGGACAAGGGTCTGGCCGGCGCCTTCAACGCAAACATCACGAAAGCAGCTGCGCGATTTCTCGAATCCAAGGCAGGGAAGAACGTCGACATCGAAGCGGTGGGCCGCAAGGGCCGCGACTTCCTGCGTCGGCGCTATCCCGCGGCAAAAGTACAGACGCAAAGTCTGGCGGAGCTTGTGGAATCGGTCGGGGCCGAACCGGAAGAGGCCGAACGCGCCGGAGCGATTCAGATCACCGGCGAACACGTCGGCGTTCTCGGGAAGGTGGAATTCGCCCAGGCGTCAGCGCTGGCGGAGAGCGTGATTGCGCGCTACAAGCGCGAAGAGATCGACGCGGTCTACGTCGCCTTCAACGAATTCAAATCAGTGATCGCGCAGCGGCTCATCGTGGAGCAGATTCTTCCCATCGAGCAGATCGGCCAGCAGGCAGTGCGTTTGGTCGAGGAGATGACGGAAGAAGAAAAGAAACGGGCTAAAGAGGCGGCAGTGAGCGCAGGAGTGGGCATGCGTGGTCCCGATCTGCCGGCGGAAGAAGTATCTTCGCAGTTTGGTACAGCGCAAGTCGACTACATTTACGAACAAGAGCCAGAAGATTTGTTTCGCGCGCTGTTGCCGAAGTACGTGAGCATCCAGATTTTCCGCGCGCTACTGGAGTCAGTTGCGGCCGAACACGCCGCGCGCATGACCGCAATGGATTCCGCAACCAATAACGCAACCGACATGATCGATTCGCTGACGCTGGTCATGAACCGGGCGCGCCAGGCGAAGATCACGAAAGAGATTATCGAAATCGTCAGCGGCGCGGCGGCAATGTGATAGCTGCGAGCTTCGAGCCATGAGCTTCGAGCTTGCAGTCAGATATTGAGACTAGGAAATGAGGTTGAGGGCTGGATGCCGAGCGGCCGTATGGCTCGCCGCTCGTAGCTCAAAGCTCAAAGCTATATGCCAGAAAACGTTGGACAAGTAATCCAAATCGCAGGACCGGCAGTCGATGTGCAATTTCCCGAAGGGAAATTGCCCCCGATCTATGAGGCCGTGAAAGTGGTCAGCGACGGCTTCACGGTGCCGAGCCCGATCAGCGTAATTCTCGAAGTGCAACAGCATCTGGGCGAAGGCCGTGTGCGCTGCATCGCCATGCAGCCGACCGACGGCATGGTGCGCGGCATGAAGGCCATTGATCAGGGCGGCCCGATCTCCGTGCCGGTGGGCCGTGGCACGCTGGGGCGTGTAATGAACGTGATCGGCGAGCCAGTCGACCAGCTTGGCCCGGTCGAGTACACGAAGAGAATGCCGATTCACCGTCTTGCGCCGGCATTCGACGAGCAGGCGACTTCGGCGGAAATGTTCGAGACCGGCGTGAAGGTCGTCGACCTGATTCAGCCATTCCTGAAGGGCGGCAAGATCGGATTGTTCGGCGGTGCAGGCGTCGGCAAGACCGTGGTTATCATGGAGCTAATCAATAACGTCGCCAAAAATCACGGCGGCTACTCCGTGTTTGCCGGCGTCGGCGAGCGCACCCGCGAAGGTAACGACCTGTGGCTGGAGATGACGGAGTCGGGCGTGATCAAGCCGGGCAAGCCGGCGGAGTCCAAAGCCGCCCTGATTTATGGCCAGATGACGGAGCCCCCAGGGGCACGTCTACGCGTCGCGCTCACCGGACTGACTGTGGCGGAATATTTCCGCGACGCCGAGGGCGCCGACACGCTGCTGTTCATCGACAACATTTTCCGTTTCACGCAAGCCGGCTCGGAAGTCTCTGCGCTGCTGGGCCGCATGCCCAGCGCCGTCGGCTACCAGCCCAACCTGGCGACGGAGATGGGCGAACTGCAGGAGCGCATCACGTCGACGAAAAAAGGTTCAGTCACGTCGGTACAGGCGATTTATGTGCCTGCCGACGATTTGACCGATCCCGCTCCGGCGACCACGTTCGCTCACCTCGACGCGACCACGGTGCTTTCCCGCGCGCTGACTGAAATCGGAATTTATCCCGCGGTCGATCCTCTGGCATCGACTTCGCGCATCCTCGACCCGCGCATCGTCGGTCAGGAGCACTATGACGTTGCGCAGTCGGTGAAGAAGACGCTGCAGACCTACAAAGATCTGCAGGACATCATTGCGATTCTCGGTATCGACGAGTTGACCGAAGATCAGAAGGTGACGGTGGCGCGAGCCCGCAAAATTCAAAAATTCCTGTCGCAGCCATTCCACGTGGCCGAGCAGTTCACCGGTGCGCCCGGACGCTACGTAAAGGTCGCCGACACCGTGAAGGGTTTCAAGGCGATCGTAGAAGGCAAGTACGACGACATCCCCGAGCAGGCGTTTTATATGAAGGGCCCGATCGAGGAAGTGCTGGAAGCGGCGGAGAAGATGAAGGCGGCCGCGTAAAAGCAGGCTTCCGGCTTCAGGCGTCCGGCTCCCGCAAAGGCCGGAAGCCGAGAGCCGGATGGCGGAAGCCGTTTTTCCAATGACCGATACATTCAAACTCGAGATCGTCACGCCGGAAAAGAAAGTTGTGGATACGCCGGCCGAGGAAATCCAGATTCCGGGAAAGAATGGGTATCTGGGTGTCCTTCCCGGGCACGCTCCGCTGATCACGGAGCTCGCGGTTGGCGAGATCACGTTCCGGGAGAGTTCGAGTTCCGGTTCTAGCTCAAACGAGCAGCGGCTCGCCGTGGCTTGGGGATTCGCGGAAGTGCTTCCGAATAAAGTTACGATTCTCGCCGAGACTGCGGAGCGCCCATCGGAGATTGATGTGGACCGCGCGCGCGAAGCCAAAGCCCGCGCCGAACAACTCTTGGCGAGCGGCGATGCGAGCGTCGACGTCGAGCGCGCGCTGGACGCGCTGCACCGTGCCGAAACCCGGCTGGATGTCGCCGAAAATAAATAACAGATAAATTTACGGATAGGCCGGTTCTTGGCTTATACAATTGTGCCGTTTACTCGTTCAAGGAGACGGCACCATGAAACTCCAGTCGGCACTTCTCGTCCTATCCTTGTGGTTTTGTGCTCTTGCGACCGCGCAGCAGGCCAAGCCCGCGACTGCTCAGCCTCCTCAAAGGCCGTCCTGGCTGGTTACGCCTGAAGTGCACTCCGACAACAGTGTGACTTTTCGCTTTCTTGCTCCGAACGCCCAGGAAGTAAAACTGGCGCGCGAAGGCACGGATCCGGTCGCCATGCAGAAAGACGACAAGGGCGTCTGGACCGTGAACACCGCACCACTTCCGCCAGACTATTACGGATATTCCATCATCGTCGATGGCGTGCGCATGCTCGATCCTTTCAATCATGGTCTGGTGCCGAACCTCATCTCTCCCGGAAATTTCGTGCATGTTGCCGGACCGCCGTCCTTGCCTTGGGAAGTAAACGACGTGCCGCGCGGAGAAATTCATCATCACTTCTACAATTCCGCAGTGGCCGGCGATCAGCGCGACTTCTATGTCTACACGCCGCCGGGTTATGACCCCGCGGCGAAAACGACATACCCCGTTCTCTATCTGTTGCACGGGTACAGCGACGACGCCAGTGGATGGACCGCGGTTGGCCGCGCCAACGCGATTCTCGACAACCTGATCGCGCAGGGGAAAGCGAAGCCGATGATCGTCGTGATGCCGCTCGGCTACGGCACCATGGAGATCATCACTCTAGGCTGGGGAGCATGGAGCCACACCGACGTGCGGGACAAAAACTTCTCTCGGTTTCGCGAAGCGCTGCTCACCGAAGTCATGCCTAAAGTTGAGAGCGAGTATCGCGTGACCGCCGACCGCAATTCGCGGGCGATTACCGGCCTTTCGATGGGCGGATCAGAATCGCTGTTAACTGGGCTTAACAATCTCGACAAGTTCGCCTGGGTCGGCGCGTTCAGCTCGGGCGGTATTCCCGACGAGTTTGAAAAAGATTTTCCGGGGCTTGATGCCAAAGCAAACCAGCAGCTCAAATTGTTGTGGATTGCCTGCGGCACCGAGGATCGTCTGATCACCGTGAACCGCAGCCTGCGGGAGTGGTTGAAGACGAAAGGGGTACAGCACACCGATATCGAGACGCCTGGAATGCATACGTGGATGGTGTGGCGGAGGAATCTGGCGGAGTTCGCGGGGCTGCTGTTCCGGTAGCGTTGTAGCCCTGGCGTTAACTCCGCTAAGGCACGTTGACCTTCTCCCGGTTCTCCACGGGCACATAATTCACCGCGGCCGTGCGCTCTAATTTGTCCCAGGCAAACTTGCGGCCCTCCAGCGCGCGCTTCAGCGTCTTGAACAACACAATCGAAAATAATTGGCGGTAGGCGAAGCGTTGCAGCCAGACCTGGGTCAGCAGCCAAGCATCTTCCTTGTCACCGGGGTGAGCGCGTTCGAGGGCAAACGCAATCGCCGACGCGATGAAGTCGATCACCAGGAACGCAAAGAAGAACAGCACCAGCTTGTGGAAGTCCGCGGGATCGGTGGAGTCCGGGTGAAAATGCTTCTGAATGTAATACCAGATCGTGCCCACCACGAACATGATGTCGATGAGCGGCGACACCAGCGGCAGCAGAATCTGAAAGATCACAATATTCGGCAGCGCCACCCATCCCAGCACGCCCTTGCGGGCGAAAACTCCGCGATGTTTATAAACCGCTTGCAGAATTCCAAACGACCAGCGGAAACGCTGGCGCATCAAAGCGTTCGCGTTGGTAGGCGCCTCCGTGTAAGCCAGCGCCATGTCTTCGTATTCCACGCGATATCCGCGGCGCAGCAGGGC
>DATHQJ010000326.1:0-19811 GCA_035482825.1 Binatus sp. (SeqCode) | reverse complement strand
GCGTGCCGCGATTCGGAAAGCTCCGCGGCGGGATCTGATCCTGGGCGCGGCAACGTTGGTCCTGCTCATGTTCGTGGGGATTGAGTCGAACTTGTTCGTACCGTCGCCGAAAAGTGAAGTGACTGCGACCGACGCGGCTCCTGACAGCCCCGCCGCTCCCGTCGGTGGATCAGCTTCGAGCCGCCTTGGGTCGAATAATGTGCAGCCCAACTCCGCAAAGAATCCATCCAACGCGGGAACAGCTTCCGCCGCCGTGGTCCAGTCGCCTCGGGTCGCTGCGCGTGGGAAGACGCGAAAGAGCCATGCTCCGGCGGCGCCTCCTGCAACACAAATCGTAGTGCCGTCCTCCACTCTCGATCTGGCGGTACAGCATCAATTCAAGGATGCCACTCTGTTCGTCTGGGTCGACGACACGCTGGTGTTGACGCGGCCCTTGCATGGCGCCGCCCAGAAGCGTCTGGTAGTGTTCAACGGCCTACGCGGTGTGGAGTCGGAGACTCTGAATATCCCGGCTGGAAAACATGTGCTGCGCGTACGAGCATTATCGGCCGACGAAACCATCGATCTTTCCAAAACCGTCTCCGCCGAATTCATCGGCGGCGCCAGCAGATCTCTTCAGGTTATCCTCGACAAGCACAATACCGTTATGCGGCTTACCTGGCAGTAAACAAACTGCCGCTACTCGTAGCGCAAAGCCACCCGGCTCTCGCGGCTCGCGGATCCGAACTTTGACGACTTCCACGATCAGAGCCATAGCCTTCAATCCATCGCCAAGTACTCGGTCTATCCTGTTTCCGTTTCCGGAGGGTCGCAACCCACGCAGACTACCGTGTCAGCAGTAACGCCGCAGTTTCTCGCGGTGTTCGGCGTCGAGCCGATCATGGGCCGCGATTTCACGGCGAGTGGCAACCAGAAGGGAGCGGCGCCCGTCGCGCTGGTAAGCTACGGTTACTGGCGGCAATACCTCGGCTCGTCACAGGATGGATCGGCGCAGGATGGGTCCGTTGGAGTTCACCTCAGAGATCGCTATGATCCGGTCGGCACCGGAATAAGGCAGCGGGCGTAGCAAGACCCCATACACTACGCTGAAGATTGCCGTCGTCGCGCCGATCGCCAGCGTAAACATCATGATCGCGGTGATGCCGGGATTCTTGCCGAGAACGCGCGCCGCGTATCAGAGGTCTTGCCAGAGTCTGCTCATGGGGTTTTTCTCCGTAAGAGCCTGGCGTTATTTTTATCGCTTACTGGCGCAGTCCCATCCAGTTTTCCGAGACCACCAGGGAGTTTCCCGGATTCTGCGGATCGTACTTCACCGAAGTGTGCAGCCCGAGGCGGCAGGAGTGCAGGTTGATCCAGTGCCGCAAGTAGGTGACATCCTGCGAGCATTCATAAGACACACCGGCGACGTCATATTTGTAAATGAGCATGATGGCGGCGTGGTGGTTGCTGGCGGCGGCCAGTTCCTGAACGTCGATCACCGTACCGTCGGTGATGCGGCCGGTGCCCTCCAGCCAGGCCCGGCGCTCGCGCTCCAGAGCATCGGGCGTTTTGGGCTTGCGCCGCAACAGCGCATAACCTGCCAGCAGTGCGACGCCGCCGGTTGCAACCAGCCCATAAAGTCGAAGTGAATCCATACGCAGGTGGGTTGAAATCGGTGAAATGTTCCACCGACTTCTCTATCAGCATAAGCGGAAAGCGGGATGCGTGGAAGTAGTTGCGAGGTTACCGAGGTGCCAGTAGCCTGTGAGAATCTCATCAAATGCTTTTTTCAGTGGGCTCTTACAGCGGAGCCCTGTAGAAACAGCGATTCGTATCAGGGCATCGCTTCAGAGGTTGCGGAAAAACTCGAAAATGTGTGCAGCACCGTGGAAGAGCGGCGCTTCAGCACCGCGTAAAGCCATCAGAATCAGTGCGGGCTTCAGCCCTAGTGGTCGTCTTCCATCGGTGGATCGAATTTTTCCGCAACCTGTTCAGCGATACCGCAGAGCCGGAATTAAGAATAACCGCGCCTTTAGGCGCTGGGCAATGGGAAGGCCAGCGCCTGAAGGCGGCTTTCGTGAGTGTGGTCTGTGGTATGCCTGAAGGCATACCCTGATACGATGCGGCTTTCGCAAGGCTGCATCCCATCTTTAAAATCGCGTGCGACGTTACGCGTGTTCTAGAATCAGCGGACACGAAAAGTTCACGAAGAGGGATCCATGAAATTCGGCGCGGTTTGCGGATTGGCAGTCGCGTTGTCTGCGGCCGCAGCATCTCCCTGGTGGGCGTTAGCCGACAAGGAATCTGGCGGCCACGACTGGCCTATCTATGGCGGCACAACCGGGAACAATCATTTCTCCCCACTGAACCAGATCAACCGCAACAACGTGCAGCAACTCCAGGTCGCATGGATCTATGACACCGAGGAGTCAGGCGGACTGCAGTCGAGCCCGATCATCGTTGACGGAGTGCTCTACGGGCTCACGCCGTCAGAGAAAGTGTTTGCCCTGAACGCGGTCACGGGCCAGTTGTTATGGAAGTTCGACTCCGGGATTAAAGGGACGCAACCGGACCGCGGGCTGGCCTACTGGGCCGAGGAGCCTAAGCCCTCGAAGAAAGATTCAGAGTCTCATGCCTCCGAGTCTCCTAAAAAAGACCGCCGCATTCTAGTCGCGGTCATGAATTTCGTCTACGCGCTCGACGCCGCCACTGGCCAGCCGATTTCGAGTTTCGGAAAAGATGGCCGCATCGATCTGCGCGAAGACCTGGGCCGCGATCCCGCCGAGCAGTCGATCTACCTGACCACCCCGGCCCTGATCTACAAGGATCTGATGATCGTGGGCGGACGCGAGTCGGAGACCTTGCCCGCGTCCCCCGGCGATGTGCGCGCCTATGACGTGCGCAGCGGGAAGCTGCGCTGGTCGTTTCACACCATTCCGCATCCCGGCGAGTTCGGCGAAGACACGTGGCCGAAGGGAGCGTGGAAGACTAGCGGCGCGGCCAACAACTGGGCAGGGATGACGGTGGATGTTGGGCGCGGCATCGTGTATGTTCCCACCGGTTCGGCGGCATTTGATTTCAATGGAGCTGATCGCATCGGCGACGATCTTTTCGCCAACACTCTGCTGGCCCTGAATGCCGAGACCGGCGAACGCATCTGGCATTTTCAAGGCGTCAAGCACGACCTGTGGGACCGCGATTTTCCCGCGCCTCCCGTGCTCCTGACCGTGAACCGGGACGGCAAAAAAGTGGATGCGGTGGCGCAGACCACAAAGCAGGGCTTCGTCTTTTTATTCGACCGCACCAACGGCGCGCCGCTGTTTCCCATCGAGTGCCGGAAATATCCGCCCAGCGACGTGCCCGGCGAAGTGGCGGCGCAGCAACAATGCCTGCCCGCGAAGCCCGCCCCCTTTGCGCGGCAACTGCTGACGGAGAATCTTCTGAGCGAGCGCACGCCGGAAGTGCATCAGTGGGCACTCGAAAAGTTCCGCACATTTCGCAGCGAAGGTCAGTTCGTTCCGCTCAGCGTGGGCAAAGATACGGTCATCTTCCCCGGATTCGATGGCGGCGCGGAGTGGGGCGGAGAGGCCGCCGATCCGGACACAGGAATCCTCTACGTCAACGCCAATGAAATGGCCTGGACTGGAGCGCTGGCCGAGAACACCGCGGACAACACTCCCCAGGCTCTGTATCTGAGCCAGTGCGCCGTCTGTCATGGCGAGAAGATGGCGGGATCGCCGCCCGCGATTCCGTCGCTGGTGGGCGTGGGCAAGCGCATGTCCTCCGCCGAAGTCGCCGCGACGATCAAGAATGGCAAGGGACGCATGCCGGGCTTCGCGAACCTGGAGAATGACAGTGACCGGTGGTACGGGCTGCTGTCTTATGTGATGAGCGGCGGGGCGGAGAGTGGGAAAAAAGACGGCGAGAAAAAAGACAGCGAGAAAAAAGACGCCAGAAAAGAAATGGCGAGTTCCGGACCCGCGTCCCCGGCGATGAAATATCACTTCACCGGCTACCACAGGTTTCTCGATCCCGAGGGCTATCCGGCGATAGCGCCGCCGTGGGGAACGTTGAATGCCATCGACCTCAACACCGGCGAATTCGTGTGGAAGATTCCACTGGGCGAATACCCCGATCTGGCGGCCAAGGGACAGAAAAACACCGGCTCGGAAAATTACGGTGGCCCAGTGGTCACTGCCGGAGGCGTGGTGTTCATCGGCGCAACCAACTTCGACAAAAAATTTCGCGCCTTCGACAAGTCGACAGGCGCGCTGCTCTGGGAGACCGCTCTGCCCTTCTCGGCGAATACGACGCCGGCGGTCTATCAAGTCGATGGTCAGGAGTTTGTGGCAATCGCCGCGGGCGGCGGGAAAGATCCCAAGTCGAAGTCCGGCGGAGTATACGTGGCGTTCGCGCTGAAGAAGTAAGTCGAAGGATTGTACGCCTTATCGCTTCTGCGAATCAGCGGCACCCTCGTCGCCGCACATAGCATCTACCGGCTCCTCCGCGACCCGCGCATGCAGGCGGTCGACTTCACAGATCACAACCTTCAATTCCCCGGGAAGTGGCTTGACGGAACGCGCGGACCAAGGATTGATCACTGAGAACCGCCGACTCCATTTCAGAGTGCTGATGCTGATGACAAGTTCGGCACTGGTGTCTTTGTAGACGTTATACGGTCCCATCTTCGCGCGTATCGCTTTGGGGTCGACTTCGTCGAGTCGCTGGATGACAGCCGAGACAAGTTCAGAGGCAAGTTTGGTTGAGTGTAATTTATTCGGCTTCTGCCACTCGGCGGTCTCCCATTGTACCGAGCCGTCGCTAGTCAGGCGTACAAAGAGCCGTTTCTGCTCGTAGCCATCAATACCATGGATCAAGCTTGTGGCTTCGACCACGATGGGAGCCGGCGTCTGGGTCGCAGCCATCGGTGGGAGCAGGGCCAAGCATGCAATCGCCGCACGGAGGGCCAAGCTAAGCTGCATTAGCGTCACCGCGCTGCTACTTGCTCTGGCCGCAGACGTTCTTGCTGACCAGGTCGACGAAGCCGCCTTCGGGATTTTTGCCGAACTCATCGTCGTGGGTGGCCTTCTTGCTGACGACGAAACGTCCGCTGTGATCGCGGGAGTAGAACCATTCCGTGGTAGGAGCGGCGCCGCCGCTGGCACAATTGAACCGCACGCGGGCGCGCATTTCGACGAAGGGTCCGCCTTGGGGGAGTTCTGCCGGCTCCTTGAATTCCACGCGCACCAGCGCCAGCCGCTGATTGTTCTTGAGCACGCGCACCGAACTGACTGATACCCTATCGCCCGCGTCGGTCTGGCCGACCGGACGCCAGTCACTCGCCGCTCTGAGCACCAGGCTCATCCCCAAGACCAGCGCGATCGCGGCGACAACAATGCAGGCTCTTTTCAACGCTGAGCTTCCCCAAGCGCAAAATGCAGCAGCCACTGTCGTCGAAAAAGACGATTCTGTCAACCGATTCCGCAATTAAAGGCGTCCGCAATGAAACGGCCATGCTATGGTAATGGCGCAACCGACTTGGCCGCTGACTGGGTGATCCGCATGGAAACGCTTCATTCTACGATATTTAAGTCGCCGGTAGGGCCGCTCTTCCTGGCCGCCTCCGCCCGTGGTCTGGTCGCACTAGAGTTTGACGCGCGCTTGCCAGGGCAGCAGACCATTCGCCCTAACCCGCGCGATCTTCGCAAGGAAAAGCAGCGCTCGGAAAAGCACGCTGAGAGCAAGGGCGTGCGGTTCGAGGAATCTGCGAATGTGATGCAGTGCTATGTGCGGGAGTTGGAAGAATATTTCGCAGGCCTGCGCCGCGAGTTTACCTTCCCTCTCGATCTTCGCGGCACTGATTTTCAACTGGCATGCTGGCGCGCCCTGCTGGCGATCCCGTATGGCGAGACGCGCTCCTACGGCGACATCGCCCGCGCCGTCGGCAGGCCGCAAGGTTTTCGCGCCGTCGGCATGGCGAACAACCGGAATCCGCTGGCGATCGTTGTTCCCTGTCATCGCGTGATCGCGTCCGACGGAACCCTCTGCGGATACGGCGGCGGCCTCGACATAAAGCGCAAACTGCTGGAACTGGAAGGCGCGCTCTCGGGAACGCTGGCCGCGTAAGAATTTCTGAAGATTGAGTAATTGGGAAATTTAGTAATTGAGTAATTTGAAAGCGGCACGGTTTTCAATTTCTCAATTACGAAATTTCACAATTACTCAATTGCTCAATGATCGATCTCGCCACGTCCGCCCTGACTATTCATTGACCACTCCCGCCAAATCGACGCTGAAAAAGGCCAGCCTCTTCTATCTCGTCTTCGTAATGTTCTCCTACACCACCGGCGGCCCCTTCGGGCTCGAGGACATGGTCACCACCTCCGGCCCGGGGCTAACCCTGATTTATCTGCTGGTGCTGCCGTTTTTCTGGTGCATTCCGGTCTCGCTGGTTTCAGCGGAACTGACCACCGCCATGCCGGTCGAGGGCGGCTTCTATCGCTGGACGCGCGCCGCCTTCGGTGACTTCTGGGGATTTCTCTCCGGCTGGTGGAACTGGTCGGCTTCATTCCTGCTGGGCGGCGCCTACGCCGTGCTGTTCACCGATTATCTGGTCTACTACTTTCCGAAGATGACGTGGTGGGAACACTGGCTCATCTCGGTGGCGCTGATCACCGTGCTGACGTGGATCAACGTGCGCGGCATTCAGATGGTGGGGCAGGTCGCAACCGCGCTCGAAATTTTCATTTTCATCCCGGTGATCACGATGATCGTGATCGGTCTCGCGCACTGGCATCACAATCCGTTCACCCCCTGGGTGCCTCCGCATCAGGCGACGTTCAAAGTGTTCGGCGTGGGGCTGGCCCTGGGGTTGTGGCTGTACTCAGGCTACGAACAGCTCTCGACTGTTGCGGAGGAAGTCGAGAACCCGCAGCGGGCCTATCCGCGCGCTCTGGCGGTGGTGGTGCCGCTGTCGATCGCGGCGTATTTTCTGCCCACGCTGGCGGGCCTGGCCTCGGCGGGCAACTGGGAGAAGTGGCATACCGGATATTTTTCGGACGCAGCCGCGACGATCGGCGGCTCATTGTGGGGAGGGTCAATCGTAGGCGGTCCGTGGCTGGGTACCTGGATGACCCTGGCCGCAATGGTGGGCAACGTCGCGCTGCTCAACAGCACCGTGCTCACCACCACCCGCATGCCCTTCGCCATGGCTGAAGACGGATATCTGCCGCAGGCGCTCACCAGGAAGCATTCGCGCTACGGAACGCCGTGGCTGGCGATCGTGGTCTCGGCGGCGATCTATGCTCTGCTCGCGTGGCAGAGCCTGGGACAACTAATCTCGGTATATATCTGGCTGCGCTCGGCGACCACGGTGCTGACGGTGCTCTCCGCATGGAAGCTGCGTCGCACCCAGCCAGAGCTGAAACGTTCATTCACCATTCCCGGCGGCCGGATGGGTTTGCTCTACGTAGTCGGCGCGCCCGTGGTGATGGCCATGGTTGCCCTGGTCGGCGGCGACAAGTTCGCGACCGTTGGTGGCGCGATCGCGATTGCCGTGGGGCCGTTGGTGTACGGAGTGGATCGATTGTTCAAACGCATCTTGTCCAAACGCGCCTTGTCATCCTGAGGTCCGCGTTCTTTGCGGCCCGAAGGATCTATGCAACTTGCTTGCAGCGAGGCGCTGATGGGGAGTTGCATAGATCCTTCGCGCAAAGTGCCGCGCTCAGGATGACAAGTCGTCGGATCCAATCTCAGCTCACCCAATCAAGAAACTTGTACCAAGCTCCCGCGAACGGCAGGAACCACGGCTTTCCGTTGTATAGGCCAAGCGGGGCGCCGGGAAACGGAATCCCCACGAACGGATTCTCCGGCTTATCGCCTGCCATGAGCTCCGCAATCTTCTGGCCCTGATACGTGGCCATGGCAACCCCGTGCCCGGCGTAGCCGACGGCGTAGTACATGCCGTCGAGATGCCCGGCGTGCGGCATGATGTCGAAGGCGAAGTCGAGCGTGCCTCCCCAGACGTAGTCGATCCTGGCGTCACTGAGCTGCGGATAAACATCGATCATGCCGCGACGCAGGATTTCCGCGCTCTGGCGGATGGTCTGATCACTCTCCGGAAAGAACGCGGCGCGGCCGCCGAACAGCATGCGGCGATCGGGGGTGAGGCGATAGTAATAAAGAAAGTTTTTCGAATCGTAGATCATGCGATTGCGCGGGCTGAGTTCGAGCGCCAGCTTCTCCGGCAGAACTTCCGTGGTAATAATGAAAGACCCGATAGGGATGAGCTTCTTCTGCAGCGCTGGCGTGGCTCGGCCGGTGTATCCGCTGGTACCGACGAAGACTTCATGAGCCCAGAGCTGGACGCGCGCAGTGCCGTGGGAAGTCGTGAGCTTCCATCCCAGTTCGCCCTGGCGCGAGTCGCGTTCGATTTTTTCTACGCGAGTGTGCTCGAATATTTCCGCTCCGGCTTTCATCGCGGCCCGCGCCAGTCCGGCAACGTAGCGCGCAGGATTCGCTCCGGCGCTGACCTCATCCACCATGCCTCCGTAGTAAATCGTGGACCCGATCTCGGAACCCAGCTCGTTTTTCTGCACCACCCGCAGCGTGTGATGGAACTCGCGAGCGATGACCTCAGCCTGGCGGGCGTAATCGTCGAAATGTTTCTGCTTGCAGGCGACTTCGAGATGTCCGCAGCGGGAGAAGTCGCAGTCGATTTTTTCCTCCCCAACAATCTGTTCGACGCAATCGATGGTCGCGAGCGAAGCAGCATACATGCGCTGAGTCAGTTCGCGGCCATACCTCGCAATCAGCTGGTTGACGCCCAGCTTCATGCCGGTGAGCACCATTCCGCCATTGCGGGAACTGGCGCCCCAACCGATGGTCTCGGATTCGAGCACGGCAACTCTCCCACCCCGTTTGGCTAGGGTGCGGGCGGCAGAAAGGCCCGTAAAACCAGCACCGATGACAGCTACATCGACCACCTCGGGCAACGGGCGGGAGGCGTCGGGCGCGGGAAATTCGGCGGTAGTGAGCCAGTAGTTTCGTTCTTGCAGGGGCATAGGAGCGCGAATCCAACAAAACAAAAAACTTAACCACAGAGGCCACAGAGGAACACAGAGTAGGCCACTGGGGTTCGGGCGACCGAGCATTTTAGCAGCGTGCCCTCCAGCGGTACATGTACCAGTGGTGCCTAAAGTGCGAGCTTTCCGGCCCCCACAGTAATCTTGCCGGAGTTACCCGCTCCCCATAGTCTGTAGAGGCATGGCCCTTCGCTGCCTTTTGTTCACCTCGGACGAGGGAACGGCTGAACCTATTCTTCGGGTGCTGGCTGGTCTCGGTGTCGAGGGAGAGCACTGTTCCGACGCGGTAGCTACCGTCGACAAAGTCACGCAGCAGAGTTTCCAGATCGTGATTATCGATTGGGATCAGCAGCCGGAAGCCGCCTTGCTGTTGGCGGCAGCCCGCGAACGCAAGGCCGCGGAACGGCCCATCACGCTGGCAATTGTCAGCAATGATGTCAGCGTTCCGCAAGCGCTGCAGGCAGGCGCGAACTCGATTTTGCGCAAGCCCATCGTGGTCAGCCAGGCCAAAGATACTCTCACCACGGCGCACGATCTGCTGCGCTCGAAGCAGGAATCGGCGGCCAACGCAGCCCAGGCGGCCGCAGCGGGTGCGTCGTCATTCGGCGGACCTTCTTTTGGCGGATCTGCCAGTTCGGCGACAACGCTCCCGGCCAGCATGACGCCGCCCAAAGATAGAAATCTGCGCGCGGGAGAGTTTTTGCACTCCTCCGGTTCGGCCCCGGGCGGCGACTTCGTTACCGGTTCTGAAGTGCATGAGTCTCTCGCACCAACCTCGACCGAGCCCGTCGATCCACTTCACGACCTGGAACCAATGGCTGCCTCGATGACGGCGGCGACCGAAGAGAAAGAGACGCACGCATCGGACGCGCCTCCTCAGCCGGGTGAGACCAAGGGGCTGGAATGGTTCCTAAGAACGCGCGCCGTCAAGGCGCCCCAGAATCCAGCGCCGCCGCCCGCGCCCGCCGCACCCGCGAAGCCCGAGTTACTCGGCTACGGTGATGCGCCCTCGTACTCGCCGCCTTCGAAACATTCGGATGACGCGCGCCGGTTTGCCCCGGAAGCAAAATCCAATTCACACATCGTGGCAGAGCCTGAGAGTAAGGCCAATCACGAGCTTAAGCATGAGCTCACGCATGAACCCAGGCGCAAGTCCAGGGACGAACAACAACACGAACAAAAGAAAGAAGCGGAGCTTTTCGCTTATATCTCGGGTGAGAAGCACGAAACGGAAGAGGCCTCCCGACAGCCGTTCCGGTTCAAGGGCGCAATCATCGGAGCGCTGGTCCTGGCTAGTTTCGCGATCATGGCCGCGCCACAAGCTCCCTGGCATCCGAAGATTGGCGCGGCGTGGGCACATGGACGCCAGACCGTGCATGCCTGGCTCAACCCCCAACCGGTCACGACTCCACAGGCGCCGGCGGCTCACGAAGACTTTGCCCGAGCCGGGGATGAATACAAATTACCCGTGCCGGAGAATATTCCGGACGCCACCACCGACCCTTCTCAGATTCGCGTGCTGCCGGTGGTCGATCCCACCATAAAGAAATCGAATCCCGAAGGAGGGAACGCGCTACAGCCTCAGGCCGATGGCGACGGGACCGCCCCCACGCCGATCGACCAGACGCCAACCTCGACCAATCCGGACAGCCAAGTCCACTCCTCTACGCCGGAGACCAATCAGCCGACTTCGATACCGGCTGGGGGCGGAACTTCCGCATCTCCGGCTACACCGGTTGGTTCGACGGTTACCGTTCCGGCTGTGCTCGCACCACCACATTCCGATCCGTTCACTCCGGTAGCTCCGTCCTCATCTTCATCCTCCGTGTCACCAGTTCCGGCGCGACCCACACTGCCCAGAGATCCGCAGCCGCACTCCGCCCCCGCCCAAGGCAGCGTTCCGTCCAGCCTGAAGTCGCAGATGGCCTCCACCACGCCCGACGCAGGTGGCAACAAATCCCCGGAGTCCGCCATGCCGTCGATCGAGCCCGTGACGGTTCCCGAATTCACCGAGCGTGCGCTGCTGACCGAGCAGCCCGCCCTCGCCTATCCCGCCAGCGCCAAAGGCCAGCAAGGCACAGTCATTCTGCAGGTTCTGATTGGGCGCGACGGCACCGTCCAGGACGCCAAGTTCCTGCAGGGTTCCCTGGCATTTGCACGAGCCGCCATCGACGGCGTGAAGCTATGGAAGTTCAAGCCCTATGCCATGAACGGCCACCCAGTCGCGGTGCTGACCCTGATGACTTTGAGCTTCAAGCCCACATCCTAAGTACAAGTTGTTTGTTTTGTTGAAGGCAGCCGGAAATGGCTGCAATTGCACATCCCGACCCAGAAGCAAATCGGATAACCGTCTCTAGTTTCATCCGTCTCTCAGATGAAAAGCCGCCTCAGCCCCACATTACCGAAGAGGCTCAATTCAAGCAGCCAGCCTGACGCAAGCTGCATCTAGTAGGGATATAATATGCGGAGTCTCGCAGGAAGTACTCCTTCCAGAAGAAGAACAAAACAGATGTCCATGAAAATCAAAGCAGCGATTCTAGTCACCTCCTTTGCCGTACTACTGTTCGTGGTTGTAGGTTCGATCGGAGCGGTGCCCGCTTCCTCGAACGACGGCTCTTACCATCAACTGCAGGTTTACAGTGAAGTGCTCTCGCGGGTACGCAGTGAGTACGTGGAAGAGCCGAATATTCCCAAGGTGACCGACGGCGCGCTGCATGGACTTCTGGAGTCGCTCGATTCCAACTCCAGCTACATGTCGGCCGACGCCTACAGAGCATTCAAGACGCACAAGGCGGAATCGAAGGGTGGCATCGGCGCGGTCGTCTCGAAGCGCTTTGGTTACGCCGCGGTCGTCGCCGTATTGCCCGGATCTCCCGCCGAGAAGGCAGGGATTGAACAGACCGACATCTTCGAATCGATTGAAGGGCAAAGCACGCGTGAAATGTCGCTGCCCGAAATTCGCAACCTGCTCGCCGGGACGCCGGGCACAACTCTGAACGTTGCCGTGGTTCGCGCCCGCAAAGCCGAACCGCAGAAGATTGTCATCACGCGCGATGTCGTTACTATTCCTCCGGTGACTGACAAGATGATGGACGACGGCATCGGCTATGTGAAAGTCGAAGCCCTGACCAAGGGCAAGACCCAGGAGATTGCGGCCAAGATCAAGTCGCTGGAGAAGTCGGGAGCGAAGAAGATTCTGCTCGACGTTCGGAACTGCGCCGAGGGCGACGAAGCCGAGGGCGTCGCAGCGGCGAATCTGTTCCTGAATCACGGCACCATCACTTACTTGCAGGGACAGAAATTTCCCAAGCAGGCGTTCAATGCCGATCCCGCCAAGGCGATCACGGCTCTTCCCGTAGCGGTGCTGGTCAACCGGGGAACTTCAGGCGCGGCCGAGATTGTTGCCGCTGCCCTTCTCGAGAACGCCCGCGCTGACGTAGTCGGCGACAAAACCTTCGGTGACGGCTCGGTGCAGAAAACTTTCGACCTGCCCGATGGCGGAGCGCTGATCCTCTCCTACGCGAAATACTATTCGCCCAGCGGGAAAGCCATTCAGGACGTAGCGATCACGCCCAACGTGCTGGTGGCAGACACTTCGGACGATTCGGTGGGGCCGGATGATGAAGACGCCGCTCCCGCTCCCGATCAGGATGCCAAGCCCAAGACCACGGTAGACGATCAACTGAACAAAGCCGTGGAAGTGTTGAAGAGCCGAGCCAGCTAATCGGTCGACCTTGTCATTCCGAGGGCAGCCGGAGCGAAAGCGACGGCAACCGAGGAATCTGCTTCTCCCTTCGGATCGCGCGCCCACCCGGACGCGCGATTTCCTTTGTGGCCAACCCGCCACCGAAGGAACTCCGCGCGAAAATGCTATCCTGACTCGACTCTGATCTCGACTCCTGATCTCGAACTTTGATGAAGTCCCTCTACGAAAATCTTCCACCCGTGGAAATCGGCGGGCGCAGGCTGGTGGGCCGCGTCCTATTCGGTCTGCTGGTGCTGGTCGCCGTGCTGGTGGGCGCGACCGCGGGACTTCTCCTCGTCTACACAACCGACCTGCCCCAGGTCGAGGCGCTGGAAAACTACCGCCCCAGCTCCATCACCGAACTCTACGACGATCACGGCCGCGTGATCGGCTCGTTCGCCCTGCAGCGGCGCGTGGTGGTGGGCTACGACGATTTCCCTCCGGTATTGCGCGACGCCCTGGTCTCGATTGAAGACAAGGATTTCTACCGGCACTCCGGCATCAATTTCGTGCGCATCCTGGGAGCCGCGTATCGCGACATCGAATCCGGCGGC
This sequence comes from Binatus sp. (SeqCode), assembly GCA_035482825.1. GTDB lineage: Bacteria > Acidobacteriota > Terriglobia > Terriglobales > Acidobacteriaceae > Sulfotelmatobacter. Next base: position 6,450 of record DATHQJ010000326.1, on the reverse strand, counting down.
AAGGTGCAAGGCGCATCCACGCTCACCATGCAACTCGCGCGCAATCTTTTCCTCTCGCCCGACCGCGCCTTTCACCGCAAGGTGCAGGAAACGATGCTGGCCATCCAGATCGAGCGTCGCTTCACCAAGCCGCAGATCTTTACCCTCTACGCGAATCAGATCGCACTGGGCCACGGCGTGTTCGGGTTTGAGGCCGCGTCAGAGTTCTATTTCAGCAAACCGGCCAAGCAGTTGACGCTCGAAGAAGCGGCGCTGCTCGCAGGATTGCCCAAGGGACCATCACTGTATTCGCCGATCAACCATCCCGACCACGCGCTGAAGCGGCGAAACCTGGTCATCAATTCCATGCTCGAAGACGGCAAGATCACTGCCGCGCAGGCCGCCGACGCGCGCTCCGCCCCGCTGGTGCTGAATCTGGCGCACGACCCCAATTCGCTCGCCCCATATTTTGTCGAAGAAATTCGCCAAAACCTGGAAAACAAATACGGAGCCGATCAGGTTCACGAGGGCGGCCTGAAAGTTTATACGACGCTTGATGTCGATTTGCAGAAAGCCGCAAACCAGTCCGTGCTCGACGGCCTGGCGGCCTACGAACGCCGCCACGGCTGGAAAGGCCATCTCGAAAACGTCGTCGCCGAAGGCGTCCCCGTCGATAAATACATTCATCCCGACTGGGACGATGAACCCGAAGTGAACGGATACGTTCACGCGCTGGTGACCTCGTCGGGGACCGGCATCGCGACGCTGAAGTTTGGAAAATACACTGCCGCTCTCGGTCAAGCCGACGTGGCCTGGACGCAGCAGAAGCTGGCCAACATTCTCAAAACCGGCGACGTCTGCTACGTCAGGATTCTCGCGCTCGGCGCAAACGGCGCGGCCCGCATCAGCCTGGAGCAGGATTCAGGAGCGCAAGGCTCGCTGCTCGCCATCGACAACGCCACCGGCGGAATCAAGGCGATGGTGGGCGGCCGCGATTTCAACCAATCCAAATTTGACCGCGTCACCCAGTCCATGCGCCAGGTCGGATCGTCGTTCAAGCCCTATGTCTACACCACGATCATCGATGGTGGCGCCAGCCCCGACGACACCATTCTCGACGAGCCCGTCAGTTTTGAAACTCCCTCCGGCCCGTACTCGCCGCACAACTACGACGAAAAATTTGAAGGCATCATCACGCTGCGCCGCGCCCTGGCCCAGTCCCGCAACATTCCCGCGCTGAAGCTGGCCAACAAAGTCGGCATCAAAGCCGTGATCGACTACGCCGCCCGCTTCGGCATCACCGCCAAGCTGCCTCCGTATTTGCCGGTGGCGCTGGGCTCGGCGGAAATTAAGCTGATCGAGCAGACCTCGGCCTACAGCGTCTTCCCCAACGACGGCGTCCGCGTGATCCCGCGCTACATCACGCGCGTCACCGACTACGAAGGCCGCGTGCTGGAAGAAGATTTTCCCGACGTGAAAGACGTGATCAGCGAGCGCACCGCCCGCATCATGACCTCAATGTTGCGCGAGGTGGTGCTGCACGGCACCGGAGTCGCCGCCGCGAGATTGCCTTTTCCGGTAGCCGGCAAGACCGGCACCACCAACGATTTCACCGACGCATGGTTCGTCGGGTTTTCGCCGACGATGACTTGCGGCGTCTGGGTAGGTTACGACGAGAAAAAATCTCTAGGCGCAAAAGAAACTGGAGCTCACGCGGCCCTGCCCATCTGGATGAACTTCATGACGGTTGCAATGGCGGGAAAAGATGCCGGAGACTTCAACGCGCCGCCAGCGGTATCGCACACCGTAGCGCAGAAGGTAGATACGCCAGACGCAGCCCCGGCCACGGAAGAGTCACACTGAAACTCGGAGGAGAACGGTGAACAAAAAGAAGGTTGTTCTGCTATGGACTGTTGTTCTAACAGTTGCAGCCAGTGCGCTTGGGCAAAATACCTCCGTCGCCAGCATCAACGATGAGATTCGTGCTTCGCTCGAAGTGACCAAGGTGCTGGGCGCACAAATGAAGGCCTGGAATGATCGCGATCTCGAAGGCTTCATGAAGGGATATTGGAAGTCTCCTGATCTGACGTTTTTCTCGGGTGCGACTGAGAGGCACGGCTGGCAGGAAACGATGGACCGGTACAAAGCGACATATCAGAGCCCCGGACATGAGATGGGCAAGCTGGAGTTTTCAAACATGCGCACCGAGGCGCTCGGCACCAATGCGGCTTTCGTTCGTGGTGAGTGGCACTTGACCATGTCGGATGGGAAGACTCCGCATGGAGTTTTCACGCTGGTGTTTCGCAAATTCCCCGATGGATGGAAGATCGTGCACGACCACACCTCCGCCGCGGAATAGCCGCCGTACAGCGTCCAGCTTCTGAGTGATTGTCATCCCGACCGGAGCTTCTCATTCCCCTTAGGGAATGAGAAGCGGAGTGGAGAGCCTGCCCTGAGCGAAGTCGAAGGGGACCTGCTGTTCTCGCAAGCTGCACAACGTGCCAGAGAGCCGCTCACTTCTTCACGCGCAACTGCACCCGCGTTCCATCCGGCAAAGTGCCGCCCACCAATTCCACTTTCCCGCCGCGCACCACGCCCTCGAACTCCTGCTGCAATTGCGCCGCAGGCTGCGCGGGCGAGGGCGCCCGCGCCACACTTCGCCCCATGCCTTTGTCCATAGCCTCGTTGGCCAGGCGGTCGGCATCCTGATTCTGTTCGCGAAAGGCGTGCCCGATCGAGAACCAATCCAGTTGCGAGATCAATTCCCTGGCGCGCCCGTGCAGGTCTTGCAGCACGGCGTTCTTCACTTTATAGATTCCTTTGATCTGCCGCACCAGCAGTTCCGAATCGCTGATCAGCTTCAACGCCTTCGGGCCATGCTCGATCGCATATTCAAGCGCGGCGATCAGTCCCTGATATTCCGCGAAGTTGTTGGTCTGGTGTCCAAGATATTCGCTCAGCGCCGCGACCGTGCGTCCCGCTTCGTCATTGATCACCACTCCATACCCCGCGGGCCCGGGATTGCCGCGCGCGCCGCCGTCGCTGTGCGCAATCAAATAATGTTCGGGAGGATTCTCGCGGACTTCGAAGAGAGGTTTAGTTCCGCCGCTGCGGGAGGGATACATGAGTTGAGTTTACAACGACCGCGAGATCCGACTGAAAGCTTCGGGGTTCACGCCACCTATTCTGCCGGAGTGCGCCCGATTACCTCTGTAATCACCAGTAACCTCAGACTTCTTGCGAGAACATTTCCCCTGCGGCAGGGTTAATATCAACCAAGAGCGGGAGGCTTTTCTATGCGCTATCAAATCTCGATTTTCGTTTCCATGCTGCTGCTGTACAGCGTGGCGTGGGGACAGGCCCAGAACTCGACGCCGGCCACGGCTCCGAGCAGCAATCAACAGAGCATGCCGGGCATGGATATGTCGGGCGGGTCGGGTCACGACATGTCGAACATGAAAGGCATGAACATGTCAGGACAATCCGCCGGCGATAAGGATGCCGAGAACGATGCCAGCACCCACGTGATGAACTCCATGGAAGGCCACATGGACATGGGCCCGCACATGAAGATGACGGCCCTGCGCTCGCCCAAGCCCGACGACGCCGCGCGCGCCCAACAGGTCGCCGCGGAAGCACGCAAGGCCTCTGAGAAATACATGGACTATCACGCCGCCCTGGCCGACGGCTTCGAGATTTTCCATCCGGAAGTTCCGCAGAAGATGTACCACTTCACCAACATGCGTTTCGCCAGGGAAGCTTTCTTTGACTTCAATCCCGCGCATCCCACGTCGCTGCTCTATGAAAAACACGGCGACGACTACAGGCTGATTGGCGTGATGTATACCGCGCCTAAGCGTTTCACGGAAGAGCAACTCGACCAGCGCATCCCGCTCAGCGTGGCGCAGTGGCATGAGCACGTAAACTTCTGCCGGCCTCCCGCGGACAAGAAAGCGGAAATGCTGGCGCCGCATCCGCAGTTTGGCTTGCGCGGATCCATCACCACGCAGGAAGCCTGCGGCGCGGCCGGGGGCACGTTCATGCCCGTGATCTTCAATTGGATGGTGCACGTCTACCCGTTCGAAAAAACTCAGGCAGAAATCTGGTCAGCCGAGCGCCAGCACGGCGACAAAGACTAATTTGTGCGAACAGTTATTGTGGCGCGGTCACTCTTGTGCCCGCGCCATTCCAGTCACCATCTGCCCGGTTGATTCACTCACAAAACACTTCCCGGATGTTCCTCTCCTCAAGAGTACTTAACGTGAGCATTTAACCTGGAGTTTTCTGCTACCGGAAAGATGTGATCAGCGTCCAAGAAAGTACGACGAGATCACATGAAAAGGAACTTCGACAGCGGCGAATACGTAATCTCTCAGAGCGAGTAGAACGCCGGCGCAGAGGTGACGCGGGCGGATTTTGACACGACGATTTTGATACGACATTCATTGCGGGGTTTGGGGATTCTCTCACACTCGGTTTGGCGGCCCAGGTGAGAAAACCCCCATCGCAGCAGAACAGGCTTGTGGCCCATTCTGCACAACCCCGGCGGCAGCATTCTATGCGATTCGTGGGGAAACACAAGTGTTTTCTCGCGCTGGTCGTGCACCGGGCCGCCCCAACCACTTCCCGACATAGTTTCGGGAAAGAAAATAAGGAGCAGCCATGAAGTTCACGACAGTTTCAAAGAGTCTGATGATGGGGTTGGCGTTGCTGCTGGCCTCCAGCGCGTTCGCAGCCACAAAAGCCGATCTGGTTCTGCAGAATCCCACGACCATCAACGGCACCAAACTGAAAGCCGGCGAGTACAAACTGCAGTGGGACGGCAGTGGTCCTAACGTCGAAGTCAGCATCACGCAAGGCAAGAAGGTGCTCGCCAAAGTTCCGGCGAAAGTGGTGGACCTGAAGACCGCGTCGCAAAACAACGCGGCTGTGGTGAAGACCAACGACGACGGAACCAGCACTCTGGCCGGCGCCCGTTTCGAAGGCAAGAAATTCGCCATCGAGTTGGGCGACGCGGGTGACGGCATGCAGGCCGGGTCGAGCAAGTAAGAATTCGTGTGGCTTCACGAATAAGAAAAGGGGAGCACGGGCGTGCTCCCCTTTTTGTTTCCACTCGAACAACAGCACTCGCCCTTAATACTTCGGCACCTTCGGATCGACACGCTCGGACCACGCCGTGATCCCTCCAGCCAGGTTGTGCACTTTGGTGAAGCCGGACTGCTGCAGGAATGCGACGGCTTTCGCGCTGCGTCCGCCCATTTTGCAGTGAACGACGATTTCGCGGCTCGAGTCGAGTTCGCTTACGCGCTTGGGCAGATCGTTCAGCGGGATCAGATAGCCGCCGAGGTTGCAGATCTGGTATTCGTGCGGCTCGCGCACGTCGAGCACGAACAAGTCGTCTTTGGCGTCCAGACGGCGCTTCAGGTCTTCTACTTGAATTTCGGGAACTCCGTTGCTCACAGATTTCTCCTCCCCACGAATGCCGCAAAACTCGTTGTAGTCTATCAGCTTCGTAACCGTGGGATGCGTGCCGCATACCGGGCAATCCGGATTCTTGCGCAGCTTGAGCTCGCGAAACTTCATGCCCAATGCATCAATCAGCAGCAGCCGTCCGATCAGAGGATCGCCAATGCCGAGAATCAGTTTGATGACTTCAGTGGCCTGCATCACGCCCACCAGGCCGGGAAGAATGCCGAGCACTCCGCCCTCGGCGCACGAAGGCACCAGTCCCGGCGGTGGTGGCTCCGGATACAAGCAGCGGTAGCACGGTCCGTCTTTGGTGGCAAACACGCTGGCCTGGCCCTCGAAGCGGAAGATCGACCCGTAAACATTGGGCTTGCCGGATAGCACGCAGGCGTCGTTCACCAGATAGCGCGTGGGAAAATTGTCGGTGCCGTCGGCGATGATGTCGAAGTCGCGAAACAATTCCATCGCGTTCGCGCTGCTCAGCCGCGTGTCGAAAGTCTGCAGATTCAGAAACGGATTGATCCCCTTCAGCTTGTCGGCCGCGGAATCGAGCTTCTTCCGGCCCACGTCGGCCGTCGAATGAATAATCTGCCGCTGCAGGTTGGTGTAGTCCACCACATCGAAGTCAACCAGGCCCAGAGTGCCCACGCCCGCGGCCGCCAGGTACAGCGCCAGGGGCGATCCCAGGCCGCCCGTGCCGATACACAGCACCCGCGCCGCCTTCAGCTTCTGCTGCCCCTCCATGCCGACTTCGGGCATGATCAGATGGCGCGAGTAGCGCAGGATTTCATCTTTGTCGAGCGTGACGGGAATTTCTGTGATGGTGGCCATAAAGTCCTCGGTTAAATTTTAGCTTGCTGATTCTAGCTTGCTGGATTTCGGAACGCTACGAATCGCGACACTAGCGACAGGAAGGACAACACATACAACAGCGCGCATTGGCGGCGGGTTTCATTTCCAGAGTTTCCAATCCCAGTAACGGGCAACGCATCGCAAATCCAGTCA
>DATHQJ010000325.1:0-58510 GCA_035482825.1 Binatus sp. (SeqCode) | reverse complement strand
CGGCGCGCTCGAAGCGCTCGCGGCAGAGTTGCCTCCTCGGCGAGCGCCAGTAGTGGAAGAGAAAATCGAGCGCCCCGCCTTGCCGGACGGCGAGATTACGCTGCAGGGCCTCGCCGCCGTAGTGGGCGCCCTGCTTCCTGAACATACAATCGTGGTGGACGAATCCATGACCTCAGGACGGGGCATGATGGCCGCGACGAAAGCGTCTCCGCCGCATGACTGGCTGGGCAACTCAGGAGGCTCGATCGGGATCGCGATGCCTCTCGCTGTAGGTTCGGCAGTGGCCTGCCCCAGTCGAAAAGTCTTGTGTCTATCGGCGGATGGAAGCGGCATGTACACGCTACAGGCGTTATGGACGATGGCACGCGAGGGGCTCAACGTCACGACGGTGGTTTTCGCGAACCGGGACTACGCCGTGCTGAAACGTGAATTCTCTTATCTGGGAATCGGCAAGCCGGGACCTCGGGCCATGGGGATGTTCGAGATCGGCCGGCCCGATCTGGACTGGGTGCAGTTGGCAAAGGGCATGGGAGTGCCCGGCACTCGCGTCACTTCCCTGGCCGAGTTCGCCAAGGCCCTGCGCAGGGGATTGGAGGGCGAAGGTCCGACGTTGATCGAAGTGCCGCTCTGAAGGTATCTCTGAACTCCCCTTTGTTAGCGAGTGATTTGGCGCGTCCCGGCCTTCGCCCTTCTTTCCCTCTTTGAAAATTCCTTGTTTCGTGAAAAGATCAAGTCCTCGTCCCAATGAAGATCTTCCCTCTCGCGCTTAACTTGAAGCAGGTTCGTCTTCGCCGCAAGCCACACCCCGGCTCGGCTCGAGGATTTGTAATACCTGCACTGCTTGGCGCCGGCGTTTTCGGAGTTCTCTGCTGCTCCACCGCGCGTTCACAGCAGACTGATCCGGCAAAGCCTGTGGTAGTGCAACCGGGCGCGCCGGGCGCGCCGAGCAAAACGCTGCCATCATCGACCCGAGCCACCTTGCCACCTCGGTCGCCGGCCGACGTAGAGTTCATGCAAGGCATGATCGTGCATCATGCGCAAGCGGTGGAGATGACGGCGATGATTTCGTCCCATACTCAGAACAAAGACCTGCGCTCGCTGGGAGCACGCATCAGCAGCTCTCAGTCGGACGAAATCAAGTTCATGAAGCGCTGGCTGGCGGCTCGGGGCGAACCGGTTACAACGACGATGCCGGAAATGCCAGGCATGGATATGTCGAACCAGACCATGTCGAACCAGACCATGCCACACGACACCATGGCGCTGATGCCTGGAATGCTCACTCCGAAGCAGATGGAAGAACTCCGGAAAGCGAAGGGCGCAGAGTTTGACCGCTTATTCCTGGTCGGGATGATTCAACATCACAATGGCGCGTTGACCATGGTAAAAGATTTATTCGACGCCGCAGGCGCTGGACAGGATGCCGAGATATTCAACTTCGCGACCGATGCGGATAATACGCAACGCGCCGAGATAAAAATCATGCAGAACATGCTGGAAAAGAAACATTAAGGAGAACCGATGAAGCGAGTGTCCAGTTTTACCCTGTGCGTAATGGGAGCAGTGCTTCTTTTTAGTTTCGGAGTGACCCGAACACTGGCACAGGCGGCGCAACCCGCAACACCACCCGCGGCTCCGCAGCAGGACCAGACGCTGAAGGCGACGACTCCACCTTCCGACAAGGAAGCAGAGAAAAAAGACGCTGAAGAACAACAGAATCCGTTCGCGCCAGAGCCAGCTCCGGCGCTTCCGCCGGGGATGGCAGGGTCAGATGTAAATGATCCGCGCTTTAAATTGGCGCCGGGACTCTATGACGCGGGCGAAGCTGCCATGGGTATCGAGCACGTCCTGCTGCTCAAGAAGCCGGATGCATTTCAGCTCGCGTCCAGCGATCCCGACGATCCAAAAGTGCAGAAGACTCTGGCGCAGCTTGGCGTCGGCGGTGGCATGAAAATTCCCAAGCCGATCCAGTTGGTGATTGCGCAGCTAGCCTTTGCCAACTCCGACCTTGCGTTCCAGGGCAATCATCTTTTCCTGGGAAATTTTTACGGCGTGAATATCTTCGATATCGCCAATCCGGCGAAGGCGAAATTGCTGACGTCGCTGGTCTGCCCAGGCGGACAGGGCGATGTGTCGGTACACAAGAATCTGCTGTTCATGTCAGTCGAGATGCCGAATGGACGCCTGGATTGCGGGGCGGAGGGATTTCCCCCGGAGCCGCCGCCGGCCGATGAGGCAAAAGACAAAGATAAAGACAAAGACGATAAAAAGGCGGACGCCGGGAAAGAAAATGATTCAGCTCAGGCCAAAGATGCCACTCCAGACGCGGACAAGGAGAAAGAAAAACAACAAGAGCGCAGACGGCGCCTCCCGGCTGCGCAAAAGGACCGTTTCCGCGGCGTAAGAATCTTCGATATTTCCGACGTCTCGAATCCAAAGCAGGTCGCGGCAGTGCAAACCTGCCGCGGATCGCACACCCATACCCTGGTGACCGATCCCAACGACAAGGACAATGTCTACATCTACGTGTCGGGAACCTCGTTTGTGCGCCAGCCAGAAGAACTGGCCGGATGCTCCGGGGAAAAACCGGACAAAGATCCGAACACGGCGCTGTTCAGAATCGATGTCATCAAAGTTCCCGTGGCCGCGCCGCAGGAGGCGAAGATCGTGTCGAGTCCGCGGGTGTTTATCGATCCGCGGTCAGGCGCGATCAACGGCTTGAATAACGGCGGCACGCACGGCAAGAAGGGCGCGGAGAAGCCGGCCGACACCGACCAGTGCCACGACATCACCGTCTACTCAGCGATCGGGCTGGCAGCGGGTGCGTGCTCCGGCAACGGAATTCTGCTGGACATCAAGGACCCGGCCAATCCCAAGCGCGTGGATGCCGTGAATGATCCGAACTACTCTTACTGGCATTCGGCTTCGTTCTCGAACGATGGCAGCAAGGTCGTGTTCACCGACGAGTGGGGCGGTGGCCTGGGGGCGCGCTGCCGTCCGAACGACCCGAACAAGTGGGGTGCGGACGCCATCTTCAACCTGAAGGACGACAAGCTCAGTTTCGCGAACTACTACAAGCTGCCCGCCGCGCAGGGCGACACCGAGAATTGCGTGGCCCACAACGGTTCGCTGGTTCCAGTTCCGGGGAGGGATATCGAAGTCCAGGCCTGGTACCAGGGCGGGGTCTCGGTGATGGACTTCACCGATCCGGCGAACCCGTTCGAGATCGCCTACTTCGATCGCGGGCCGATTGATCCGAAGATGCTGGTGCTCGGCGGCGAATGGTCGGCATACTGGTACAACGGCTACATTTACGGTTCGGAGATTGCGCGAGGTTTAGACGTTTTTCAGCTGACTCCAACCAAGTTCCTCACGCAGAATGAAATCGACGCTGCCAAAACAGTTCAGGTGACGGAGCTCAACGTACAGAATCAGCAGAAGCTCATGTGGCCTGCAAACCTGGTCGTGGCGAAAGCTTATGTGGACCAATTGTCGAGGTCGCAGGCTCTGCCTGCAGGCCGAATCGCTCAGCTGCAGAAGGCGATTCACGGCGCAGAGGATTCGCACATGAGCAACGGCAGTCTGGAGAAACTGAAGCGGATGGCGCCTTCGCTGGAACAAAGCGCAGCATCCGCGAAGACCCAGGCTGACGCAAAGCGGATGCATGCGCTGGCAGACGTTCTGAAGCATCCGTCCGCCTGAACCGGGGTCGGAGATCTTGGATCAGAACTTTCCAGTTGGGACTTTCGATCGACTGATGTCTTGCGACGACGGTGCGTTCCGAAGAGAGTCGAGAGCGGGAATCTCGGCGTCGAGTCTAATGCGAAAACAATCGTGATAACCGGGAGCCGAACATCGAAGGAGAATCCGAACGGAACCTTAGTGCTCGCCTCAGAAGGCCCACGAACAAACGCGCGCTCATGGCGATAGCAGGAATCGGATCGTCGCTGCTCCACCACGCCCGCTCTCGGCTTTTCGCTGGGAGATACTTGGTTGCATCTTCTTTCGATGCTCCTCGTGGCAACCGTCGAAGAAGGGCGAGCACATAGAAGGATTCAACGCTGAACAACCGGCCGTCGACCGGGGCTGCGTTGTCAACGCGCCGCCCCGACAAGTCCAGATGTTGCGCCCGGACGACGTCGATTCCGTCGGTGTTCTCGAACATCCGAAAATTCTGGCCGACGCGTGGGTTGCAGTCCAGAAGTTTGTACTGCCCGTCCCGCTCATCCTTGCGCCAATCCATGTCGATAATTCCGGAATAGCCGACCGCATGCAGGAGTTTCTCGCTGGCCAAACGCAACTCCTCATTCGCAATCGAGAGGCCCAGCGCGGTCGATCCCGCGTCGCTCGGATACGAGCGCAGTTTCCTTCCTGTAAAGGTCACACTTATATTTTTTGGTGAATTGTAGTATCCGTGGCTGATCCAATCGTCTCCGGGAATGTACTCCTGAACAATCAGAGGCCGACTTGCTTCGTAGTTGCAGTTTTCACAGAAAGTGAATAGCTGCTCTGGTGTCTGTATCAATCTCGCGCTCGACATATCTTTCAGCGGAACCCACTGCTCGGCCCCCTTTACCAACACCGGAAACTTCGTCTCCGCTGCGAACGCCCGGACATCCTCCAGTGCATGAGGAAAGATCGTCCGTGCGCTGGGGATTCCGATCTCAGCACACAGAGCGTGGAGGCAGGCCTTGTTCGCCAGTCGATGGGGCAGATCGGGCGGAACCCGGGGCACGATAAACCAGGGAGCAAGACTGGCCGCATTTTCCGCAACAAATACTGCGGATAAATCGTCCATTGGAATAACAATCGTGGGCCGCGCGATGAATTTACCGATCTCCGACATGGCCTTTACGAAAGACTCTGGATCATCGGGGTAACTGTCCCAGACGAAAGCCTTCTTGAGATAGCGTGTCATCGCCAGTGGTGTAAAGGCATCGTCCACCACCGCATAAACCGGCAGACCAGCCCGGCCGAGCGTGCGCGCGACCGCCAACGCTCCGTGGTGGATGACACCACGACTCATTTTCAGGATGAGCGCCGGATAGTTCGCGTCTAGACTAGGCAGCATTCTTTTTTCAGTCTCGTTGTGCCGTCGATTTCAGTTCTCCACGCACTTTTTTGACTGGGTAAAGGCAACCACCTGCATGCGATGCGTTCTCGCAATGTGCGTCGATATTTGACGCGCCGTGAAACCCGTTCCCGCCAGGAACCGCATAACAGGGCCGAAAGAATGCGTGCTGGCCAGACCGGTGAAATACAAGCCAGGAACAGAGGACTCGAAATTGGACGAGAGCCGAGGTATCTGCACCTCGTGGCTGATCTCCGATTTCAGGTTTTGATCCAGGAACGGAAGTTTTTCGAAATCAAACCGGTACCCAGTCGACGCGATCACGTGATCCGCGGTCAACTCTTTTGACTGGCCATTCTGATCGGTAAACTGCAACGCGACCCGCCCGCTACGTGCGCCGGCGGCACGCAATTGATGGCCGACGAGCACAGGCATCTGACCCAGGACCCGCTCCTTCAGCCACCATGCGCCGGCCGGACCGAGGGATGCTTTCACTCGCGAAAGTCGCGTCTGCCGCGGCAGGCGCTGAAAAAGCTGAGGCGCGTTATCGTAAACCCAAAGCTGAAGCCCCTCGCCCAACTGCGTTCTCGGGCGACGCAGACGCTGATAGAGAGAGCGATGGGCCGTCGACGGAACTTTGTTCCAGGCGATCGACGGCGCACGCACGACCAGCGTGACCGAAGCGCCCTCTTCCCGCAAAATTGCGGCCGTCTCCAGCCCGGACTGTCCGCCGCCGATCACGATGACATCCTTGCCCTTGAACTTGCTCAGGTCATAGTGAGCCGCGGAGTGTGACCACAGTTCAGCCGGCAACTGGGCAATTTGCTCGGGCACGTGTTCCATCCGATCCATGCCCGTGGCCACGATAACCTGGCCCGATCGAAATGTCTGCCCATTGCGCAGAGATACATCGAACCCTCCGGCTGTCTTTCTGACAGCGTCTACCAAAACATCCTCCACCTGCGGGACGAATTTTTTCTGAAAGGCGAGCGCATAGCTGGCAAAGGTCTCACGCGACAATGGGGAGCCATATTCGACGAATGGGAGGCCTTGCGCGCCACAGAATTGTGGCAGACCGTAGCGGCCCTCGGGATCAGGCAGACCCGAGGCGCATCCCTCTGACTTCAAGAGCATGGCTTTCGGCATCTGGGTGAGCCAGCGTTGCATCGTCGATCCGAAAGTGCGGAATTCCACGCCAGCATGGCGCAGGTGCGCCGCGATCGCGAGACCATAAGGTCCCGCCCCAATGATGCAGACTTCTGTCTGCGGGACGGAGTTCAAGAGAAGTTCCTCTGATTTCTGGGCCATCGCGAGTTTGCGAGCCCATTGATGTTTCGAATGATGATGCTTTGAATGATTAAAGTCCGTGGCCCGCGAGGGAGAAGCAAGCGGGAACGACGCTGCAAGGTGGGGGGGTGCGCGTTCGCTTGGCAGGTTTGCCCAAGCAACTACGTGGGAAATGTCTCGCAGGGCGGACGCGATTCAAACCGTCACATCGCGCCAGAGAAACAAAAACGGCGCACCACATCTCGCCACTATACCGGAAGGCGAGCTAACTCTTTACTGCCCAGATTTCCTTCGGCAAGTTTCCTCAGCTCGCCTTTCACAATCTTTCCTGTCGGCGTCACTGGCATTGCGGAAACCAGAACAATTTGAGACGGCCGTTTGTAAGCCGCCAGATGGAGGATGGCGAATTCTGCCAAATCATGCCGAGTCACCGCCGAACCAGGATGCGGCTGAACAAACGCAACCACCTCTTCGTCTCCACCCACTGCGCGGCCGACGACCGCGGACCGGAACACTTCGGGATGCGCGTTCAGCACCGCTTCGACTTCAGCCGGGTAAACGTTGAACCCTCGGTGGACAATCAAATCCTTGGTGCGTCCAACAATGAAGAGATGATCGCCGTCGAGCCGGGCGAGATCGTGAGTATTGAACCATCCTTCGCCGTCAATGGCAGCGGCAGTTTCCTCCGGAGCGCGATAGTAGCCCTTCATAATGTTGGGCCCGCGCACCCGCAACTCGCCGACTCCGCCGGCGGGTGCAGCCTGGCCGCCGCTGCCCATTAGATTGATCTCAACTCCAGGAAACGCCACACCGATTGATGTGTCGGTGCGAGGCGTTTCAGGACGGGTCAGGGCAATGGTCGGAGAACACTCCGTTACGCCGTAACCGTTGTGCAGGACCATCCCGAAAAGACTTTCGATTCCGGACTTGGTGGCGGGATCGAGCGGCGCGCCGGAAGAAGAAATGATCCGCAACGCTGGCAGCTTTAGCGACGAAACATTCCTTAGCTTGGCATACTGCAGAATCTGGTTGAAGATCGCCGGGGATCCTAACAACAGCGTCACGCGCTCCTTCTCCAACAGCACGCGCGCACTCATGGGATCAAAACGCGGGGTCAGGTAGAGCGAAGCGCCCGCGATCAACGAGCCCAACAACACCACCGAGAGGCCGACGGCGTGAGACATCGGCAGCACGCCATAGAGCCGGTCGTCCGGACTGACTGATCGGATTCTTGCCGATCCCTCCGCCATGAACAGCAGGTTCCGGTGGGAAAGCATGACTCCCTTGGGAACGCCGGTCGTTCCGGAGGTGTAGATCAAGGCGGCAACACGATCCGAAACATTCGCGTCGAGAGGCTCCGGTTCAACGTCTTGATTCAGCGGGCCGATGCCGACCGAACCGAAACCATCCCGCTCCTCGAGCACAGCGCCGTGGCGATTGGCGTGATCGGCTGCGTGCGTCGAAACGCCCATCGTATACAGAACACGTCGCGCGCCGCAGTGACTCTGAATTTCATCAACTTCGCGAGGCGAGAGGCGTGCATTCACCAGCACCGGCCACGCATCAACCGCCGCCGACGCCAGAAGAATTGTCACGAACGCCCGGCAATTTTCTCCGACGATCATGACCCGATCGCCCGGGCGCACGCCCAACCCACGCAGCCACGCCCGCGCGTCGGCGATAGCGGACGACAGTTGCCCATACGTCCACGCTCCAGTGCTCTCGAGGAGAGCTGGCCGATCCGGAGAACGCTCCGCCCACACCTTCACCACGTCGCTGATGCGGATGGGAGCGGCTACTGTCGTGTCGGACACGGAATCGTTCCTCTAAGAATTTCCTGCTCGAAGTGACGCGCCTGACGTTCGCGGTGAAGCCTACGCCTTAGCGTCAAGCTTTCTTGCGACGTACGCCGCCAGATTGTTAATGGTGTCGAGGTTGCTGGGCATCACTTCTTCATCCTCGACGGTGATCTTGAACCGGTCTTGAAGATATGCCACGAGGTCGAGGACTCCCATGGAGTCAATCACGTCCCCGAGCAGCGATCCGTCATCGCGCAGTTTTTCGGTGTGCCCGGAAAGAAAGTGCTCGACTACAAAGTTGCGGACTTCACGTTCGATTTCAGTGGTCTGGGTTGATTGAATAGGCTGTGGCATTGCGTCAAAATACCTCGGTTCGTTGTTCCTCAGAAAGCTGAGGATGATTTTTTTTCGTGCTGTTTTCCATCTGCGCTTCGGAAGCGCGATGCAGAGTGGAACTCGAATACGAAGGCCGGATCAGCGTTGCGTCACCGTCGAAAGGAGTGGCGTACCATGCCTCACCGTCAGCGAGCGCCGCGTGTAGCGCCGGATCCGCGGCCTTGTAGTAGTACGGACACGCGGGATATTTCCTTACATACGGATTCCATTCAGCGCATACGTTGCGAATTGCCGGCGGAAACCCCATCACTTCGAGAACGTCGCTCCCCGCCAGCCTCGCGCTTTCATATGCGGCCGCCCACAGTGCCCGCACAATCTCGGGCTCGTCCTGCCGGACCAACGTATCCGCAATGATTGACTTCTCAAGACCGGTTTCCTGATCTGTGTCAGTGCGAATCACCGCGTAACCGACAAGTTTTCCATTCTCGTGACAACGAAGTACGCGCGCCGAGCCTCGGTCGCCCGGTATTTCGAAATGCCATCGCAGCGCCGCCGGGGTACGGTCAGCGAACAGCCGGGAGCGTTCGTTCAGCTTGGCTGCCCACAACGACTGGAAATCATTTCCAATGTCCTTCGGCGCGATTTCAGTAATCGTCAAAGACGTCACAGAATGTCTTGGCCCTCGTCTGTGAAGGATCTTGTCGCATCCAACTGCAATCGCCGTGAGCACGCTGCCGATCCCGGTCGACACCGGGCCCAGGTTCAGCTTTTTCATCAGCGCTCGAGCGAAGGGATAAGGCTGCAGCACCCAGAAGAGTACGGAGTCATACTCCGGCTGTGGCAGAGGAGAGCACTTGAATGCCCGTGCCATTTTTCCGACCGCCTCGATTGCGGTCGTAGCGATGTAAAGGTCGACGGATTTCTGGCGATAGAAGGGCGCGACCAGTGTCAAACTCATGGCACGGTACGGCGTGTCTACCACCAATCCGTGGGAGCTGACCGCGGTCAGCGTTTTTTCGCCATAGCGGCACTGCAGGGAAATATTCCCCATGTATCCGACAATTGCGCCACCCGCTTCCAGCACCCAGCCGATGGGCCGCTCCACTTCGCCGCGGGGCAGCGCCGGATTACGATGCCAGAGGCGCTCCCAGTTCTCCAGTGAATCGGCGTCGACACCCCATCGCTGCTTGAGCTCAGACACAGCCTCGAAATCCGAGAAGCGCGCTTCCCGGACTTTGGCCGGAGCAATCGCGCGCGTCGGCTGAACGTGATCGCTCCCGGCGGATGCGCGCTCAGTTCGCCGCTTCCGGATCACGGTCAGGATCGCGCCGGCGAATTTTTCTTGAAGAGAGGACATCGGACAGAATCTGTATTCACTGCACCAGCGATCACCGCAGAGCGAAGAGCGCAGCAGTGCGATCGAGATTAGCGATCTGGTTACGCGGTTTCGCTTTCCGCGAGTGCCGGTCGCGCACCTGCTCGAGCCATAGCGGCAAACACCGGGCTTTCCGTCTTTCGCGAGTCCAGATACCGCAGCCAATTGCGGTATACGGCGTTGGCCGATGACGCCCAGCTATTCTCCAGTCCGCCGACAACCGCATTTTCTGGAAAGGCTGCGGCGATTTCTTCGCGCCGGTCGGCGATTGCGGTCTCTCGAAAATCGTTCAGCAGGCGAGTCGCAGCTTCCCCGAAATATCCCGCCGGCATGGTCGGATAGGTCTCTCGCTCCTGACGCAGAAAGCGCTTGATGTCTCTCCGGTATTCCTTCAACAGAGTCTGCGCTCCGTATTCTGGATGTCCCTGAAAATGTACAAACAGGCTGTTCTTTTTGCGCTTCACAAACAGGTCGACTCCGGCCTCTACCGAGTCGGTGAGAACCGTATATCCGCTCGCCGACAACTCGGCCGCTCGCACCTCGTTCCAACGTGAGTGCGGGAAGCGAATCTCATCGGCAATGCCGCCGGTCAGCGCGTGAGCGCCGTTCTTGCGGGAAGCAAACACCCCAAACTGCTTGTCCGCCAGGCGATGACGCAGAATACCGTCGCTATGAAGAACGCTGGCATGCGCCGCCAAACACGACAGCACTGTCGAGGACGTATTTCGTTCCGCCCAGTCAAACACCTGGGTAAGAGTCGACCAGTAGGGTTCATCCTGCAGGTTCGCCTGATGCGGTTCGGTGCCGGTGACAATCACGCCATCGAACTTGCTGTTCCACAAGTCGTCGAAACCAAAGTAGAAATTGTTCAGATGCTGCTGTCCGCGATCGCCTCGAGGAATCCCCGGGAGTGAGTAAAGCTTTACGGCCACGGGAATTTCGCCCGACGCGGCATCCAGCATTTCAAAAAACTGCATCTCGGTATCTTCGAGCGCCGGATCGGGCATGTTGTTGATGAAGCCCAGACGGACGCAGCCCTGCGGGGCACGGCCACTGGCCGAAGCGACGGGACGCCGTTGTTGTCTCTCAGCCCAACGAGTCGGTACTCTCGCTCCGTCCCGCCCACTATCAATAATCAGCGGCACTTTCCACCTCCCACGCCGAAGTGTTCCATTTCGCGATGCTTCATCTTGCAGCCGTTTCCAGTGCCTGACCGAGATCCTCAAGAATGTCGTCGATATGCTCGATGCCCACGCTGAGCCGAATCATCTCCGGGGTCACGCCAACTTTTTTCTGTTCTTCTGGCGTGAGTTGCCGGTGCGTGGTCGACGCGGGATGGCACGACAGCGATTTCGCGTCGCCCATATTCACCATCCGCTTGAAGAGACGGAAAGCGTTGAAGCATTTCCTGCCGCCCTCGTAGCCGCCTTTCACTCCGAAGGTCAGCAACGAGCAGAAGTTGTCGCCAAGATAGCGATGGGCCATGGGATAAAGCGGATTATCCGGGAACCCAACGTAGTTCACCCAGTCGACCGCGGGATGAGCCCGCAGAAATTTCGCGACCTTGCGCGCGTTCTCCACATGGCGTTCCACCCGAAGCGCCATCGTCTCAATGCCCTGCAGGAACAGGAATCCGTTAAACGGAGACAGCGTGGCGCCAGTGTTGCGCTGGCATACAGTTCGGCAACGCGCGATGTAAGCTGCATCCCCGAAGTGGTCGACATAGACCACCCCGTGATAGGCAATTTCCGGCTGATTGAACATATAGAACTTTTCCGGATACTTTCGCCACGGGAACTTGCCACTGTCCACAATCATGCCGCCAATGCTGGTCCCGTGCCCCCCCATGAATTTCGTCATGGAGTGCACCACCACGTCGGCGCCATACTCAATCGGCCGCAACAGAACCGGCGTCGCCACCGTGTTATCCACCACCAGCGGCACGCCGTGCTTGTGCGCCACCCGCGCCAGTCCTTCAATGTCCGCCACGTTTCCCGCGGGATTACCCACGCTCTCGCAGTAAACCGCGCGGGTATTTTCGTCGATCAGCTTTTCCACATCCTCGGGTCGGTCCGTCGCCGAAAAACGCGAACTGATTCCCCGCTTCGGAAAGATGTGCGCGAGCAGCGTATAAGTGGCGCCGTAGAGCTGAGGGAGGGAAACGATGTTGTTGCCGGTTTCGGCAATGTTGATCAGCGAGTACTCGATCGCCGCCATTCCGGAACTCACGCTGAGCCCTTCCACACCGCCCTCGAGCGCTGCCACCCGCTTCTCGAGGACCGTGTTCGTGGGATTTCCGATCCGCGTATAAATGTTCCCGGGAACTTCCAGATTGAATAACGCAGCGCCGTGCTCCGCGCTGTCGAATTCAAACGCAACCGTCTGGTAGATCGGCACCGCTACGGCTTTCGTCGTGGGATCGCCGTCGTACCCAACGTGAATTGCGATGGTCTCTCTTTTCATGCGTGAGCGAACTTAAGTCAGTTTGGAGTTCTGTAACCTTGAGCGAGTTCTCGGGCGCGCTCCTATTTCGTAGTTACTGCTACTTCTACAGCCGACAAGGCGACGGGTTCGCGAACAGCCGTTTTCTTAAGCACTTTCGCCAGCCGCTGCGCCGTAAATTTAGCCCCGAAGGCGAATCTCATCACCGGGCCAAAACTGTTCGCTGAAGCGAGCCCGGTGAAATACAAGCCCGGAACGGAGGACTCAAAGTCGATGGAAAGAACCGGAGAACCGTTGGCCTGTCGAACCGCCGACCGGATGTCCTCGCTCAGGAACTGGAGACTATCCAGGCTTACTCGGTAGCCGGTACCCGCGATGATGTGGTCCGCGATGATTTCCTTCCTGGTTCCGTCAGTAGCGCGCAGCGCCAGATGCACCTTCCCGTCGCGCACTTCCGCGCCATCCGGCGAATACCCGAGATGCAGCGGCACCTTGCCGACGATCTTGTTCTTGATGAAATAGCCGCCGGAGGGGCCGAGGGCTCTCTGAACGGATTCGATACGCAGATTTTCCGGCAAATAGTGGAAGGCCAAGGGAGACTCCGCAAAGAACAGCGATTTCAATCCTGGCCCCAGTCCGGAAGAAGGACGAGTCAGCCGCTGCCACCAAGACCGCTTCTTGTCCGTAGGCGCACCGTGAAAGCTGATTTCAGGCTTCCGGCTGACGAGTTCAATGTTAACCCCCGCATCGTGCATCAACCCGGCCATGTCAAGGGCGGAGGCGCCGGCGCCAATCACCACGACCTTCCGGCCGCGGAAAGCGTCCACTTCGGGTTGCGCCGCGCTGTGCGAGAAGTACTGTGCCGGCAAATGCGCCAGCGTATCAGGAAGGTTCTCGAAGTGGGTGATGCCCACGGCAAGAACAACCCGCCGGCCTTCTGCTGTTTCACCGTTTTCCAGATGCACCTTAAAGCCGCCGGGGATTCTCTCAATGTAGACGACGTTGGTCTCTTCCAGATTTGGTACCATCCGTTCCCGGAAGGCCAGCCCGTATGCGCAAAATGTGTCCAACGGCACGGGTTTTCCCGTGTCGGAGTAAGGGATCCCGCGCTCGGCACAGAACTTCTTAAGGCTCAAAGCTCCCTGAGGATCGTAAATGTCAGACGCGAACCCATCTGACTTGAGCATCATGCCCTTGGGCATATGCGAGATCCACGAATCCATGGGATGGCCGAAAATGCGGAATGGTACCCCTGCATGGTGCAGGTGAGCTGCGATCGAGAGTCCGTAAGGGCCCGCGCCAACAATCAGCGTATTTGTCATAAGTTCAATTAATGCAATATGTTGCGGTTAAATCGGCCAAAGTCAAGAAGATCGAGAATTTGAGCCACTGCAACGGGGGGAATGAAAGGGGATCTACGTTTCGCTTCGATTATAGGGCATCGGAGATCGTCCACCAATCGGAAGAACGTGCTATTGCAAACCTGCCTCTGAACCTCGATTACTCCGACCTCTACGACGGAACATACCGGCGACTCTTGCCTTCTGTTCAGAACGCAGAAACGACATGAATTCCTGCGAGACAGGCCGCTTTTCCCTGCGCAGCGATAACCATGCGAAACCCAGGAACCGGAGTAACCCTCCGAGCACGACAGGTTTCGATGGTACCCGCAATGCACATTTGATAGCTTCAAAAAGCGGGTCACTCCCGAACGAATAATCGAGCTTTCCCAGTCGAAAACTCGAACGAAGAAGATTGGTTCCGGCACCCGTGTGACGGTGGTGATAGATGGGTAGATCTGGGAATGCCTCAGTCTCCCAGCCCTTCAGGTTGGCCGATACCTGCGCGTGCCAGTCCTCCCCGCCGTACTCGAGGACTTGGTATCCGCCGATGGCTTCATAACATTCTCGCCGAACCAATTGGGCGGCATGAGCGACGGAGTGAGTGCGATTGCTGGTGCGGCCCTTGAATTCGCCCTGAACTTCCTCGCAGACAAATCCGCCGGCTAAGCCCAACTTTGGGTTTTGACAAAAGCGCTCGATCAAGTCCTCGAAATAAGTCGGGCCAATGGTTATGTCAGCGTCGAGATTGCCAATAAATCCGAAAGGAGCCTCAAAAAGATGCTTTTGCCCCGCCTGCAAAGCAACGACTTTGGTGCGGAAACTGTGCCCCGGAGGGCGCGACATCCGCATAAAATAGATGAAATCGTGCTGCTGTGCATAGCGGCGAACAATCTCGTCGGTCCCATCCGTGGAGCCATCGCTTACGATTACCCACCTTTGCGGACGCACGATCTGAGCGAGGACCGACTGGATGGTTTTCTCGATGTGCGCGGCCTCGTTATAGGCGGCGGTCATGAGCGCGTAGGATCGTATCGGGGTCTCCGATCCTTCCGTTGTTGCGCTCGATGCCGGCGCGCCACTTGAAGTGCAGAGTGGAATTAGGGTGTTCATCCAGGATCGTTCATCCAGTATCTAGGAATTGCCGAAGAGATATTCGTGCAGGCCTTCGCGCCAGGGGCGAAAAACATTCAGCCCGCGGCGCTTCAGTTCACGGTTTTCCAAAACGGAATACATGGGCCGTGGAACTTTTGCAGGAAACTCATTGGGGCCGGCGACGTGCAACTTCACTGGTGTCTTCGCTAGCGCAAAAATCTCTTTGGCGAACTCATGCCACGAGCAACTCCCCTCCGCGGTGGCGTGGTAAAGCCCGTACGCGTCGGAACGGCTCAGGGCAACAATCTGCTTTGCGATTTCCACGGTCGAGGTCGGCGTGACAAACTCACTATCAACAACTCTTACTTCGCCTCGCTCGCGGGCGAGTTTCAGCATCAGCTCGATGAAGTTCAAGCCACCCTTGGCTCGACAGGGACTCTTGCCGTAGATTGCCGACGTACGCACTACAAAATGCTTGTCCGTCGTTGCGCGCACAAAATGTTCGCCAGCGAGCTTGGTGTTCCCGTATACGTTCAGGGGGTTCGGAGAATCCCCCTCCTCATAGGGGCTTCGCTTTGCTCCGTCGAAGACGTAGTCCGTGCTCACGTGAATGACAGTTGCCTTAGAGTGTTTAGTGGCGATCGCCAGGTTCCTGGCGCCAATCCCGTTGACGGCGAAGGCAAGTGCCGGATCTTTCTCGCAGTTCTCCACATGATGCATCGCCGCCGTGTTGACGACTACTTCCGGCTGGATTTCTTGCATGCGAGCCGCCACTGAATCCATCGACGCCAAGTCGATGTCCGCGTGGGTGAGAGAAAAGACTTCATCCCCTGCCAGTGCGAACGCTTTTGCAACGTCGCTGCCTAACTGCCCGTTGGCTCCAATCACTGTGATTTTCATGATCTTGGTGGTGCGAGGGAAGGCGGAGAAGGGATTATCGTTCAACCACGCGGTCAGTCAGATTCAGGCCCAACGAAGGCTCTTCCCCATTTTCGACAAGACGAACGGGATCGACTTTGTAATTCCACGCAAATAGCGTATCGAGGATTTGCTGACGCTTCTTTGTCGGTTCAGTCGAACGAAACAGATGTTGTAGCCGATAAGCAATTCGACGAATCGTTAACCCAACCAGGCTGGCGTGTCGGCAACTGCGCACGCCTTTCCTGCCATCGTATTTGTAATAGTACAGATACCGGGTGACCTCGCCATCTACGGCAAAACCCAGTGGATTGAATCGGTTAATGGTTGATTGCCCACCCAGGTGCGTGATCGTGAATTTCGGAGTATAGAGAATCGAGTGGCCGGACTCCCAGATTCTCCGGCACAAATCGGTATCTTCGTAGTAGTAGAAGAACTGTTCGTCAAACCCGCCAAGACTGCGAAGCAGTTCCCCTCGCGCCAGAATAAAGCACCCAGCGAGCCAACCCACAGAGCGCTCCGTCTCTCCGTGCCAGTTCGCGTAGCTGCCAGAGTGAAACCATTCGGAGAAGCGGGCCAGTGCCCCTAGGCCGAGTGCCCAGCACCACTCGCTGCGGAGGGTGAAGATCGGTCTTTGAACGGGTTGGACGACGCCGTTGGGGAACACAACTCGGCATCCGAAGGCCCCGGCTGCAGGATGCTCATCGGCATACTTGACTAGTCCGTCGAGTGTGCCGTCATGAATAAGCGTGTCCGGATTCAAAATAAGAACGTACTCGCCGCGACTCGCACGGATCGCGACGTTGTTCCCTTTCGCGAACCTCAGATTCGTTCCGTTTTCGAACAGGATGGCTTGCGGAAACTCCTTCCGGATCAACTCCACCGACCCGTCGGTTGATCCGTTATCGGAAACAAGCACTTCGCATTCCGTGCTCTTCACCGTCGCGTAGATCGACCGCAGGCAGTCGAGGACCACCTTCCGATCGTTCCAGCATAAGATGACGATTGATAATTTCATAACGAGCGTTCCTGACTCTTCAGCCGAGGAATCCACCACCGAAGTCTCAGCGAACGAAACTACTCTGGACGCGCTAGACAGGAACTGCGAAGTGAGACGCGCTGTTTAGCTCGACTCGCAGCAACTGTTGCGCGGTCATTACTTATGAAGCGTACCATGCCGCGATGGTCTGATCGAAATAAGAGATTCCGGAAGTAGCTTTGTGGTCATTCGGTTGTCGAGCTCTCCGACATCGGGGGGCTCACCGCAGCCTGCGCGGTCTGCCTGATCTTCAGGAAAGCGGGCACACACACACCGTAGGCAATCACACAGACGGTAGCACCTATGGCTATGTTGGCCGATGGCCTGTTCGCCAGCCCGATGAAGCGCGCGCCAAGACCGATACCAAGAGCCCCTGCGGATGCCAGCACCGCCGGCACAAACGATCTTCCATACCGAATCAAGTTCAGACCAGTGAGCCCACGCATTCGCCTGATTTGAAGGGCATAGCTACCAACAATCGCAAGCAGGGATGCTACTTGGCCTCCGACTACTCCGAACAGCTTGCAGGCAGGATAGATAGCGATCATCATGATCACCGCCGAAGCGGTGACGGCGCGCCGGTGCAGGCCCGGACGACCCATACCGGCAAAGACGCTCGTGATCACGACGTTCAGCAGACTCAGGAACACTACAACGGCCGCGACCGCCAGCGGTCCGGCGGCAGCCTCATATCGCGTCCCATAGATCAGTCTAAGAAGCGAGGACCCGCACAAATAGCAGCCAACCGTGGCAGGAAGCCCCAGAAGAATCATCCATGAAGTCACCTCGATCAGGATACGGTTGACACGATCTTTGTCTTCCTGGACATGGGCGAAGGTGGGGAGCAGTGTCTGAACCAACGTGTTGGTGAGGAAGACCGAAGGAGTCTGAACCAGGTACACCGCCATCGTGTACACGCCCAATGCCGTGGCGGAGTAAAGCTTGGCCAGCACGAAGATGTCGGTGCGGGTGAAGATAAGGTTTAGAAACGACAGTCCGAGTCCTTGCTTTGTGAAAACGTAGAGATCCCGGATAGCACCTCGGTCCCACCCCAGCCTAGGCAGCCCCGGACAGACAATATAGGACAGGAGACAACGGAAGACGTTCTCGCTGCAAGAGCCAATGGCCAGCGCCCATACGTCCCGGAGAACAAAGCTGAGAACTACCGTCAGGATCACTCCACAGATGGCGCCACCGTTGCTGATCGCCATCCAGCGTCCGAACTTCATTTCTTTCTGCGGGAGAATGGAACGCGGACTCATGGCACCATCGAACACCATGCTCAGGAGCGTGACTCGAAGCAGCGCCGACAGTTCCCCATTTCCATAGAAATGGGCGACAAACGGGGCCATCGCAAAAATAATGCCGTAAGTGAGGAGCGACCGGCCCATCCCCATCCACCAACCCGCGTTTAGGTATTCGTCTTCCCCTCCCCGCGGGTTTTGAATGACCGCATACCTCTGCCCGATTTCAGTCATGCACACCACGAGCGCTGACGTGGACATGACGATCGCCATGGTTCCAAAAGCGCTAGGCGCGAGCAGCCGGGTCAGGATCATGTTGCGGGCAAACCGGCTGCCTTGCTCGGCCACGCTACCGCCGGTCAAAAACAGTCCACCCCGCATGGTCTTGGCCCGAAGGCCGCCGCCCGCCATCAACTTCTCAACCGTTGCCCTGCCCCGGACGTAAAGTTTCGAAAGATTCATTCCACTACTCATGTATTAAGAATTGAAATTGTCAGGTTGTATTAAGTCGGAGGTCGTTATACGAAAGGAACCAAGTCTTTTTTCCTCTGCTGGTGGCGCTCGACAGCGCGAAGCGCCAGCCGAGGACTAATCCACGTCAGCAGCCATTTCGCCGCGATGTTGAACGTCAGGTCCAGTTGCGCTGCTCTAGAGATGGCTTCGCGAGCCTTTCCGTACTCGCCAGCCTCCAGATGACAATTGGCAAGGCCGCTGTGGACCGCGCCAAGCCCCGCCAGGATTAACTTCCGCATTTTTTCCGGCAAGCCTTCACTCAGGCGCAGGAACTTCTCGAATCGGATCTGCGTCTGCCGAAGCACGAATTCCAGCTTGTTCCATTCTGCGCTCACCCCGACATGGCGATTTTCCGCAGGTGATCGGTCTACCAAGGTGAGCGGTTGGTTGACGTAACAGAAATCCGTAAGCCTGGCCAATCGAAACAGAAAATCACTGTCCATGCCGAACCGCAGGTTGGTATCGAATCCGCCCGCTTTTCTTACCAGATCGGCGCGTGCCAGGACGGAGCATATGCAGACGACCATGCCCCCTCCCCCGGGTCTCACCACCATTTTCAGAACGTTCGTGCTGACGCCCATCGTTCCTTCATGCCGATCGTCCTCCTCAGCCAGTTGGAACATGGTGCGTGTTTCCGGGTAGTTGAAAAATCGGACGTCTGTGTAACACGCGCCGCACTGGGGGCTAAACTGCTCTAGAGCTTTGAACTGCCACTCGAGCTTTTCCTTCTCCCAGAGATCGTCCGAGTCCAGGAAAGCGACCCAGTCTCCCTGCGCTTCTGCTAACCCTTTGTTCAATGCCGCGCTCAGGCCCTGATTCGTCTGGAAGTAATAGCGGATCCGATCAGCAAAACTCTCCGCAAGGACCGTCCTCGTGTCATCCGATGATCCGTCGTCCACCACAATGACTTCGAAGTCCGTGAATGTCTGGCACAAAACACTCCTGATGGCGTTCTGCACGTCGGCGGACCGGTTGTAAGTGGGAATAATGACCGATACCTTTGGATTCATGAAATAACCCTGTCTCCCGATTTCCTCGTCCGTGGTACTTGTGAACCGCTCAGGCCCGCACGCCTGTTCCAGTCTCCTGCCCGCCTTCGTCGAGTAATAAATCACTTCCCGCGTTCCCGGAGGCAAATGCAACCCCTACCTCAGCCGGCGCCACCACTTGTGGGATCGTCACTCGCTTTGCCTCGAAGGTCGCCACGGAAATGAAGGCGGGCAGCGCGAATAGGAGAATCTGCGACTGATAGAGAAAGGCAATTCCGAAGCAAGACACCACACAGGCAAAAAGGGCCGAACCCAAACACCAGAGGAACCATTCCTGTCTGCGATCCCCGCTCACTCTTTTCCTCGCTGTCCCGATTGCCCCAAAGCTCCGACTGAAGACCGCAATCACCAAAACCAGGGTCACCAGGCCTCCGGTCAAGGCCGCGGCGACAAATAGGTTGCTGGTATCCCACATATCCCAGTCCCACTGGTCGTAGTATCTGTATCCCAGGAGCCACCAGTCGCTGAAATGGCGGATGGTTTGGTTTACCAACGTATAGCGGTGCCAGCTGGAGGAAGATCCGGTCAAGTCGACCCGCGAAATCAGGTGCCAGACTGGCGCTTTCATGACCAGGTGCAGCGCCACGAGAGCGAGTGCGATTCCCCAACGAATGATGCGCATCCGCTCACGCAGGGCCCAAAAGCTAAGGCCCAGAAGACCCGCGCCCAAGCTCATCCAGGGCGTGCTCGCGTGGGTCGTAATCAGCATGGCGGTGGCCCCCGCAAGTCCCGCGTACGCCACCATCCGGAACTTTTTCACTGTCCACAGCCAGAGAAACAAGGGCATCAACACGCCGGCGAAAACGCCGCTGCCCAGGGGACCCATCACCCCTGACGAACGTAACTGGCCGTCTCTTACGATCTGTTCCACAGGAAGGTCCATACCCCCGATCAAATTGAATACATTGACGCCGGTAATCTGCTCGTTGATCATGGAGACACCCAGGATTGCGCAGATCACAGCGAACACTTTTATTGTGCGCCGGAGCGCCTCGCCATCAGGTATGAAAAATCTCAGCACCAGGTAGCCGCCCAAGGCGTCCAGCAAACTTCCCAGGCTCGCGATCAGCATCTGCGTATTCATCCACTGCAGCGTGATCACGATGAACGCCGATACCGTCCACAGCACCACGACTTGATCGATGCGGCTGAATCCCGTCGCAAACCAGCGTCCCGAAGACTTTACTTTCAGCCTGATGGCTCGCACTAACGCGGCCAAGATCAGGATGCGCATCATGGTAAAGTGCACGCCTCCCACGATCACGACTTGTCCGAGTGGGATGGTGAAGATCGCCAAAAGGAAAGGTACAATCGCCTTCTTGCGCGGAAGGGTCAGGATCAGCACAATGGCGATTAGCATCCAGACCGCGACCACAGGATGCAGCAGGGACGCCATCGCCCCGCCCCCAAATCGAATGTGTCCAGGTTCCATTAACTATGCTTGCGTCGACGAATGTAGAATGAGCCGGGGTTATGCTCTGCAATGGCGTTCGGAAAAGCAGGGGCCACTGCATCCCAATGGAATTTAGAGAGGTAGTTCAGAGCGCACGGGATTTC
This sequence comes from Binatus sp. (SeqCode), assembly GCA_035482825.1. Classification (GTDB taxonomy): domain Bacteria; phylum Acidobacteriota; class Terriglobia; order Terriglobales; family Acidobacteriaceae; genus Sulfotelmatobacter. The sequence continues at coordinate 37,445 of DATHQJ010000325.1, read as the reverse complement.
CCGCCCGAGTATGCGATTGGCAGCTTGAATAGCCGTGCGGCCCCAAATCGCCGGGGCCGCAGGGCGGTGCCGAATTCGTGTTGTCAGGCTACTGAACGGAGGCCGCCAAGCCCGTAGGCGGGTTTGGCTGACTCGATGATCCGAATTCGTATGCTGCCGAATCCCATGCCCCGCTGCTAGGTCGCGTGTTCGGCGTTCTCTGCGGGCACACCGATTGCACGACTCCTGATACTGTCTGCTCTGAGCAAGCGAAACCTGTGTCGTTCTTGCTGAATCCAGCAGGCCAGAAGGTAGAGGTCAAGTTACTGCCCTTGCCTACAGTGTCCTGACACGATGAAGTCGGCATGTAGGGGTAAGTCGAGGTGTTTAGGCACCCGTGGGAACTCGCCTGAGACATCGTCTCAACTATGTTGTTGGAGAATGCTATCGTGGCGGCACCGGTGACCGTGTTCCCGGACATCATTAATTGGCTTTGCGTCGTACCATTCGGAGCATTTGGCACTATGCAAAAGTTATTAATCATCACAAAAGCGTTAAGCCACTCGGATCCGCTACCTTGAATATTCCCACAAACACCATTTCCCAAATTTTCTTCCCAAACATTGTTGAACATGTAAAACGCCGTCACGTTCGGTTGGCTGTTCTGCGGAAGTTGGGCTACGTCACCTCCGCCAATATCGCAGCACCAAACGTTATTCCATACATAGTCCGTCTCGCCCGTATTTCCGACTTGCAGGGTTTCGCACTGCTCGGGCAGAGGCATATCGTGAATCCAGTTGTCGTGTATCCAGAAAGTACTTGCATTCGAGGGGATAGGCCCAATCGTCTCGATGCAGTTCGGGTGATTGCCCCCCGGCCCTGTACCGAGATGCGAAATGTTGTTATAAGCGTACTCTCCACCCATGTGCGGCTTAATGGCGTTCGTGACATAGGCGAAGATCGAGTGCGTAGTGGGCCACTGCTGACCGCCGCCCGAATATTTCGAGCCGTCCGAATTGTCCATGACCATGTAATCGACTAAACAGGTAGGACAGCCCGTCGAGAAGGCGTTGCCGTTAAGATCGCCGGAACTCGCTCCGTGAGTCCAAGCGTGCACGTAGGAATTGACCCATTTCACATTCGATGCACTGGAACTGATGCCAACCATATACTCATTGCCAGCACAACTGCCTTCTGAGTTAGGAGAAGCCCAATAGTAATTTATGAGTTCAATCCAGTTCACCACAACGTAAGCTGACGAGCCAAACTCCCAGAATGCATTGTTGTTCGAACATTCAGGCGGGTCAATGACTGCAGACTGGGCATCAAATTTGGCTCGATTCCAAGCAGAGGGACAAGTGCTCGTGTTGTACCAAGTTGTGTCGCGGTCGATTGTGATAGGGGAACCGCTGGTTCCGCTCCACTTCCAATTGATCGGAAAATTGGAATTGCCCCAGTCATCACATCCGCGAAGGATAAAAGTGTCCCCTGCGGCAGGCGTATGACTGCCAGCCCAGGTTGCCATGCCAGGCAAATGTGCCCAAGGCGCCGCTTCGGAGGTTCCGCTATTGGAGTCGCTGCCGTTGGCGGCGACGTAATACGTTGCGGCGGAAAGGTGGCCGGTCATCAGGACTGCAAACAACAACGCAAATAGAGCTTGGGGGAACTTGCGGCTCATTATGGGGTCCTAGCGTATCAAATTGGAGGCTCGCGTTGTGGCGCGCCTCTCTGGATATACTAGGGACCCCCGCCAGACCGTCCAAGATGCCGTTTGGTCCATGTCAGAGGTTCATGGCCCATATTGGCCCTTAGGGTGACCGTCCAGGGTTATCAGCTTTTGGCTGCAGCCTCGTTTTCGACCTCGGCAACCCGCGGCAAGGTGCCGCCTGCAATTTCGCTGAGCACCTGTTCGACCGTCAGGATGCGGCTGCCGCTCTGGGCGGCTGCCGACACGGCGAACTCGAAAAACTCGGTAGTACATCCGTACTCGCTGGGGTTCGGCCGGATATCGTGCGTATAAAAGATGAGCCATCCCTTCTGCGCGATGTTTTGCTGGATCAATTGCTGCACGCGAGGCGCGCCGGACGTATCTCCATACAGCGGGTTGGCGCGCAGCAGATTCAGGTCGACTTCCGGCCCATTGACTCCCGGGAAGATGCCTCTGGCGCTGGCCAGATACGGCGCCAAGGTTCTCTTCGTCCCCAGAGTCACGTGCCCGTAGGGATAACAAAAGTTATCGGAGTGCCGCTCCACCAGTTGCTGGAGTTCGCGAATGCCCTTGTGAACGTCGTCTTGAAATTCGGTGAGCGACACCCTGCGGCAGGAGCTGTGACGAAACGTCTGCGTACCCAGCTCATGCCCTCGTGCCAGCAAACCGTGCAGGTCCTCGACGTGGAAGAGGTCTCCCAGTCCGTCGCTTGTGTTCAGGAAACCGGCGGTGGTGTAGTAAGTTCCCCGGCCTCCGAAGGCCTCCAGAATCGGCGCTCCCGCCAGGTACGCGCTGCGCGGGAAATCGTCGAAGCTGAAAGACACAATCGGACCGTGATTCCCGAGCGGAATCATACGGCGGTGAAACGAACACAATACCTTTCGGTTGGCTGCACTGACCAGTGATCGCAGAGTCATTCGTAAGGTGCCTGTGCGGGCGGATGGGACGGCTTAGACTGTCACCGCATCGCCGGCTGGATGAGCAAGAGTCGACTGCATGTCGTGAATGTCGATTGCACTCTCAATCTTCTTGAACGTCATGATGTTCGAGTAGCTCGGGTTGTCCAGGTCCTGGAACTTCTTGAAGTTGTCGATCAGGTCGTAAACGATCGACTTCACGTCGCTGGCCGGGTGGAAGCTCAGAACATTCGCGGCCTTCTGGGTGCTGACCTTGTAATTGCGGAAGTCCTGAATGTGCTTGATGTCGAGGCTCACTTGCAGGTTCATGCGCTCGCGAATCGCGCCTTTGACCAGGTCCGCCACCTCGCCCACGGTGTAGTTGCCGGACGCGATGTTGAAAATTCCAGAGATGCTCTGATTGGCCTCGATGGCGCGAATGTAAGCCGTCGCGGCATCTTCGATGCCCAGCAGCGGACGCCAGATGGAAGGATTGTTTACCATGATCACCCGGTCCTTCATCGCCGACTTGAACATGGTGTTGATGATCAGGTCGAGCCGCATGCGGGGGCTGTAGCCGGAGACGGTTCCTTTGCGCAGGGAAATCACGGAGAAGTTATCGTCCACCAGTTGCATAACCGCTTGCTCGCCCTGCAGCTTCGAAATGCCGTAGGGATAGCTGGAACTGACCGGACGGGTCTCATCGAACAGTTCGTTCTCGGTGTAGCCGTAAACCGAGCACGAGCTGGCGTAAACGTAGCGCTTCACCTTGGCGATCTTGGCGATGTATCCGAGGTACGCGGGTGCGGCAGCGTTGAAGACGAAGTTCTTCGCGGGCGAGAACTCGGCCATGGGGTCATTCGACAGTCCTGCCATGAAAACGACCTGATCATAGGGCTCGAGGTCCTCGACCGTGAGCTGAAAGATGTCCTTATTCAGTGTGCCGATCGCACGTGGCAGGTGATTGCCGAACCAGAACAGGTCCACGACATCGACCTTGTATCCGCGCTCCAGAAGTTTGGGGATCAGCACCGATCCGAGATAGCCAGCGCCGCCTGCAACGAGTATTTTCATGATTAGCTCCGTGTAGAAAGTTGAGTTTCGAGGGTAGAAGAAAATTGAAAATGATTCGACTGGGGTGAGGCCAGCCACTGGGCCAGCGTCTGGGCCTTCCGGTCCTTATCGGACACGGTCACGTCCTTCAGCGGCCACTCAATGCCGATCTCGGGATCATTCCAGAGAATCCCGGATTCGGCCTTGTTGTTGTAGATGCCGGTACACTTGTACTGAATTTCCGTGGCATCTGTGAGCGCGCAGAAACCACGGGCGAATCCCGCTGGCGCCCAGACGCTGCGACGATTCTCGGCTGTGGCTTCGACGCCAACCCACTTGCCCAGCGTCGGCGACCCTTTCCGGATGTCGACTGCGACCAGAAATGCGGCTCCGGCCGTCACTCGCATCAGTTTTCCCATGGGCGGTTCCCACTGAAAGTGTAGTCCACGGACTACACCCTTGGCTGAGCACGAGTGGTTGTCCTGCACAAACTTCGTGGGCAAGCCGAGCTCCTCAAACTGATCCGCCCGGAAAGTCTCGGTAAAGAATCCCCGGTCATCGCGAAAGACATCCGGTACGACGACCGCCAGGTCGCCAAGATGCCTTGATTCGATCTTAATTTGCATGAATGAATGTCTCCGCGCGTATAGCGAGTTTAAGAATTCGAAGAGGTGGGACTATCGGGTGACCGCTTCGGAAACCGACCCCTTGGGTTGCTCAGAAAGTGCGTTTCGCCGGGAGATTTCCTGCGCGATGATTGCCACAATGCGCTCAGCAGCGTGGCCATCCCACTTCTCGGGAATACTGGAATGGTTGTGTCCGTTCAGTTGATCAGAAACCGCCTTCCGGATGGCCTTCGCGTCGGTGCCCGCAATGACATTTGTGCCGTGGGTCACGGTAACCGGACGCTCTGTGTTTTCGCGTACCGTCACGCAAGGAACCCGCAGGCAGGTCGTCTCTTCCTGGATGCCGCCGGAGTCAGTCACGACCAGCGTGGCGTGCTTCATCAGGCTGAGAAAGTCCAGGTAGCCGAGCGGGCCCAGCAAACGAATCCCTGGCGTGTGCATGGCGGCCGGAGCGTTCGCGCTTTCGTGGCCAAGCTGAAAGAAGTGCTCCAGGCCGAACTCGGCGATGCGTCTGCGCGTCCGGGGATGAGCCGAGAACATAACCGGATACGCGTTTGAAAGTCCTTCAATTCCTTCCAGAATGCTGAGGAGCGTCTCCCGGTTGTCGACGTTCGACGGTCGGTGCAGGGTTAACAATGCATAACGGCTGACTGGTCCGCCGGAACCCTCCCGCAGGCCAAACTGATCGAGGACGACAGATTTTCCCGCCTTCTCTTGCGAGGCCAGCAGCGAATCGATCATGGTGTTGCCCACGAAATGAATCTTCTCGGGCTTAATGCCTTCGCGGCACAGATTCTCTCTGCCACTTTCCTCGGTCACGAAAAGCAGGTCCGACAAATGATCCGTGATGACGCGATTGATCTCTTCCGGCATGGCCCTGTCGAACGAGCGCAGGCCGGCCTCGACGTGCGCAATCAACGGACGCTTTCCGCTCGAATCCAGCGAAATCTTCGAGGTCACGAGAGCGCAGGCCACGGTGGAGTTTACATCTCCGAAAACGACCACGAAATCAGGCTGGGCCTGGAGAACGACAGTTTCGAAGCGGCGCATGATTTCCGCGGTCTGCACCGCGTGCGAACCGGAACCGACTTCCAGGTGAACATCCGGTTTAGGCAGGCCGAGATCGGAGAAGAACGAGCCCGACATGGCTTCGTCATAGTGCTGGCCGGTGTGTACCAGCACTACCTCGATTCGCTCGGAAGTCGCTTGCTTTTCCTGCGGAAATGTCGCGATTCTGGCATTATGGCTGTGAATCGCAAACACAACCGGGGCGGCTTTCATGAAGTTCGGACGCGCCCCGACGATGATCATGATCTTCATGGTCTAACGCTTCCCTGCAACTATGGTTTGCGCAATCGCAATCGAATGCGCGCCGGAAACGGTGCGAAAGGGCTGACCGGTCCGGGACGCAAAGGCATACAACAACCAGCCTAGTTCATAAGGACGGCATTCGAACAACACTTTCAGATCTTTCTTGGCCTCATAGGGCTTGGCCGTGTCTCCCCGGCTAAGCGCCGCCTTCAAATAGGTTTTGACCTGAGATGCGGACCGGTACTGGCAGCGCCAGATGACCTGCGCAGCATCGTCCTCCATATTGAAACCGAGTTCATTCTCGGCGTTGATCCATTTCAGCCCGCGATCGATCCACGGGGTGAAATCGCATTGCGCAGCTTCTCCGAGCGCGAACAGGGTCATCGGCCCCATGGCATGCTGGTGCACCGAGAACACAGGATAGCCTTCGAGCACACGCCCGCTTAAGGAATCATAGTGCCACCACCATTGTCCCAAAGAGCCTTGCGCCTCGCACAAGCCTCGGCCACACTGCAGCGCCATCTGCAGCGCACTTTCTTCCTGATAGGCCTGCGAAAACCGGGTCATCGCATAAATGGGATAGACCTGATCGGCAAAGCTGCCGATGCGTCCTCGAACTATGCCAGAGACGCTTGCGCTGCGCGTCAGATGGCCGAAGAATCCCTGCTCGCCGCGATTTTTCTTGAGCCGGGCAAACGTCTGGAATGCCAGGTCTCGCAACCGCGACTGTTTCTCCGGACAAGCCAGTGCCCAGTTCGACAGGCCAGTAAGAAACCAGGCCAATTCCATGGTGACGCGGCGCTTGGCGCTGGGATAGCGCGCCAAAGCCGTCTCGAGTTCGATCCGGCCTTCGAGTTCAGCCAGGCGTTCCGGGGCGATCAGGGCGCAGGTCCAAAGCAGCACGCCAAGGTCGCCGATATCCTTCACCCATTCGAGATTCGCGAGCAGGGCCTCGAGCGCCGGCTTGATCTCGATCGAGGACACGCCTCCCGCCTCTTCCACACGGTGCAGACCCATCAGGGTCATCATGGTGTAGCGCGGCGAAAGTCCTTCCCGTACCAGGCCCCGTTCGGTTTTCTTCAGGCTGTAGCAAAACAGCTGCTTTTCCTGGTCAAACATCGGCACTAAACCGCGAAGCGCCAGGGCAACAAAGCGCTGCACGGTCGCCTGGGCCTCGCATGCCGGCGGAACCGCTAGGCTGCGATCATTTTTCATGGCGCGACTACTCCTGGAAAGTTCGTTCATAACTTTGTTCGAAACTTCTGATGGAAATCGCAGGCGTCGGACGTGCTCCCTATCCAATATGTTTGTACAAGATCTGGCCAATCATCGGGAGCACGAAAGGCGACATGTGCTTCAGCGTGTACTTCGTAACTCTTGACTTCCACTGCGAGCTGTACAGATCAAAAATGTGGGTCGATTTTTCCTCGGCGCCATAGCGGGAATATGTCAGCAGAGACTGGGTCGCGCCCCAGCGGTTCTTGAACGTGATCAGACCCTGCTGATCGGCGTTGCTGCGCCCAAAGTCCAGGCACCGCAGGCCGGAGGCCTTCGCCTCCTGAATCGCATTCCAGAACAGGAGGTGCATGGGACCAAGATTATTGAAGCGGGCATCGCAGCAGCCGTACTTGTAGGTAAGCGTGTCTTTATGGCGGATGGTGATCATCGCGGCGATGGCACGTCCATGCTGGAGCACCACACGAACCTTCAGCGCGTCACCAAAACAGTCCATCAGATTGCGGAACCACTGCTTCGACTGCGGGGCCAGGCCTTGCCGCTTGCGGGTCAGGGTGAAAAGCCGGAAGAAATCGTCCAGAAGGGCTGGCGCGGACCCTTCCCGATAAGTCAGGCCTTCGCGTTCGGCGCGGCGAATTTTTCGTTGCGTGGAGCTCTTATGAAAACCGCCGAAGATCGTAGCGATGTCCGGCCCCAGGTCGAGCTGATGAAAGGCATAGCTGACGGCCGTCCGCGGCAGCGCCGAGACCATCTCGAAGGGCTGCAGCGGGCGAATCTCCAGATAACGCCAGCGCCGCTCGCCCACTTCCTGCATCAGGGCGGCCGCCAGTACCGCTTGATCTTCGGTGCTGTCCACCAGTGGCTCACAGTGATCGGAGAACGGAAGTGAAACCATGCGCCGTCCCGTTAGCCAACTCTCGACCCGGCAAAATACCATCGCGTTTTCCAGGGCCTCGCCCTCTGGGGATGTGGTATAGGCAACGGGCTGGAATCCGTAGGTCCGGCTCAGGGACTCAAGCCAGGGCGAGGAATGAAACAGCGAGGCGCGCGGATGCTTCCCCAGGAAGAAATCCCATCGGGAATCCTTCAAGGGTTCGATGCAATTTGCTGCCTTGCCCACATTGCACCTTTGCCCGAGTTCTGCCAGGCCTGGGCTCACCGCATAAGACGTCATCCGTTAGCTTACTCTCCTCAGCTGCCAACTGCTGGCAGTTCTGAATAAGTGCCGAACCGGTTTCGAGCGCTTTGGTTCAGGGTCTGCGCGCGACTGCCGGGGGGAGGGCTGTAGTTTCAGCGCGATTAAACTTCGCCGGGCTTGAATCCTGCGCTTGGGCAATCGGTAGCGGCAGGCGAGCCCGTTCCTGACCTCCCGCGTCCAGCACCGAGAGGATGCTGTCCACAATGCATTGCAGCACCGGGCAGTCGCGGTCCCGAGGCTCGGCTGGGCGGTTCCAGCGAACCAGTCTGATCTTCGTACGCACATCGTCGAGGCTCTCGACCAGGGTGAGCCGGCCGGCTTCCGACAGATAGCGGTCCACGGCTCCAATTTTTCCCCGGAAGATGCTGTACACCGGCACGCCCAGTGCCGCTGCTTCCCGGTTCATCGTGCCCCCACCGCTCACCACCAGATCGGAGAACCAGATCAGATTCAATCCATCTAGCGGCGTATCCGGCATCAGCATCTGACCGGAAGCGATGAGATGGCTCCAATCCGCTCGCAGTTGCTGGCCTTGCCTGGCATTGCGAGGCAAGGTCACAGCCCGCACTTTGGGGTGAGACGCAAGCAGTCGCAGGGTTTCGGCGAACAGGATCTCACTCTCCGGATTGTGATAGTGAGCCTCGGTCGCGGGCGGACGCAGCGTCACCACCAGTTCATCCTGGGCAATTCCCAATTGCGTAAGAATCGAGGGATCGGGGCGGAAACGCGGCACGTAGACGTCTTCTTTCAGGCCGGGGTACCTCATCACCCGATCCGTCTTTCGGGCCATCGCCCCAGTGGGTATGACATCCGGCATGAGGAACCAATCGGGCTCCAGAAACCCGGTTTTGGTGGAGTGTTCATAATCGTGCATCATGATCGTCGGAATGCCCAGCAGCTTACAGATCATCAGCTGGGCCCGGGAGCCGTGCGAAATCGCCACATCCGGCCGATTCCTCAACGCCGTAGGAGCCAGCTGCAGCACTCTCAGGCAGGTGCCAAACACTTTGAGAAACTTATTGCTCCCGTAGTGTTTGCCGATCACCTTGCAAGGCAGCTTAAAAAAATCCAGAAGCTCGCAGACCTGATAGATGTTTCTGGCCGTCAGCACCAGTTCGACACCTTGCTTTTCCAGTTCTTCGATAATTGGCAGAAAAAATGGCACATGGGGGGAGTTATCGATATCGATCCATACCTTCTTTGTCCCCACAAACCGCGGCCGCGATGAATCGTTTGTCGTCGATCCTTGCTCGCCGGCAAGTTGTTCGACTTCCTGCATGGTTGGTGTCATGACAAATCCCTTCTTGTGTTGTCCGTGAATGTCTAATCGAGGGGGAGAGGAGTGATGCCAATCGGGCCCGGAAACAAATTGGTCTTGCTTGGGGGAGGACTTGGGGGAGAAACGGTCTACAAATCTGCGTGTCGGAAAAATCCGTCGTTCGACTGCTTTGGCTACTTGCCCTGGTCCGAGATAACTGGGTGCGGCATAATTTGGTCTGGAATAACTGGGTCTGCAATACCGTCGAACGGCATGCTCTCACCACCTTCATACCCGGTCGCGTCCTCGTCCATCCTGACCTGCGGCGGGTTGCCGAGCTGGAACTCACGGTGAATACCTAGGAGCGCCGTTTTCATGTCCTGCTTGCCGACCAGAAAAGAAAGCGTGCACTGGCTCGAACCCTGAGCAATCGCGATGATGTTTACCTGCTCGCGATCCAGCGCGCTGCAGGCGCGCCCGAGGATGCCGGCAAGGCCGCTCTGGCCAACTTTCTGGGCAACGATCGGGGCAACCATCTGACCCACGACACTGACGATTGCCACCGTCGTATCCACGGCGATGTGTTCCGCTTTCTCATGCGCCAATTCAGCGGCAAACTCGTGACGCAGTGCCGCAACGGTGCTCTTGGCAAGTGCCGACGGAATCACCAGGCTCAACTCATTTTGCGAAGACGATTGCGAAATCAGAAGGACGTCGGCTCGAGTCGCGGCCGTGGTGCGGACGGTGCGGCCCAGAACGTCCGGCACGCCAGCCATTCCCGGGCCGCCAACCTTGATTAGAACCACTTCGTTCATCGCGCTGAGGGCCTTCACCGCCCCTGCTCCTGTGGGACCCGCCGGAGTAATTTTTGTCCCCGCGCGTTCCGGAGCAAAAGTGTTGCGGATCCAAAGCGGAATGCCGCACTGGGTGACCGCGCGCAGCGTCTTCGGATGCAGCACTCGGGCGCCGAAATAGGCGAGTTCGGAAGCCTCGCGATAGGAAATTTCCGGGATCGTGCACCCCTCTTCGACCAGACGCGGGTCTGCGGTGTGCAGCCCATCCACATCCGTCCAGATAATCACCTCGTCCGCCTGCAGGGCCGCCGCCAGAATGGTCGCCGAGTAATCCGAACCGCCGCGGCCGAGAGTGGTAAGCACGCCCTCCGGCGTAGACCCGATAAATCCGGTGACCACGGGCACCACCTCCTGGTCGAGCAGCGGACGCAGGCGGGTCTCGCAGCGCTCCCGCGTCTGCTCCATCGCTGGTTCCGCACCACCATGACAGTCGTCGGTGACCACCAGTTCCGTAGCCTCGATCGCCTCACTAACGACTCCGCGCTCCGCCAGGGCGGCGGCGACCAGGGGGGCAGAAAGCCGCTCCCCGAGACCAGAAATGGCATCCCGCGAACGCGGCGTCAACTCACCCAGCAGGCTCGTCCCCTGACAGAACCGGTCGCCTTCTTCGAGCAGCATCTTCATCCTGCCGGCCATGCGGCTGCGCTCCGCCGCGGAATGAACCAAGGCATGGATCGCCTCTTCATGCTGTCGACGAATTGACTCGAAAATCGCGGCCACCGCAGCGTATTCCCCGGACTCCGATTGCCGGGCGGCTTCGACCAGTTGGTTGGTCACTCCGCTCATCGCCGAAACCACCACCACCACCTGACTGTCCCGCGAAGCAGTTCGGATGATTTCGACAACCTGGGCAATGCTGGACGCGTTGCCCACCGACGTCCCGCCAAACTTCAGGACTCGCACCGGCTTTTTCGCATGACGGCGCCCTTCGGCCTGCACCGGGTGATGCGAAGCGAAGTGCCGGCTCTGTAAGCCGGCGCGCAAGGGACGGTTATTCAAGGGATTAGTCATGAGCGCGGAATCCGGAGCGTCGACAGATTGGGCACTACATCCCGCCGGGTAGCGCGGCGGCTCAGTTTCCAAGGTCGGGAAATGCAGGCGCGAAGCAATTCCGGTTCTTCCCAGGGGACATCGTGATATCCCGAAGCCAGAAACGGGCTCGCCGGATCCCGCATCCATTCCTGGGGAAAAAGCGTAATCGTGTCGCGCTCCGTCACTTTGGGAGCTGCCCGGAAAGGCTCTCCCGACACGGCAGAGTATAGAGCCGAGGGCAGGTCGCGCCCCGGCCCGAGAGCCAGATGTCCTACCTGAGTCGCACGCGGATTGATCTCGATCAGATGCGCATTTCCACTGTGCGCTTCCAGCATGAAGTCAAAGCCGTGGATCCCTGAAAGACCGAGCCGGCGAACCATCTTCTCCGCCGTCGCCGACATCTCGGCGTTTTCGATCAACCGCACCACGCTGGAAGGACCCGCCGCACTGCGCTTGTTGACCACCTCGAAGTGCAGGCTGGCCAGCACGGCGCCCTGCCAGCACGCCACCGTGCTGGTAGCCTCGCGCCCGGCAACAAATTCTTGCGCATTCACCACCGATCGATGGCGGAGCAGCGCAGACCAGACCAGACTTTTGTCCTGGTCGACCAAAGCCCGTTTCGCGGCTCTGGCGAGCAACGGAGGAGCTTGCAGTTCGCGAAAAGCACATTCGGCTTCTTCAAGCGTGTACGCCACTCGGACACCCTCGCCGCCTGAAGTGCCGTTTGCTTTCAGAACGGTCGGCAGCCCCACTCGATCGACCCATTTTCTGACCTCGCCCACGTTCGCGATGACTTCCGTTTTCGGCGCGCGGATGCCTTCCTGTCGGGCCCCGTCGATAAACGTGGCTCGCGCGTACACCAGCGGAAAACTCCCCGCGGCACCCAGCGAGCGCTCGATCAGTTCGCACACCCATTGTCCGGATTTCCCGCCCCGGCGTTCGCGCTCGTACAAATGGTGCAGATGAGAAGTGGCCAGATCATCCCCGGGAATGATGCAGTCCGGGTGGGAGACGGCAATCGCATCGGCAAACGACTTCAACGGCAGCAATCCGCGGTACGCACTGGTTCGGCGCACGGCGTTCATCCGCATCAGCGGATGTCCGCCAGGACAAACCGCGTCCACGATGCACCCCGCATGAGCCAGAGCCATCGCCAGCCGGGCGGTCGGGAACCAACGAGACGTTGTGGCAATCAGAACGGTGGGTTGCACTGCTATCTGAGCCTCCTGGCCCTATTTACTATTAAAAAAACGCTGTACGCGCGAGAGGTTCAATCTGCGAGAGGGGCGTTGCTCCCCGCTTCCTCCAGAACACGTTCACTGGAGGGAACGCGAAGACACGACTGCGTGGCATTGCGTTGGGGGAGTGACGAACCGGAACGCGGAAACTACTCGCGCTTGAAACTACTGATTCGAGTCGCGAGACTCGCGCCGCGATGCGGGGGGACCGTATCGCTGATAGTAATCGCTGTGGGCGGCATTAGTGGAATCGTTCACCAGTGCGCCCAAAAGCTTCGACTTCTCCAGCGCATCCAGACCGCGCTGCAACTGATGTTTCTCGGTCACGCCTGGTCGCGTCACCAGAAGGATTCCGTCCGCCAGCCGGGCCCACAGACTGGTATCGCCCAGCGGAAGGACGGGTGGAGAATCAATGACGATCCAATCGAACCAGGCCGTCAATTGCTCCATCAAGGGCGGCAATTTCCCCGACTGCATCAACTCCAGGGGATTCTCCGGCGCATTTCCCGCTGGCATCACCCATAGCCCAAGACTCTCCAGCCGATAAATATTCATCGCCGTACCTTCCGCGCGGAACCATTCACTCAGGCCCGGAATTCTGCCCAGGCCGAAGCGCGCGGCCACGGTTGGCCGGCGCAGGTCACCCTCCAGAAGCAGCGTCCTTTGCGGTTTTCGGCGGGCCAGCGTACATGCCAGATTGGCTGCGACCGTGCTCTTGCCTTCCTGGGGGATGGTGCTGGTCACCAGGATCTTCTTCAGCGGCCGGTCGAGCGGCCGGCTTTGCCGGAGCTGCCGTAAACGTACCGCCAGAAAACGGAATTTCTCCGCTCCCAGGCTCTCCTCTTTTTCGACCGACACCAGCCGGCTTTCGGTGGGGATAGAAACCGAGAGGCATGGGCAGCGCTCGAGATCCGCCGGGAACGAGGGATTCGGGTCGACGCGGGAGGGGTCCGCAACAGTTTCCAAGGCGCGATCGGCGCTCGCCAATGCCGCCGGTCCCTGCCGGTCCGCGGCTCGCATCTTTTCCTCCGCGGCCTGCAACAATTCCGTGGCCATCTCGAACGACGAGGCTTCGCTTCCGGAGAGTTCCGATTCCGATCTTTGTAATGCGTCAAATATGTGGCTCATGGTCTGATAAGGCTCATAGTCGATTCGTCAAGTTTCGCGAACTCATACCTTCATACGGGTTTTCAATGCTTCGTCCCGCAGGCGTTCGTTATGCAGATGGGTATAGAGCTCGAGCAGGGTCTGGGCTGCTTTCTGCACGCTGATGGTCTCCGCGGCCACGGTTGGTTCCGGCACCCGCGTCTGCACCCCCAACCGGAAATCGGATGCAATGCCGTCGATGATCTCGGGAGTTACGCTCGCAGAATGTCGCGAATACGCCGCAATCAGCGCGTTCTCGCAAACCGTGTTGATCAATCGTGGAATCCCGCGGCAATGCCGATGGACCGCCATCATGGTCTCCGGGGGAAACAACTTCGAGGCCTCGGAACTCCCCGCCAGTTGCAGTCGGCGCTCGATGTAAGCCTTGGTCTCGCTCAGATCGAGCGCGGCCAGATGAGAACGCAAGGCGATGCGCTGCTTTAACTGCCGCAACTCGACCGAGTCCAGCTTGTCGTCCAGTTCGGGCTGGCCCACCAGAAGAATCTGCAGCAACTTCTGGTCGGCGGTTTCCAGATTGGTCAGCAGCCGGATTTCCTCGAGAATGTCGGTGGAGAGATGGTGAGCTTCATCGACCACCAGCACCGTGGTCAGCTGTTTCTGGCTGCGCAAGATCACGTACTGGGCCAGTTGCAGCAGGAGCTCGCTCTTATTCTTGCCCGCGGCCGGCAGTCCCAGATCGCCGGTAATGTATTGCAGAAACTCCACCGGACTCAGCTTGCCGTTGAATACATAGGCGTAGGCAACGTCATCGTTCTTTTTCAGCAATTGCAGCAGGCAGCGCAGCAGCAGAGTCTTGCCCGTGCCCACCTCTCCGGTGAGAACCACGAAGCCCTTGTGCCGCCGCACCCCGTAGTAAAGCGCCGCCAGCGCTTCGTTGTGCCGCTTGGTCGGACACAGGAACGAGGGGTCGGGCGTGATCTCGAAGGGATTGCGCTTCAGATTGTAGAAGGTCTTGTACATTTCGCGTTGCCACTAGCCCCGCAAATAACTGAGGGCAGACCCCACCAGGATGGTAGCAGAAACCAATGCCGCCACCGCCCATCCCAACCACAGCCGTCTTCGCGCCAGACGCTCGTCCTCTGGACGCGCAATCCCCGGAATTTCCGAGATCACCGCCACCGGCAGCAGCTTCTGAAATTCCTTCTCGTCGTGAATGCGGTCATCCATCATTTCGAATCCGCCCGCCACCAGCACGCCCAGGGCAAGTCCAATCCCCAGTCCAATCGCGCAAAACCTCAGCCGGTTGGGAAAATCCGGTTTGCTGGGCAGGCTGGGAGCATCCACAATGCGAAAGCGCTCCCCTTGCTGCAGCAATTCCATGCTGGTGGCCATTTTCGACTCGTTCTTTTTCTTCAACAAATCGTCGTAATTCGCTTTGGACTGTTCGTAGCCCCGGGTCAGATCGGCCAGTTGCTGCTCGCGGATGGGCTCTTGATTCAGGCGTCCCTGATAGTCGTCCACTTTTGTTTTCAAGGTCGCGACCGAGTGTTCGCGGTTGGCAATTTCAAGCTGGTTGGATCGCAACTGGCTTTGGATGGGAGCCATCAGCGATGCCTGTTGCGGATCTCCGGATCCAGCCGGGTTTGAAGCGTCGGTGCCGTCGCCGGCCGGCTTCGCGTTCGAAGCAGCGTTCGAACTAGCGAGCAGTTGAGCCCGCATTTTCTCCGTCTTTGCGATCTGATCTTTCAGCTTGCGTACATCGGGGTGGCGATCGGTGTAGTGCGAGCTCAGATCGGCGAGTTGTGCCTTGAGCTTTTCCAGTTCCTGGTCGATCGCCGGCAGCCCGGTCGAGCTGCCGTCCGGTCCCTTCCCCGACCCTTGCAGCGCCCGGTACTGGTCCGCCAGGGTTTGCAGATACACGTGCTGTTGCCGCGCCGCATTGAGCGCATCTTCTTCGTTCTGCAGTTGCGATTGCAGACCCTGCAGGATCTGAAGGTTGCTCGCCAACTGCCCCGGCATCTCCCCGACGTGCTGGCCCTTGAACTCCCGGATGTTTTGTTCCTGGTCGGCGAGCGTCTTGCGGGCCGTTTCCAGTTGGGTCTCGAGAAACTGGGTGGTGTCTTCCGACTGCTGTTGCCGGACTTCGAGGTTCTCGTTGATGAACAGGTTGGTCAGTTCGCTGGTGACCTGCTGGGCCATCCGGGGATTGGGCGAGGTGTAGGAAACGTTGAACGCCGTGATCTGGTTGCGCGCATCCCGCACCAAGTCGATGTTGATCTCCCTGCGCATGCGCTCGACTTTTTCGTCGGGCGAGCGCTGGGCGTGGTCGCTGGCGTAAAGGTTCAATTGATCAATGATGTGCAACAGCCGGGTGCGGCTGAGAATCTGTTGCGTGATGCTCTGCATCCGCTCCTGCAGATCGTCATTGACGTTCGGCGTAACGTAATCCTTCGGCATGGTGGGCTGTTCCACCAGAATCAGCGTGCTCGACAGGTAGCGCGGCGGCAGAATCCAGCTCGCCCCCCACACCAGCAGCCAGCCAAAGAACATTGGGATCAGAAAGTGCAGGTGGCGACGGCGCACCACTCCCAGATAATGCTGCAGGTTCAAGCCTTCCGATTTCTCTTCGAGATCGTCAACCATAAAATTATCTTCCCAGCGGTCGGGCGAACTGATAGGTGATGGATACGAATTCGCGATTGGTGTCCGGATTCACCGCCAGCACCGCGACCGTGCTGTAGTCCTGATGAAGTCGAGTGTATCCCAGCTGCAAACTCAGATGCTGTCCGAACTGCTGCTGCAATGACGCTGTCCCGGCAACCGAGTGCCCGTTGCTGGCTCCCAGAACGGCGCCGCCGAGAATGTCATTTTGCGCATAAAACCCCGATACCGATCCGGCCAGCGTCTTCGTAATCTGCTGCCGCAGCGAGGCGGTCGCGCTGTCGGACTGCACGGCTCCGATCAGCCCTCCTCCACCCGCGATGGTGTGGGCATAACTGACGGCGAAACTGGTCAGCAGGCTCTGCCAGTTCAGGCTCGCGCCGGCCACCGGTGTCCACTTCTGTAAGGGCGGCAGCGGAGAGGGCTGCACCGTGTCCGAGTATTGCGGGCCGCCGAACAAAGAAATGGAAGATCGCGAACTGGGATTGACGGTATAGAAAAAAACTGCTGAGTGAGTCTGGGTCTCGTTCTCGCTGCCGGTCAGATACGTCACCAGTCTTTGATACTGATAGCTCACACCCACGTAGTGCTTCTTCGCCAGACGAAGCGAATAGAAGGCTGTCCCGCCCTGCGAACTGGAATCAAACAAGCCCGGAACCTGGGCCTCATCCGGGTAGTGCAAGTTGGTGAATGTCCCGCTGGCTCCCATCATTTGGTTGGCGGCAAACTGGTAGGTGATCCCCACGTTCCCGTTGTTACTGAGCCGGTCAGCAATGGGCGCAATCACGGAGTCGTTCGGCGCCTGCGTCCCGCCGGATACGGCTCCACCCAATCCCAGATCCGGCTGGTTGAATACGTTCGAGCTTTTCTGGAAATTATCGTGCGCACTGAACGTTACATGCGGGCTCAGGCGGTATGCGAAGTCGATGGCTGCGTTCTGGTCTGCTTCGTTGCGTGCACTGGTGCGCTGATAGAAGGTGAATCCCGGAGCGTAGGTCAGGACGGTGTGCAGCCGCGGCGTGGTCGCGTCCAGCGCGATGGTGGGCCACACCGAATAGCTCACGTCGCTCACCGGAGTGGAGTTCGTCGCTCCCAACACGTTGTCGGAATATGCCGTATTGAACGTCACGCCGCCGCGCAGATAGTTCGATCGCTCCTCGGACGTAAAGGAAACCGGATAATTTGCTCCGCTGACCGGCGGCGGAGCCAGCATGCGATCGTCGCGGGTATCATCGTTCATGACGGCGGAAATCAGTGGGCCGCTGGCGGCGGGAACCATCACGTTCGGCTTGTCGTCCTGCGGGCTAGCTGACTGTGACCCAGCCGCCTGTGCCCCGGCCGACTGCGACCACACCGGCGCGCTCGCCAGCAAGACCAGCCCGATCCCAACGAAATTGTGGATTCTTCTGCTCACAGACAAATGGTCTTTACGGAACAATAATCGTATCGCCGGGCTGTAGCTTGATGTTCTGCGCCATGTTCTTGCCCTGACTGACGTCTTTATAATTGAAGCGCAGGCGAGACTCCCCGCCGGGGCCCTGGCGCAGGATATAAATCGATTTCTGCTTGGCAAAATCGCGGAAGCCGCCCGCCAGCGCAATCGCATCGAGCACTGTCGGAGAATTGGCGATCCCGTACGTCCCCGGGTGCGCCACCTGTCCCAGAATGTTGAATTTCTGGCTGTTGATCTGTTGCACCATCACCGTCACTTCCGGCTCGGAAATGAAATTCTTCAGCTTTTCGGCGATGTTTTTTTCCAGAGTTAGCGGAGTCAGCCCGGCGGCCTGCACTTCTCCCACCAGCGGCAGCGAAATTTTCCCATCCGAGCGCACTGGAATGGAGCGCGAAATGTCGGGCTCCTTCCACACATTGATGGCCAGCACGTCGTCATTGCCAATCACAAAACTGTTGTCGTGCGGCTTGTCGGAAGGCTTGTCGGAAGGTTTGTCGGCGGAGGCTGCCGGGGCTCGGCTAGGAGCCGGCGGCGCGTCCTGGGCGCGGACCGAACCGGACAGAAGCAGGCCCGCCAACAGCCCGGCCACTCCCGCCATCCGCCAGTTGCAAACTTTTGTGGTCATCGAAGATCCTTCATCGCAGATCCTTTAACTTGCTTTCCCATTGCCCTTGCCTTCTCCGTACAGCGAGAATTCTCCCGCGGGCAGCGGAGACAGGTACGACTGCGGTGCCCGCATCTGGTATTGTTCGATCTTGTACAGCAAGGTCCGGTAACTGACTTTCAGCAGCCGCGCGGCCGCCTTGCGGTTCCAACCCGTCCGGGTCAACGCCGCCCCGATCGCGGTCCGCTCGGCTTCCCCCTTGATTCCCTGCACCAGGGACTTCAACGATTCCGGCTTGGCTTTGGTTGGCTCGTTCCCGTTGGCTTCCCCGGAGGCTTCGCGCACGCTGAGGGCACGCGTCACGAAATCGGTGTCGACTCTTCCGCTCACCTCTACCCTGATCTCGCCAAGGGCCAACTCAGGATCGCCCGCCACCAGGTAGCGCTTCACGTAAGCTTCGAGCTCCCGCAGGTTGCCCGGCCAGGAATATTTTTGGCAGGCGGCCAGCATGTTCAAAGAGAATCCGCGGGCCGGCAATCCGTAGTGCTTTGCCAGATTATGCATGAAGTAGCGCAGCAGGGTGGCAATCTCTTCTTTGCGCTGGCGCAGTGGAGGCACTTGCAGAGTGAACGCGCTCAGCCGGTGGTACAAATCCTCGCGCAGGCGCTTCTCTGCCAGGGCGCCATCGAGATTGGCGCTGCTCGCCGCCAGGATTCTCACCTCTGGCATCTCCTCGCTTCCGGCCGGGCTTTGCAGTTCTTGGTTCCGTAATACCTGCAACAGCCGGAACTGCACTCGCGCCGGCATCTCCGCGATTTCTTCCAGATAGATGGTGCCTTTTTCGCCCGCCGCGAATTTTCCCAGCCGGCTCGGCCGGGCAGCGCTCTGGGGCGCGCTGCCGACTCCGTCGTCCCCAAACAGTTCCGCCTCGAGCACTGCCTCCGGCATGGCCGCGCAATTCACTCGCAGCAGAGGGAATCCCGAACGCACTGAAAGTTTGTGAATCAGGCTGGCGACCGTATACTTCCCCGCTCCCTGCTCTCCTACAAGGAGCACCGGAACGTCGGTCTTGGCCAACAGCGCCGCCTGGGCGCGCAGCTTCTGCATGATCAGGCTCGCGCTCACGAAACAGGTTTCCTGCCCGAGCGGCTCGATACTCCGGCTGGCCGTCGGCGCATAGCCTGCTTCCGCCGGATCAAGATGCCTGCGAATCATATTCTCCAGGTGAGTCGAGTCGAAGTCTTTCGCGTCGCACGGCTTGAGCACGATGTCGTCGGCACTCAAACCGGTGGCTTCCCGCACCCGGCCGGCATCGTCCGGGCAGCACAGCAGTACGACCGGAAAGTCCGGCCGAAAACAGCCGAGCCAACGCAGGAAGTGCAGGGGCTCGCTGTCGTTTCGCGAAATATCCAGCAGCAGCAGATGCGCGGCCGCTCCCGACTGCATCCGTTCCATCGCTTCCCAGCCGTTGCCGGCGGTTTCCACTCGCCAGGCCTGCGATGCTTGCAGAGGTCCGAGCATGCGAAGCACCGCCGACTCCTGGCTCACCGCCAGCAGGCGCACGTTTTCGCTTGGGTTGTCAGTCTTTGGATTGTCGGTCACGGGGTTGTCGTTCAAAGGCTTGTTCTTCAACAGGGTTGTGGTCAGACTCAGGTTCACCCTCATCGGGAGAACTACGATTTCAGGCTGGTTTCAAATCCCTCAAAATGAGTTTTAAACCGGTTCAACTTCATATCCTTCTACGCGAACTGCCAGCGAACGCTGGATCGCATCCACGGAAATGACTAGAGTGCGGTCCCCATTGCGCTGCACCAGGACGCCTTCCAGACCATCGAGCGCTCCACTCCGGATCCGCACGCGCTGGCCGATCTGCAGGAAAGGATGGGTCGACCAAGGCAACTTCCCGTCCACCACTCCGCGCACTGCATCAATCTGCTCGTCCGGGATCGCGATGCCTTCGCCCCTGGCTCCGACCAGTCCGAACACTCCCTCCACGCGCAGAACCTGCAGCCGCTCCGCCCGGTTGGGCACAAATTTCGCGAACACATAACAGCTGAACAAGGGCGTCTGGACTGACTTCTTGCGGTCGCTCCAGCGATGCACCTCGTTGACCAGAGGCAGAAACGTGGTTACGCCCCGCTCCTGCAGCCGCTGCGCCACAATTTTTTCGTGCCTGGATCGGGTGTGCAACCCGTACCAGTGTTCCGTCCCCGTTTCGGTTTCAACCGCCGGAGCCGGATGGGACAATTCCAACGCCACTGCGCTGACAGCCATAGCTTCGCCCTCTAAGTCACGTTGTAAAGTGACCTCAATGAAAATCTCGCTGGACTACCAACCTAAGGGTCTGAGACCTAACACAGATCTCAAGGGGGAGAATCGACCTGGGGGAGACTTACACTTCATTTACCGCGTTCTGGAAAACCGTGTGACCGACGGCCCTACCGGCCATTTTTCCGGGGAGGAAAGCAGGTTCGTCGCCTTACCTTAACACTTGGTCCTACTCTCGATAGAGCAAATCGATTGCCAAGTCACTCGGACCATAAATCACTACTAAGCAGATGTAGATTTATCGTGTGTTTCCTGGTGTCGTCAAGAACCGTGATTCTTTGGGCTCAACCTACACAAGAACCATCGGGCGGGAGGAGGAATAACGCCAACGCGGAATCTTTGGCTTGCCCTGACGAAGTCGAGATTACATGGGATTGCAGATCTTTGCAAGCGGTATGAAGTAATCCGCGCCAGGGTACTTTTGGGGGATGCTCAAGTTCATCGGCCCACTCATCCCACAGCTCCTTCGGTCTACATTCCACTTCCCGCTCGGTTCCCCCTAACCAAGGTGTCGCTTGTACCCGCATGACTACCGCCACGTCACAGATTCCATTATAGTTACGATTATCCACTCATTTAGACCGGCATCCCGGCGTCGGTCCAGGAGAAGTTGGGCTGAAGGGGGCTCAGCCCTTGGCTCTGGTTTTTCGAGCCATATGCAATATCTTGCACTTAATGTCCAATATTTGCGACATTCTCCGGAACAAATGAGCCCCTGGTTGCAAGACTTTGCATACCAGAAGGGTTCGCTCAGGGACCTGGTCTTAGGGGGCACGGAGGGGCGGCCCGTCACCGAAGCGGATCGTCTGGGTGGTCCGTCAACCGGACGATCAGTCGACGAAAACGAAGGGCCGCCTCGCTTCTGAGGCGGCCTGAGCAAGATCAAACTGGTTTCGAGGCTTTCCTTCAGGGGACCGATTCTAGACAAATCGCTCTTAGTTGGTTTGGCTGACTTGTCCCCGCCGGCGAATGGTGTAAATCACAGCCGCGAGGCAGCAAAAGCCCGCCAGGCCCAAATAGGCAATTGTGGCTCCGCCCTCGGGAACCGCTTTACAGTCGTAGCCGCGTCGGTCCGAATCCCCGCCTCCACAACCGTTGTTCCCATTATGGTCGCCTCGATCGGGCCCTAGCGCGAGAACCAGTAAGCCCACCGAGGCTTGGCTCAACACCGCGCTCCCGCCCCCAACCTGACCGTTCAGCGTCCCCTGACCTAGCAGACTGGGCGCAAAACACAACAATGCCGCGAACAGTGCAACCGCTGAGAATTTCCTCATGACTTCTCCTCATCCATCCAAACGTAGAGACAAAATCGGGGGGGGAAGGCTGACTTAGCAGAGCCGGGGAGCTCCGCCGTTCCTACAACTGTCACTCTAACGCGAACTAGGAAACTGTCAAGGCTGATAATTTCTGCAACCGTTGCAAAAACTTGCAACTATGCGATCCTCCGGCGGCCTCAGGCCAGATTTTAAGCCGAATTCGCCATGCGCAGCCGCGCTGGCTTCTCCTCAATTCTGCCTCGGTTCACGGTACGGGGACCTCAACCCAACCTCGAGTTTGATGGCTTTGCAGCTCGGCGTTGAGGATTCTGAGTTGCCGCAGCCCATCGACGAACTGCGGATACTCCCGCGCGCTGGAATCGCTGATCGAGGCATAAAACCGCCGGAAGACTTGTTTGAAAGTATCGTCGTAACCTTCACTGTGGCCACCGGGAAGGTCTGCGTAAGCACGGGCCGCAGGTTTCAACAGAGAAGGATCCTTGATATAGATCTGATTGCCGGTATCGCGGTGGCCTGCCCAGAGTTCGTCGGGCCGTTCCTGGTTCCACGCGACGGATGATTTCGTTCCGTAGATCTCGATGCTGAGACCATTCTTACGTCCGGCAGAAACCTGGCTGGCGGTCATGCTGCCGCGAGTCCGCCCACCCATGCGAAAGACCACGGCGCCGAAGTCCTCCGTATCCACCGGTGTTTCGACGTAGTCTTCCGCGCCGAGCAGCTTATTGGCGAAGGTTTCAACCGAGTGCTTGGGCTGCTTGCGCGTGGGGTGGAAGGTTTGCAGATCGGCACAGAGCGAGGTCACCCGCAATCCGGTGACGTGCTCCGCCATATCGAACCAGTGCGATCCGATATCCGCCATGCAACGCGAAGGGCCGCCCGCCTTGGTCTCGACGCGCCAGTTCCAATCCGTGTCGTAGAGCAGCCAGTCCTGGGAATAGGTTCCCTGCACCACGAGGATTTCGCCCAGGTCTCCGGCTTCGCGCATGGCGCGCATCTGCTGCACCATGGGGTAGTAGCGCAAGTTGTGACAGACGCAATTGCGCAATCCGAGTTTGGTCGCCAGAGAGACCAGCTCTTCGCCTTCCTCGACGCTAGTGGCCAGCGGTTTCTCGCAGAGCACGTGCTTGCCCGCATTGAGTGCATCTTTCGCCATGGAAAAATGCTGCGCGTTGGGAGTGCAAATGTGGACGGCATCGATCGTCGGATCGCGCAGGATTTCGCTGTAGTCGGTCGCAATCGTGGGGACGGAGAAGCCGGCGGCAAGACGGCGCGCCGCGCCAGCGTTTCGGCCCACGATAGCTGCGGCTTCGACGGATTCGGTGCGACGGACGGCTTCAAGATGCACACGACCCATAAAGCCAGTCCCGAAGATTGCAGTTCTGATTGATCTCATCTTGAATCTCTTTCGTCCTCGCGCCAGCGCGTTACGTCCACCAGGCGGCTGTAGGTTGCTCACGAATGACGACGCTGTTCAGGAAGGTCGCCGCCTTGGTGAGTCCCTCTTCCGGCGAGAGCAGGCTGTCTTCGTGTTCGATGGAGAGCACGTAATCGTAGGCAAACATGCGCAGCGTCGAAATCAACTCGCCCCACCACTCGGCGCCGTGACCGTAGCCGCAAGTGCGGAAGATCCAACTGCGCTCGCGCTCCTTGGTGTAGGGCTTGGTGTCGAGCACGCCGGTACGCGGCAGGTTGGCGGCATAGATCTGCGTGTCTTTGGCGTGAACGTGAAAGATAGCGCCTTCCAGCACGCGCACCGCAGCGATGGGATCGATACTCTGCCAGAAGAGATGACTGGGATCGAAGTTGCAACCCACGTTGGGTCCGGCGATCGCGCGCAGCCTGAGCATCGTCTCCGGGTTGTAGACCACGAATCCAGGATGCATTTCAACTGCGATCTTCACCCCGTGGTCGGCGGCAAACTTGGCGTGCTCGATCCAATACGGCGTGACCACTTCGTTCCACTGCCAATCCAAAACTTTGAGATAGTCGGGAGGCCAGGGGCAGGTCACCCAGTTGGGAGCCGTGGCGCCGGGCGAATCGCCGGGGCATCCGGAGAAGTCGACCATGACCGGGACGCCCAGCTTTTCGGCCAACAGGATGGTTTTGCGGCTCACCTCGCGGTCGTGCTCCGCATGAGCTTTGTCGGGATGCAGCGCGTTGCCGTGGCAGCTCAGTGCGCTGATGGTCACTCCGTGGTCTGCAAGAACTTTCCTGAACTCGGCCAGGGCGGTGGCATTTTCCAGCATCGCGAGTTTGCAGTGCGCGTCGCCTGGATAATTTCCCGTGGCCAGTTCGACCGTATGGATTTGCAGCGCGGTCAGTTTCTTCAGAACCGCCGCCAGCGGCAGTTGCGATAGCAGGGGAGTAAAAACTCCAATACGCATAACGATTCTTGATCTCCTCGGAATCTTATCCTAAGTAGGAAACGGGTCATTCTACCGCAGCCTCTTGAAATCGACATTGGGAACAACCGGCGTCAGCCACCGCTCGATCGACCTCTGTTTCAGATCTAGTCCATGCCCAGTTGGCTTGTGTTACCTTAATGCCTTTGAGGGGGACCTCTTGCGCCACACTCGAATTGCTCCGCATGTTTTCTTGTTCTTGATTCTGGCAATCTGTGCGGTCGCCCAGAATCAGCCGGTGGTGGATTCCACGCTCCCGCCCCCGCCGCGCGAAAAGCAGGTGCGACTCAAACATATTCTCGTGGTCGCTCAGACCAAGGGATTTGAACACGATTCCATCTCCGCTGCCATGGCCGCCATCTACAACATGGGTCACGAGAGCGGTCTGTGGGATGCCATGCTGCGCACCGACACCGAACTCATCACCAAGAAGAGCCTCGAGCGCAACACAAAGAATCTGGACTACTTCGATGCCCTGGTGTTTGTGAGCACGACCGGCGAACTTGACCTGGACGACAGTCAGAAAAAAGACATGCTCTCGTTCATTCATGATGACGGCAAGGGCTTCGTCGGCGTGCACGCTGCGCTCGATACCAACTACAAGTGGCCGGAATACGGCGAGATGACTGGGGGATGGTTCGACCAGCACCCCTGGATGACGTTTAACGCGCCGATCATCAATGAAGATCCGAGTTTTCCGGCGGTGCGGCACTTTCCGAAGGCTTTCATTAAGTACGACGAAATCTATCAGCCGAAGGAATGGTCGCGCGAGAAGGTCAACGTTTTGCTCAGTCTCGATCCCTCGAAACTGAACTATGCCAACAATCCTCGCATCCACCGAACCGATCATGATTTCGCGGTGGCCTGGGACAAGATGTACGGCAAGGGCCGCGTGTTCTATTCGACGCTCGGCCACACCGAGGAAGCGTGGAGCGATCCCGACATACGCAAAATGTATTTTGAAGCCATCAAGTGGGTTCTGGGATTGACTGAGGGCAGCGCGACTTCTCATCCGCGACCACAGGCGCCCGGGGAAGGGCACTGAGGCGGGCCAGATGAATTTTCTCCGGACATCTTTGCATTGGAATGTTCTGTTCGCGGCTTCGCTGTCGGTGAGCCTCAGCGTAGCGGCAGCGCAACAGCCCGCTCCTGCCGCACCAGTTCAGAACGCGGATAAACCGAGCGCCGACAACCAGAACGCACCGGCGCGCAAATCCTATCCGCCAGCCCTGATCCAAAGCGGCCGCGACCTCTTCCGTCAAGATTGTTCTTTCTGTCATGGCCGCGACGCCGGCGGCGGTGAGACCGGACCCGATCTCACCCGATCGAAACTCGTGACCGCGGATGTCGATGGAGAAAAAATTGGCCCGGTCGTGCGTGGCGGACGCCCTGACAAAGGCATGCCGCCGTTCGATCGTTCGGAAGATCAGATTGCCAGCCTGGTAGCCTTCATCCACACCCAACAGAATCGCGCACTCACCAGAACCGGCGGACGCAAGGGGGTGGATGTCTCCGATCTGCAAACCGGAAATGTCGAGGCTGGCAAGCGTTACTTCGAGGGAGCTGGGGGATGTGCAACCTGCCATTCGCCGACCGGCGACCTTGCCGGCATCAATTCGCGGTACCGGGGCCTCGAACTCGAAGAGCAGATGCTCTATCCGAGGCACGCAAAATCCAAAGTCACGGTCACTCTGTCCTCCGGTCAAACCATCTCCGGCACTCTCGCCTACCGCGATGAGTTCACGGTCGGACTCATTGATCCTGCGGGTTCGTATCGCTCCTGGCGGACCAGCGATGTGAAATATAAAGTCGACGCTCCGATGAATGCTCACGTTGAACTGTTCAACAAGTACACCGATGATGACATTCACAATCTGATGGCGTATTTGCAAAGTTTGCGCTAGCGCCGTGAGTCGCGCATCAGCAATGCGGCTGAGAAATTCGAAAGGGCCTTAATCGATATGAATTCCGTGAAGGCTGCATTCCTTGTTGCCGTGAGCGCAATTATCGCGCTCGCATCTCCGGGCGTGGTGCTGGCGCAGGCGCAAGGTGTGGATGCGCAAATGCTTCTGCATCCACCAGTCGACAGTTGGCCGGGATATCACGGCGATTATTCCGGCAGACGTCACAGTTCGCTAGCTCAGATCACACCAAAGAATGTGAACAATCTGAGTCTAGCCTGGGCCTTCCAGACCGAGCAGACCACGTCCATCAAATCCACCCCTCTGCTGGTCGATGGGATTTTGTACCTCACAGTTCCAGACAATGTCTGGGCGATTGACGCGCGATCCGGCCACCAGATCTGGCATTACGCCTATCCCCGGGGACCGGCGGAGCACATCGGGCATCGCGGCGTCGCTATGTATAAAGGATATCTTTTCTTTTTGACCCCCGACGCGCACCTGGTTTCCCTCAATAGCAGGGATGGAACCGTGCGCTGGATCATGCCGGTTGCCGATTCGACCAAGGGTTACTGGACCGGCATGGCGCCGCTGGTCGTGGGGAATCATGTGCTCGTTGGTGTTTCCGGCGATTTTGACAACCTGAGTGGATTTATCCGGTCGATTGACCCCGAGACCGGTGCGACGCAGTGGCAGTGGGATTCCACGCCTCCGGCCGGAACTCCGGACCAAACCACCGGCGGAATGACATGGATGACGGGAACGTATGATCCCGACCTGAATCTGGTCTACTGGGGAACCGGAAATCCAACTCCCGTCCTCAAAGGTTCGACGCGGCCGGGCGATGATCTCTACACCTGCAGCATCGTTGCGCTGAATCCGGATACAGGCAAGCTGGCGTGGGCCTTCCAGCCTTCGCCTCACGATACGCATGACTGGGACGCGGTCGAGACTCCAGTGCTGGTCGACGGAGATTTCCACGGCGAGCGGAGGAAGATGCTGATGCAGTCTTCGCGCAACGGCTACTTCTTCGTGCTGGACCGCACCAACGGGAAAAGTCTTCTGACCGTTCCGTTCGGGCCGGTGAACTGGGCGATGGGAATCGATAAACAAGGCCAACCGATTCCAAATCCTGCCAAAGAACCTGCGCCCGACGGGCGATTGATCGCCCCCGACGAGGGCGGCCTTACCAACTACCGTTCCCCCAGCTTCGATCCGAAGACGGGTTTGTTCATCGTTGATGCCCACCCCAGTTGGAGCATTTATTTTTCCAAGCCTGCCGACGGCGCCTACGGTTGGGCGGGAGCGGATTACGGTGTGTGGGGCAAGGGTGTGATCGAGGCCATCGATTACCAGACCGGAAAAATCCGCTGGAGCCATGAACTTGGGCCTGAATCCGGCTCGGGAGTACTGACGACCGACTCAGGCGTCACCTTCACCGGCGACGGTCACGGGAATTTCCTGGCGCTAGATTCGACCGACGGCAAAACCCTCTGGCACGCTGGCTCAGGCGCGCAAATCGCGAGTTCACCCATCACCTACGAACTCGACGGCCGCCAATACCTGCTGACCAGCGCCGGCGGCGTATTGTTCGCCTGGGCACTTCCGCAATCCCAGTGAACTTACGCCTGATGAACCGGCAAGGTGATCGAAAACCGCCAGAACTAAGGGTTGCAAACTCTTGCACTCGCGAGGCCTTCCTGCCGGAGGGCTACCGAAAAAATAACATTTCAACTGTATCGAGGAAAAAAGACTCGGTATATACTAGGCGCTCTTGGACCGAAAGCTGCCCCCAGCGTGCAATCAGCGCGGTTTCGAGGTCAACAACAACCTTCCGATTGGGGCAGAACATATGTCAGGAGCTGGAAGAAATTATCGTCTCGGCAACACTTCAGTGCTTGCCGCCGCCTTGATGATTTTCGTGAGCGCAAGCGCTTGGCTCGCGGACGCTCAAACCTCAGTCACGACCTATCACAATGACAACAACCGTACTGGATGGAATCCGAACGAGACCGTTCTGACTCCAGCCAACGTAACGAACGCCTCGTTCGGTCTGTTGCACAAAGTTACGCTCGACGATCAGGTGGACGCTCAACCGCTGGTCGTGCCGGGTGTAATGATCACAGCCGGGAATTATCAGGGCCCGCATGACGTGGTCTATGTGGCGACGGAAAACAATTCGGTGTATGCCATCGACGTGCACAGCGGGACAGTGCTTTTGAGCCCAAACTTTGGGACGCCGGTATCGTATCCCTTAGGATGCAATAACAACGGGCCGAATGTAGGCATCAACTCGACGCCGGTGATTGACCTCTCGAGTAAGACCTTGTACGTCATAATTTATACCCAGGACTCGACGGGCCCCGCCTACCGTCTGCATGCGCTCGATCTGGGAAGCTTGACCGACAAAGTCACGCCCCAGTTGGTAGTAGCTTCGCATACCCTTAGCAATGGTTCGACCTTCAACTTCAACGCCAAGTACCAGCGGCAGCGTCCCGGATTGTTGCTGGCAAACGGCAGCATTTATGCGGGATTCGGCAGTTTCTGCGATCTCTCGGCAAATCTATCCCGCGGCTGGTTGCTGGGTTGGACTGCGGGATCGCTGACGCCGTTTCCCTCCAACCGGCTCAACGACCTGCAGGCCACCGACACGGGCTATTTCTTTTTGTCGTCCATCTGGATGTCAGGTTATGGTCCGGCGACCGATGATGACGGCAACGTCCTGTTCGTAACCGGCAACTCGGATCCCTCCGGTACCACTTACGACGGCGTGACCAACATTCAGGAGAGTGTAGTCAAGGTCTCGTCCACTCTGACCAGCGTGCTGGATCTTTTTACCCCGCAAGATTGGTCGTCTTTGGACCAGGGGGACACCGATTTCGGGTCGGGCGGGGTTCTGGTACTACCGGATCAGCCAGGATCGACTCCGCACCTGGCGGTGGCGGCGGGTAAAGATGGAAACATGTATTTCATGAACGAAGACGGTCTCGGCGGATACTCTCCCACCACGAATAATGTTCTGGGCACTTACTCGATCGGTGGGTGCTGGTGCGGCGAATCGTACTTCGTCGATCCAGCGGACGGGGCAGGACGAGTGGTGAGCAGCGGCGGCGGGTCGATCGGCGTCTGGAAAGTGACGACGTCGCCCCAGCCAGCGTTGACGAATGTCACAAACTCCACGGGAATAGGTAACAACTCTATTCAGAGCCCGGGATTCTTTACGTCGGTTTCATCGAACGGCACTGCCAATCCCATCATCTGGGCCATTACTCGTCCGTCGACGAACAATGGCGGTGCACCCATCTCTCTATATGCGTTTAATCCCGAGTCCGGCGGAAGCACCATGACCCAGCTATTCACCGCGACTGCGGGCGCGTGGCCGAACACGAGTGGCAACGCCAACCTGGTTCCGGTGGTGGCCAACGGTCAGGTCTTTGTGGCCAGCAACCAGCAATTGCAGATTTTCGGAGTGAGCAGCGGAGCCGCTATCACCACGCTGAGTTCGTCGGCGAATCCCTCGGTACAGGGTAAACCCGTGACCTTTACCGCAACGGTCGTGGCTCAATCTGGCGGGGTAACTCCGACGGGCAAAGTCACGTTCCAGAATGGCTCGACTGTTCTGGCCACGGTGAATCTGGAGAACGGTACTGCACAGTACATCACGACGGCCCTGACGCCGGGATCGCACAGCATCAGCGCCGCCTATAGCGGCGATACGAATTACGGCGCCAGCGCGTCATCTCCATTGAGTCAGTTCGTGATCGCCGCCACCACCACGACGCTTTCGTCTTCGCCAAATCCAGCCACCTACGGGCAAGCCGTTCTTTTCACGGCAACGGTCTCATCCAGCATCGGCGCTCCCGCTGACGGAGACACGGTTACCTTCAAGCACGGGACAGTCGTGCTCGGCACCGGAACCTTGAGCAGCGGCGTCGCGACCTTCTCGACCTCTACACTGGCCGCAATCACGAACGTGGTTACGGCGGTTTACAGCGGCGACCCAAGTTTTGCCACGAGCACATCCAAGGCCGACGATCAAGTCGTAACCAAGGCGTCCACCTCCACGACTGTAGTTTCGTCGCAGAATCCGTCTAGCTATGAACAATCTGTCACCTTTACGGCAACCGTCACTCCGCAGCTCAGCGGAACGCCGGCAGGCACGGTGACGTTTAGGAATGGGACCGCGACGCTCGGAACCGTGACCCTCAACGGGGGCGTAGCCGGCTTTACCACGAAAAAGTTGGCCGTGGGTACGGCAACGGTTACCGCGACGTACAACGGAAGCAGTTCATTTAGCGGCAGCACGTCGTCCGCTCTGAGCCAAGTGGTCGATCTAGCAAGCACTACGACCACGCTTAGTTCGTCGGTGAATCCGTCGAACCCTAAGCAGGCTGTTACGTTTACCGTAAGAGTGGTACCGCAGTTCGGCGGCGCTGTAACTGGCACGGTGACCTTTGCGGACGGCACTTCGCCTCTGAGGACCGAACCGGTGAACGGAGGCCTCGCCTCACTAGTAATCTCCACCCTCGCCCCTGGAACGCACAACATCACGGCAACCTATAGCGGCAGCGCCGACCTTGCCGGCAGCGCGGCCGCCCTCAAGCAGACAGTGAACTAGGGACCAACCGTTAGCTATATCGGCGCGAATCCGGAAGCGATTTGAAGACGACCAAGAAAGGGAAAAGTCAAAGAGATGGTCGGCCGGGAGGACGATTTTCGTAGCACCACCGTGCTTGCCGTCGGGAAAGCAACTCAGCTAAAGGGCAAGTTGCGGCGCGACGCCGGACGGAGAGCCCAGGAGACAGCTGTGACTCCCATCATCAGCACCAAGTATGCAAGCGTCCCTGTGTCGGTGACTCCGGAGGCGACATTTGATGCGAGCGCCCCCGTGAGGTTGAAGGCCACACCAGCGTAGGCCCACTCCTTCACTAGGGGAAACCGCGGAACGATTACCGCAACTGCGCCGAGGAGTTTCCAGATACCCAGGATGACCAGGAAGTATGCAGGGTAGCCTAAGCGGTCAATCACTACGCGAACCTGCGGCGCTCTCAAGATGTCCCATACGCCGCCAACGACGAGTTCCAAGGCAAGCACAGCCGTTGCTAGCCAATAGATGGCATTCCTACTCATGTCGGCGTTTCCTCCCCACACCTGTGCCGGAGATTGTGCTCTACTCTCCCACCAAAAGCAATTTAGCCCACAATATTTCGAAATGTCGAAACCGGGCCGTTAGCACAGCTATCCAAGGCAGACCGGCGATCTGAAGGAGTCTAGCTAAGAGTGCTGAAATCTCCCGTGCACTCAGCGCGGTTTCATGCTACATTGAGTTTGTGAAGCGCCTGCTTCAATTTCGATCGTCATTACGACTCAGTCTATCCCGACTGAGTTATTAACTCCTGCACAATTTATAGCTTCAGGCCCGTGGCGGAACTGGCATACGTAGCTGCCTCAAGAGCAGCCTTTTGTGGGTTCAAATCCCACCGGGCCTACCAGAATTCCTTTGTTCTTTGACAATTTTGACGGAGAGTGGGCCGGACGGTAAGGCAGCAAGTCTGCTAGTCGCCTTAGTTGAACCAGGCTCTCGCAAGAGCGCTAACGGGTTCAACTCCCGTACTCTCCGCCATGGGGAAGGTACTGCTGAATGGCCGGCAACTGGTCCTGAAAACCGGGGCGTCGTGATGAGCGACGGGCGTTCGATTCGTCTACCTTCCGCCAAGTTGAGCCGTTTGGAGGGCGTGAAGCCGAACCCTGAGCGAAGTGAAGGGGAGGCCGGGAGCCCGCCGGCGAAATCCTGAGCCGCGCACTTTGCGGCGAAGGATCGAATGCACAGGTGCGTGAGCCCGGCCGAAACGGACCGGCTGTAACCCGGTCTCCCCGAGTGGGACGCGGAGGTTCAAATCCTCCCCTGTGCACCAGAGTGCCAGCGTGTGCGAATTGGAATAGCAGCCTGTCTTAGAAACAGGTGTTTGAGAGTTCGAATCTCTCCGCTGGCACCAGACCTCGGACCTGTTCGCGCCGTTTGGGCTTTCGCCAGCGGACGCCGTCGAGCGTAGCGACGGGCCGACACGCGAGTCATGACACCTTTGTAACGTGATGAGGCAGGCCCTTGCCTTTAGCATGATGAACACGGCGGTTCCCCCCACCGAGTCACGAAGTGATTTTCCACGAGCAGCACCATGAGAAATTGAGCCAGACTGACGGGCAAGGCCGGTTGAATTCGAGGGGTTCTGTGAACAAACCCATTCTCAACATTTCGATTGTGCTGACGGGCATACTTCTCGGCGTCTTCCATTACCAACTCAAGCCCAGCCCCAGTGACAAGGAAGTCCGCGAGGAAGCCCAAGGCTTGAGCGGGGGAGTGGAATGGCGAGGCCAGATTGCCCCCGACTTCGAACTCAAAACCACAAAGGGCGACCGCTTTCGCCTCTCGGACAATGTTGGCAAGAAAATTATCGTACTTAATTTTTTCGCCACCTGGTGCGGACCGTGCCGGGCAGAGATGCCGGAATTGAACCGATACTTCAACGAGCACAAGTCCGAATCCTTCCTATTGCTGGGTATTGACGCGGAGGAAAAAGAAGACCGGGTGGAGGCATTTCTCGACGAACTTAAGTTGGACTTCCCTGCAGGAGTTGATGAGGGACCGCTCAGGAAGCAGTATGGCG
This sequence comes from Binatus sp. (SeqCode), assembly GCA_035482825.1. Classification (GTDB taxonomy): domain Bacteria; phylum Acidobacteriota; class Terriglobia; order Terriglobales; family Acidobacteriaceae; genus Sulfotelmatobacter. Next base: position 4,658 of record DATHQJ010000325.1, on the reverse strand, counting down.
TCGAATCATTCCCCACTACGGTGGTTATCGGCGTCGACGGGAAGGTGCAGTTTTATGAGACCGGTGCGCTGGTGAATGCGGAAGTGGCCTTCGACAATTTATTGCAGAAGAATCGTGAGCTTATGCAAGCGGGCAAGGTTATTTCGCCCGATGACTATCGCCTGCAGGCGCAGAAGCAGTCGGCTCTGCCTTTGCGTCAACCGCAACAGAACCGCATAGCTGAAGATGAGTACAAGTTGGACGAGCGCGGGAAGCGGATCGTCGCTCGAATGGACTGCCCCTGTGGCTGCGACGATAAAGTCGTGAAGTGCGTCTGCAATAACTCGAAAAAGATCAAGAAAGCTCTGGCCAGCGAGGACTTCAAGGAGCAGTCGGACGACGAAATCATGAAGTCGCTCAATAAGCGGTTTTGCTCGGGGGCAATGTGATCGTCGCTGAAAATCTCCACATGCGTTTTCGGACGGGCGTATTCCGCCGAGAGGTGCACGCACTTAAGGGCTTGAGCCTGGAGGTGCATGACGGCGATTTCTTCGCGTTGGTGGGCCAAAACGGAGCAGGCAAATCCACTGCGATGTATTGTTTCCTCGGCTTGCTGAAGCCCACGTCTGGCAAAGTGCAGATTTTGGGTCAAACCCCTGAACTCGGTTGTCGGCTCTATGAGAAGGTGGCTTACTTGCCGGAAGAGCCCCACTATCATCTGTATCTCACTGTCGAAGAAGCGACTCGATATTACGCGGCGCTGTATGGCAAGCGCGTTTCGGACAAAAAGATCAACGATACGTTGGAGCGACTTGGCCTGGCGCAGTTCAAGAATCTTCCGCTTTCGAAGTGTTCGAAGGGAATGAAGCAAAAAGTCGGGATCGCGCAATGCCTCATCCACGAACCACAGGTGCTCTTTCTGGATGAGCCCACGCGAGGGCTGGATCCACTGGCGGTGAGGGAGTTCCGTGAAACGCTGCGCGAGATCCATCAGCGCGGGGCGACCATCGTGATGAACTCACATGTGCTTTCCGAGATTGAGATGCTTGCCAATCGAGTGGCAATTATCGAGAGTGGCAAGGTCGTGGTTCAAGATGAGCTGCGCAACCTGTTGACCCTGGATCGGGAACTCTACCGGGTTAGCTTCGAGGCCAATGGCCACGTGCCGGATTACCTCACCGCCGTCGAACGTGTGGGAAATGTCGTAAAGGGACTTCTCCCCAAGGAAAGGCTTTACGACTTCATGGACCTGACGCGAAGCTCCGGCTTGCAATTGCACGAGTGTTCACTCAAAAAGGCCTCGTTGGAGGACTCGTTCTTCAAGATTGTGAAAGGCGGGGAGCCGCCCGCCACTACACAACAAATGGGCTCAATGCCGGCTGCAGCGGGGCACCAAGGGTAGACCGGATAGGAAGGACGTATGACGGAATTGCTGAGAGCAAACATTCTTGCGGATCTCGCATACTATCGGCGAAGCCGGCTGCTGCTGGCGTTCATGCTCCTGTTTCTGCTCTTGACGGGATTGGGGTCCCTGCCTCCGCTTTTCGCCAACTCCGGAATCCAGAGTTTCAACGCCTTGAAGGAAATCTTCTCCGAACTCAACGGATTCCTGCTGGTTCTTTGCGCATGCCTCGGTCTTTTCATTATCTCGTCGCACCTTCGTAGCCGCAGTCTGAAGATGGTCTTTACCAAACCCTGCCCGCCGGCTGTGTGGCTCCTCTCCGCGTTCCTATCGGCGGTTATCGTATCGTTGCTGCTGAATTTTGTAGTCTTAGCAAGTACGACGATTCTGTCGCTCATCTGGCACGTTCCCGTCCGCCCTGGTCTGGTGTTTCTCTCCGCGGAAACGTTTGTCGTGTCGGTGGGACTCATCGCCTACCTTATGTTGCTGGCGACGCTCGTGCACCCTGCAGTCGCAGCCATTTGCACCCTGGTCTTCAATGCTGACTTGTTCTACGGCGCTCAGTTATGGACGGACGCCGTCATTCGGTCGGGCAACAAGGATCTATGGCTGCGCGCCTTGAAGGGGTTGTTCCATTGGCTTTACCTCATATTCCCCATGCTTTATCCCTTCGACAAGAAAACCGAAGGGATCCATGTCAGTTTGCGGGTCATGCACGGGGAATGGAAGTATCTTCTTTATTCCTTTGGCTACGCAGTTACTCTTTCGGGCTTTTGCTACTGCGTAGCTCTTTTCGCATTGCAGAAGAAGAAGCATATCTAACTATCGAACGCCCACCGCGCGGGCTGGCTGGTTCGGGTTCCGATCGAGTCGCAATTCACTGAAGAACCCAGAAGAACTGGTTGCGCGGGCAGGATTTGCACCTGCGTTTAGAGGTTATGAGCCTCTCGTATTGTCCTACGCTACTACCGCGCCGCAAGTCTAACGCAAAGAGAAATGGTCCGGGTGGCAGGAGTTGAACCTGCGTGGACATGTGCCCTGATTTAAGTAAGAAAGACATGTGGGTAGCCGCTACCCTACACCCCGATCTGATTGTCGAAAATTTGGGAGAGGGCCTTTCGGCCCTCTCCTGGTTCATCCCTTCACGCACACCACCTGGCGCAACGTGTGTACCACGTCCACCAGATCGCGCTGCGCTTCCATCACGGCATCGATGGACTTGTACGCCATTGGCGTTTCGTCGATGACGTCGGCGTCCTTACGGCACTCGACGCCCGCCGTTGCCTTGGCGTGGTCGTCCAAGGTGAAACGGCGCTTCGCCTCTGTACGCGACATGGCGCGTCCGGCTCCATGACTACAGCTCATGAAGCTCTCCGGATTGCCCTTGCCGCGGACAATGTACGAACGCGCTCCCATGCTGCCCGGAATAATTCCCATGTCGCCTTCACGCGCACGGACTGCGCCCTTGCGCGTGATGAGCACGTTCTCGCCGTAGTGGTGCTCCCAGGTCACATAGTTGTGGTGGCAGCTCACGACTTCCACGTTGGCTTCGAACGCCGGGACTTCTCCCGAGCCCGTAACCGCCGCGATCATGTTCTGCATCATCAGATCGCGGTTGGCCAGCGCGTAATCCTGCGCCCAGTGCACCGCCCGGACGTAGTCCTCGAAGTGCTCCGTGCCCTGCGGCAGGTAGGCTAGGTCTTGGTCTGGCAGGTTGATCATCCACTGACGCATGTCGTTCTTTGCCAGCTCGATGAAAAACGTGCCGAAGCGATTGCCCACGCCGCGCGATCCCGAGTGCAACAGGAACCAGACATTCTCGCTCTCGTCAAGGCAGACCTCGATGAAGTGGTTCACGCGCTGCTTGTGATCCAACCTGGGATACTTGTCGACGATTGCCTTGTACGCCAGCTCCATCTTCGCCCACACTTCCGCGTGATGCGCGGGGGCATCCGACCAAGCACCGCGGTCGTTCGCACGGCCGTTGTCGGTGCGTCCGTGCGGCACCGCTTTCTCAATCGCCGTACGAATGCCGTGCAGATTGTCCGGCAGATGATTGGCGTGCAGCGAAGTCTGCACGGCCATCATGCCGCAACCAATGTCCACACCGACCGCCGCCGGAATGATCGCGCCGCGTGTCGGAATGACGCTGCCGATGGTTGCGCCCATGCCCCAGTGCACATCCGGCATCGCCGCCACCCACTTGTAGATGAACGGCAACTGGGCGACGTTCAGAAGTTGCTGGCGCGCGGCGTCCTCGAGCGGGACGCCCTTGATCCAGGCCTTGATAGGCACGCCGTTGTCGGGCTTGATTACGTTGTAAGTGTTGTCGGTCATGTCCTTCCTCTTTTGGTACTCCGGTTGTAGAAAATTAAAACCTCACCGTTCTCTGATCTCTTGCCGCTTGTTATCCTTTGGATCAGTTCCACGATGATCTTGAGGTCGCAATTTGCGACCTCAACTTTTGCATATGAAAAATACAGCTCTGGTACTCACTAAGAAGGTCGATTCAACGATCCTGTTTCTGCGCGGGCAAAAAGTCATTCTGGATGTCGACCTTGCCGAACTCTATGGTGTTTCCATAAAGCGTTTAAACGAGCAAGTGAAGCGCAATATCCGCCGCTTCCCCTCCGACTTTCTCTTCCGTTTAACGCGCAGCGAGTACTCAAACTTGAGGTCGCAATTTGCGACCTCAAGTTCCGATCATGGCGGAAGGCGGTATTTGCCTCATGCCTTTACCGAACACGGTGCCATCATGGCCGCGACCGTTTTGAACTCCAAACGCGCCATCGAAATGAGCATCTTCGTGGTCCGCGCTTTCGTACACCTGCGCGAGGCGTCGATCGCGAACCGGCAAATAGAAGCCAAGCTGGCGGAACTCGAACGCCGTCTGGAAAGCCACGATGGCGACATTCAACAACTCGTCGAAGCCATTCGCGAACTCATGGAGCCGGAACCTGCCAATCCGCGCCGTATCGGATTCGAAACGCCGGCTCTGGCCAAAGGCCAAAGTAGAGGCCACAATAGAGTCCTGAAGATGCGAACCGCCCTCCCACGCAATCGCGGATAACCGCAGCAAACTTTCCTCAGCTCGAAATCAGTTCATTCGCGATAATGATCTCCTTGTGAAAATTTCTGGTCGGGGAGGGGAGATTCGAACTCCCGATCTCGTGCTCCCAAGGCACGCGCCTTGAACCAGCTAGGCCACTCCCCGATCTTGGTGGCTCGGCACGGAATTGAACCGTATCCACTGGCTTTTCAGACCAGCACTCTGCCG
>DATHQJ010000324.1:0-15573 GCA_035482825.1 Binatus sp. (SeqCode) | reverse complement strand
TCTCCACTCGCCGAATACGACCGCAGGCTCGAACAAGTCATCCGCGCCTTCGCGCTGCGTATCCTGGTGCCCCGCTGGACCGAGTTTGACGCACTGTGGGAGAGTGCCAACAGAATCTGCGATCGCTACGAACTCGAAAGGCTCGTCCCACAGCGCCGACCGGCAGATCTGTTGAGCCGTCAATAGTATTGGTGAGACCCGCTGGAGCTATCGTTTCTTCGGCGGGATTTTCCGCAACTGATGCGCTTGCTCAAACTCCTCCGCCAGTTGCCGCGTCGCCAGGTTCTCCCGGATGTGCGCCAGCCGCTGCTCCACTTTCCACAACGCCTTTTCCAGATTCCCCTTGTTGCTGATCGCGATATCCCGCCACATCGAATACGGACTCGCCGAAATCCGCGTCATCTCCTGCAGCGCGCGCCCGCCCGCCGGAAGCAGCGGAGCCTCTTCGCCAAACTCCTCCACCAGCGCCGCTGCCAGCGCGGTCGAAATCATCTGGGGCACATGGCTGATCCACGCACACAACCGGTCATGCTCCTCGGCCGGCAGCATCGCAATCCGCGCCCCAATCGCGTCAATCCACCCCGCAAACTCCGCGAACAATCCTTCATTCAAGTTCTGCCCCGGCAGCGGAGACACAAACCACACCGCCTTCTGAAACAAATCCGCATCCGCATAATCCACTCCACTCATCTCTTTTCCCGCCATCGGATGCGCTGCCAGAAACCGCTTCCCCACATTCTTCCCAAACACCTTCGCCGCGCGTTCAACGATCGCCGTCTTTGTGCTACCAACATCGGTAAGCAGCGCCTTCGCCGGAAGCACCGGACCCAGGCGCTCGATCAAATCCACAATCGCGAGCACCGGAGTCGCCAGCACTACGACTTGGCTCCCATGCACCGCATCTCCCGGATTCACCGTCCCGTCATCGATCGCCCCGCGCATGCGCGCCCGCTCCAGCGTCCCCTCGCGATCACACCCAATAATCTTCCCCGCGAATTTGTTCTTCCGCAGCGCAAGCCCCAGAGACCCGCCAATTAAGCCAGTGCCAATAATCGTGATTTGCCGAATAGCCATAAGAAGAATTGAGTAATTGGGAAATTTAGTAATTGAGTAATTTGAAGATCAGCGCAACTGAACTTTCAATTACACAATTACCAAATTCCCCAATTACTCAATGGACTAACCGATCTTCCTTCCCACCGCCGGCGCAATCATCCTCAGCTCATCCATCAGCTTGGCAAACTGCTCCGGAAACAGCGATTGCGCCCCGTCCGACCAGGCCTGGTTCGGATCGCAATGCACTTCAATCAGCAGCGCGTCCGCGCCCGCCGCCACTGACGCCCGCGCCATCGGAGCCACTTTGTCGCGCCGACCGGTTCCGTGTGAAGGATCTGCCGTCATCGGCAAATGCGACAATTTATGAATAATCGGGATCGCCGAAATATCCATCGTGTTCCGCGTGTAGGTTTCAAACGTGCGGATCCCGCGCTCGCACAGAATCACTTCGTAATTTCCGCCCGCCATAATGTATTCCGCCGAAAGCAACAACTCCTCAAACGTCGCGGCAATCCCGCGCTTCAGCAATACCGGCTTGCGCACCTTCGCCAGTTCGCGCAGCAAATTAAAGTTCTGCATGTTGCGCGCCCCCACCTGCAGAATGTCGACGTAGGGCAGCATCATCGGTATCTGCGAAATCTCCATCACTTCGCTGATCACCAGCAGTTTGAACTTCTCGCCCGCCTCCCGCAGCAACTTCAGCGCATCTTCTCCATGCCCCTGAAACGAATACGGAGAACTCCGCGGCTTAAACGCCCCGCCCCGCAGGACTTTCGCTCCAGACTTCGCCACAGCCTCCGCCGTAGAAAAAATCTGCTCGCGCGTCTCCACCGAACACGGCCCCGCCATCACGATAATTTCGTTCCCACCAATATCAATCCCATTCGCCAGCTTGACGATCGTCCCCTCCGGACGAAAGCTCCGCCCCGCCAGTTTGTACGGCGAACTGATGCGATGAACTTCCTGCACCCCGGGCAACAACTCCAGAATGCGGATATCGAAATCAATCCCCGACCCCACCGCGCCCAGCACGGTCATCCGCGCCCCGGTCGAGCGGTGCACTTCAAACCCCATCTTCACCAGGTGCTCAATCACCTGCTGAATCAGCCCCTCATCCGCGCCTTCCTGCATCGCTACAATCATAAAAAACAGCTCCTAGCTTCTAGCTCTTAGCTTCTAGCTCTTAGCTCAACTCTCACAGTCAGCAGGAATGTTTGTCATTCCGAGCGAACGCGAGGAATCTGCTTTTCTTCGCCATCAGAAATGCTCTCGCCAGCCGCCTCGCCCTTCACTACAATCTCTTCTTTCTGCACATTCCGCATCACATCGATAATGCGCTCATAAATCCGCACCAGATCCCGCCCCGCCAGCGGCCCCCGATTCGCGGCCTGCACATTCTCAAACACCACACGCTCCCGATCCGGCTCATAAATCGGCAACGAGGTATCGCGCTTCAGCTTCCCGATCGCGACCGCAGCCCGCGCCCGCTCGCTGATCAGAGCGACGAGCTGCCTATCCAGCTCATCAATTTTCTTGCGCCAATCCTCAATATCCATAGGAGCTCTTGCACCGGGTGCCCCATGGCTCGCTTCTTTTGCGAGACATGGGGATTTCTAGTGTTCACCGGTTCAGCAGTTACTCACCGCGCCGCAACTGACAACTGACAGCTGACAGCTAAAAGCTTCCCTACAAACTCCCCCACAGCCGCCGCCTCGCGTCCGCGATTGCGTTCGATAGTCTCCACGATCGCGCTGCCCACAACAACCGCGTCGGCAAACTCTCCAACCTCAGCAAACTGCTCCGCCGTAGAAATCCCAAACCCCAACGCGACCGGCAACCTAGTCAGGCGCCGCAACCGCTTCACCAACTTCTTCGCATCCGAGGCCAATTCCTGGCGCGCTCCCGTCACTCCCGTGCGCGACACCGCATACACAAATCCCCGCGAAGCCTCGGCAATCCGCTTCAGCCGCCCATCGGGACTCGTCGGCGCCGCCAAAAATACCGGAGCCAGATCATACTCCCGCATCGCCCGCAAATATTCCCCAGCCTCTTCCACCGGCAGATCAGTCACCAGCACGCCGTCGACACCAGCGGCCCGCGCGACTTTGCAGAACTTCTCCATCCCCATCCGCAAAATTGGATTCAGATAAGAAAAAATGATCAGCCCCGTCGACTGCGCCTGCACCCGCACCTCCGCCGCCAGCGTCAACACCTGCGCGAGCGAAGTCCCATGCCGCAACGCCCGCTCGCTGGCCCGCTGAATCACCGGCCCATCCGCGACCGGATCACTGAACGGCACTCCCAACTCGATCACATCCGCTCCAGCCTCAATCGCCGCCAGCACGATCTCCCGAGTGGTCGCGAGATCGGGATCTCCGCAAGTCACATACGCAACGAGCCCCGGCTTTTTATAGAAAGATAAAGGCATAGTCGAATCAATTCGCTTGGGATCCCTCTGTGAACCTCCGTGCCCTCTGTGGTTGAAGACTTTTGACGCTCAATCCAACTTCAGGTTCTCCCGCATGATCCCAATGTCCTTATCCCCACGCCCCGAAATATTCACAATCACAATCTCCGAATTCTTCATGCGAGGCGCGCGCTTCACCACCTCCGCCACGGCATGCGCCGACTCCAGCGCCGGAATAATCCCTTCGGTTCTAGCCAAAAGAGTAGTCGCCGCCAGCGCCTCTGCATCCGAAGCCGGCACATACTCCGCGCGCCCCGAATCCCGCAACGCCGCATGCTCCGGCCCGATCGACGGATAATCCAGCCCCGCCGAAACTGAATGCGTCAGGGCAATCTGGCCGCCGGAATCCTGCAGCACATAAGAATAAGTCCCCTGCAAAACTCCCGGCGATCCTCCGCGAAACCGCGCCGCGTGATCGCCAAGTTTCTCGCCGCGTCCACCGGCCTCCACCCCAATCAACCGCACTTTCTCGTCTTTAATAAAATCGTAGAAAATCCCGATCGAATTCGATCCCCCGCCCACGCACGCAATAATCGCTGCTGGCAACTTTCCTTCAGCCTTCAAAATCTGCGCCCGCGCCTCCCGCCCAATCACCCGATGAAAATCCCTCACCATCGTCGGATACGGATGCGCCCCCAGCACGCTCCCCAACAAATAATGCGTAGTCCGCACATTCGTAACCCAATCGCGCATCGCCTCATTGATCGCATCTTTCAAAGTGCGCGATCCCGACGACACCCCGCGCACTTCCGCCCCCAGCAACCGCATGCGGAACACATTCAACTCCTGCCGCCGCATGTCCTCGGTCCCCATGTAGACAACGCACTCAAATCCAAGCAGCGCACAGACAGTCGCGGTGGCGACACCATGCTGCCCCGCGCCGGTCTCCGCGATCACGCGATGCTTCCCCATCCGCTCGACCAGCAACCCTTGCCCCAGGCAGTTATTAATCTTGTGCGCTCCAGTGTGCAGCAGATCCTCACGCTTCAAGTAAATCTTTGCCCCGCCGAGTTTCTGCGTAAGCCGCCGCGCAAAAAACAACGGCGTAGGCCGCCCCGCATAAGTCGTCAGCAACTCCGTGAGCCGTGCCTGAAATTTCTTGTCGCGCTTCGCCCGCTCATACTCGCGCTCCAGTTCCTCCAGCGCCGCCATCAATGTCTCAGGAACATATCGTCCGCCATAAACCCCAAACCGCCCCGGCTCACGCCCGCGCGAATTTCGCCGAGCAGAAACGCACTGGTTGCCCCACCCTTCTCGCGTTCTTTGCGAGAGGGTGGGGATTCTGACTTTCGTACTCCGCGGAACCGTAGCCATCCCTAACCAACCCTCCGATCGATCTCACGCACCGCCCTCACAAACGCCCGCACCTTCTCCGCATCCTTCTTCCCCGGCTCCGCCTCGACGCCCGAGACCACATCCACGCCCCAAGGCTGAAGAATCTCAATCGCCTCGCCGACATTCTGAGGAGTTAACCCGCCGGCGACGACCAATTTCAAACCGCCATTCCGCATTCCTTCCGAAAGAGTTCGCGCCTTCTTCCAATCAAACGGATGCCCCGTTCCGCCCGGCTGGCGCAGATTCCCGGAGTCCAGCAAGAACGTGTCCAAGAAACCCTCCGGAATAGAAACGCCATTAGGAATCTTCTTCTTCGATTCCGCAAAGCCCGCCATCATTCGCTCAATTTGGCTCACGTCCTCGCCAAAAAGGCTGATAGGCAGCGCCATCAGGCTCCTGAAGAGTGGGGGAACACAAGCCCCGCCGATCGCCTTGTGGCTGGCGTTACTTCCTGCGACTCCTTCGGCTGAGATATAACACTGGGTGCCTGTTAGTCCGGTTTGCAGTAAGACGTTGAGCGGATCCTCATCGGACCCCACAAACACCCCGATCTTCTCCACACTCTCCGGCAGCTTCTTCACAATCTCCCGAGCCGTCTCCACACTTACGCACCGCGGACTCTTCTCATAAAACACGAACCCCACCGCATCCGCCCCCGCTTCGACCGCCACGAGCGCGTCCTCCAGATTCGTCATCCCGCAAATCTTCACCCAAGTCATAGAAAATCTAGACAACTCTGTCATCCTGAGCGAGGATTTTGCTTCGCGATCAGCGAAGCAAAACCGCAGTCGAAGGACCCCGTGTTCGCTTGCACAACCAGCGGCGCCAATAGGATCTCACTCGAGACCGCGTGCCGCTCACTTCCCACTCGGTACTCGTTGCCCGCTGCTCGGTACTCTCATCAACTCCCGCAGCGCATCCCCTGGGGACGCAGCCCGCATCAGCGACTCCCCCACCAGAAACGCGTCATACCCCGCCGCCCGCAATCGCGACACATCTTCCGCCGAATGAATCCCACTCTCCGCCACCCGCACCACATCCGCCGGAAATTTCTCCACCAAAGCAAATGCCGCTTCAAGATCAACCTTAAACGTTCGCAAGTCGCGCGTATTCACGCCAATCAAATCGCATCCCGCGTCCAATGCCCGCTGCAACTCGTCAGCATCATGCACTTCACACAAAACATCCAGCCCGCGCTGCCGCGCCCCGGCCGCAAGCACACTCAACTCAACAGCCGAGAGCGCCGCCACAATCAACAACACCGCATCGGCCGAGTTCGCCCGCGCTTCCACCAACTGAAATTCATCCACAATAAAATCTTTCCGCAAGCAGGGAATCGAAACCGCGGCCGAAGCTTCCCGCAAATTCTTCAGCGACCCCTGAAAGAATTCTTCATCCGTCAGCACCGACAGCGCGGTCGCTCTTGCCGATTCCAACTCCCGCGCCAACTCCGCCGGACAAAACTCCGCCCGAATCAATCCCTTCGACGGCGAAGCCTTCTTTAACTCCGTAATTACCGCCACACCGTCGCGACTCTTCGATGCAAGCGCCTGCCGAAACCCGCGCGGCACATGGCGTTCCGCCAGTCGCTCCAGTTCGCGCAAATCCGCGCCCCGCTTGGCCTCCGCCACCCGCACCCGCGTAGCCGCGACAATCCGCTCCAGAATAGCCGCCATAAGCAATCTTTTGATTATAAGGGACCTGCAGGATTCCAAGTCTCAGCACGGACGAGGGTGGGAATTTGTGACTGGTTGACTTCTGACTTCAAACTCTCAACTCCCCGCCACCCTCTTCAAATAAAACCGGAAGAAATCCTCCGCATTCGAATCCAGACAAACCTGCGCATTCACCGCCCCCGGTTCCTCGCGAGTGAATCCCTTCTCATCCACCCGAATATGCATCCCCGTTACTGGACACAACTCCGGCCGCAGCGCAAACACAATCGTCATGGGATCGAACAACGTCGGCGTCTCCTGCCCCCACAAGTGATACAGCACCGCCAGTTGATCCGTCACCGCCGTCCCCTGCCCAAACAAAAACGCCCGCTTCACCTCATCCATTTTCAACTGCGTCGAATCCAGCGGCATGACAAACAGCGGCACGCCGACAGAAAATACTTTCTGCGCCGAAGCAATGTCATTCAAAATATTCCACTCCGGCATGGGCGCAACCGGCGGCGTATATCCCAAATCCCCATAGCCCCGTCGCACCGATCCGCCCATCAGCACTACCCGCTTCAATTTCCGAAACGTGGCCGCATCCTTGTCGATCGCCGCCCCTACATTCATCAGCGGACCAATCGCAATTAAAGTAATCTCCCCCGGATACTTTCGAATTTGCGCCAGCAGAAACTCCACCGCATCCCCATGCGACGATTTCGCAAAATGCCCGCCATCCCCATACTTCCGCTGCGACATCGGATTCTTCGTTCCGGTCGCTTTCCCCGCCAGCACCGGAATCTCCGCCCTCCCCACCTCGCCGAGAAATCGATCGACAATCTTCGCCCGCGCTTCAGTATCCCCAAACGTAGTCGTCACGCCCAGCACCTGCAGCTCCGGACTCCGCACCGCCAGTGCCAGCGCAAACGCATCATCCACATCGTCGCCAATGTCGGTATCAATAATGATCTTCTGGGCCGCACTCTGCGCCCACCCCGCACTCGACACCAGCAACAGAGCAACAAGCAAAATCCACCACATCCGAGCCACTCCACTCATCGCGCCTCCTCCAGTCAGGAGTGCCCCACCCTTCTCGCGCATTTTGCGAGAGGGGGAATTTTGACTTTCGCTACCCATGAAACTCCGCAACGATCTCGATCTCCCCAACAATATTCGCATTCAGCCCCGGCAAATCGTCCGCTGGAATCCAATATTCCCGATGCGCGGAACTTCCCACAACGTGCACATCATACCTGCGCAAAAACTCGCTTCGCACACTGAACCGCAAAACATACCCCGCGAACCCGGATCGTTCATCCTTCGTGTTCCAGTCCCTCGCAATCTGCGTCGAATATTCCTCCGACAACACGGGATAAAAAATCGGCTGCTCCGGCAGCCGCGGCGGAAATTCGCGGAAGTGGCTGCCGCGTATCAATTCCATCTCGCCTTGTCCCACCGGCCGATACAAAGTTGTCACCTGGTTTGTCACGCCCAAGGATATTAGCTCACCTCACTTCCAAATCCTTGAGTGACCAAGGAAAACGACGTTTTCGCCCAACATAATGTAAAATAAGTGAATCCCGTGCTGAATTTCGCCGACCGAAAGCTGTACGTTAGGTGCTGCAGGTAATTGGCGGCGCTGCAGGCGCAACTGGTCCGAGAAAAAGGCGGCGCTGATGGTTTTGTTTGCCGCAGCTAAATCGCTTCGAGCCAGAAACCCAAGAAATGGCGGCAGACTAGATTTGTGGACCGTTATCAAACTCACTGTTCCAGCCTTTTCTACAGCAGTTTTGCTGGTTACTCTTGCGAACGGACAGGAGACTGCATCCGTTCCAACCGCCGATGCCGTAGTCGCGACCATGATTCAACGCGATGCGCGGCGCGAAGCTGAGTTCGGCGGTTATACCGCGACCCGCCACTACCTTATCGTCAACAAGAAGCGGCGCGCGGAAATGCTCGTCGAGGTGAGCTGCGCGCGCGACATGAGGAAGCAGTTCAAGATCGTCTCCGAAAACGGTTCTTACGCGATCCGCAAGTTGGTATTGCATCGGATGCTGAGCGAAGAAACTGACGCATCTGGTCCCGATATACGAAAAACCACCCGCATCACGCCAGCGAACTACGACTTCAAACTCACCGGGAAAGAAGTCGTGGATGGTCGTCCCGCATACGTGCTGCAAGTCACCCCCAAGCAGGAAAACAAATATTTGATCGACGGCAGAATTTGGGTCGACGCAGACGATTATTCCATCGTACGCATCGAGGGACGTCCAGCCCGCATCCCATCCTTCTGGACGCGCAGCGTTCATTTCGTGCATACCTACCAAAAGGTAGGCCCATTCTGGCTGGCCGCTTCCACTCACTCCGTCAGTGACGTCCGCATTTATGGCACCGCCGAGGTGACGATCGTGAATTCCGCCTACGTCACGAAGGCCTCTACCGAGCACCCGAGTGCCCCAGATCACCGAGCGAGGCTCACTCAATAAACGGATTGGGCCGCGAAGACGTCGGGAACCCCACGCCCGCGCGTGTTTCCCTGCCCACATCGTGTCCCGCGCCCCACGCGGCGTTTGCGCCCAAGTCTCTCTAACTCCCGCGAAATCAACGGCGCCGTCCGTGGCCAAACTCGTGCATTACTCAAGGCGCCGCTCGTCGGCAGGAGGCAACCCAATGACCCGCATCAACGCAGTTCGCAGCATCGCAATTCGCAACACCAAAGAAGCTCACTCTATAACCTGGGGTTCCGTAAAATGGGGCAAGAACACCGGCGCGCTCATCTTCGCCGCCGTACTCATCGTCTGCTCCGTAACCGTCGGCTGCTCGAGTTCCAACGACAAACCGAAACCCGTAACCACCAGCAACCCGATTCCCGTGACGCAGAATCCGATCCCGGTTCAGCCCGCGTCCGCACCCGTGATGCAGGCCGCGACCAAGCCGTCTCCATCGAAAGTTGTCCACAGGAAACCCGCAACCGTGAACTACACCGACCAGACCTACGGCCTGACCTTCGAATATCCGCGCCGCTACGCCATTGAAACCGGCAGCGCCGCCAGCGAACTTCTGGCCTCGAATCCCATCGCGATGAACTTCGTCGAGCCCGGCGGAGTCGCGCTCGCCGCCGTCGAACTCCCCGAGACCAGCTTCGCCAACACTGACTTCTCGTCCGCATTCTTCAACGTGAGCGTCCACAAATCGCTCACCGCCGACCAATGCACCGAGTTCGCCGTGCCGCAGCCCAAAGTCGCCGCGCCGGTTGCGTCGACCGAGTCCGCGCCAGCGTCATCGCCAGTTGAGAAGCCGTCCTCAACTTCGGCCGCTCCAACGCAGACCGCAGCCAGCACTGAACAAACGAGCGCAGCGAAGTCGACGGAGCCCGCATCGAACTCCAAGCTGATGCTGGGCGACCTGGAACTGCGCGCCACCGAAGCCGTCTCCGGCGAAGGCACGCGGCAGAGCGACTCCAAGTACTTCCATGTTTTCCAGAATGGATCGTGCTACGAGTTCGCCCTCAACGTCACCACCGACGCCTCCGCCGACGGCATCGTGAAGCACGTCGACCGCGACAAAGTCTTCAACCGCCTGGAACAAATCCTGGCCACCGTGAAGATCAATCCAGTAGCGTCCACGCCCGAAGTAACCGCCGACGCTCCGTCACCCGCCGCAACCCCGGCGCAGTAATCGAAGCCGAAGGATTCGGGTCCCTACTTCTCGCGCGTTCTTTGCGCGAGAAGTGGGGATTTTAATTTTGCGGGTATACTTGAGACCCTGTCTCAGCGCCCGTGCAAACCCAACCTGGCTACGACCCGAAAGCAATTCGCGCGCTCTTCGACGAGATGGCCTCGACTTACGGCATCGTCAATTTCATTTCGTCCTTCGGCTTCGCGGCCCGCTGGCGGCATCAGTTGGTCGAAGGCTTGCCGCTCACGGACGCGTCGCATATCGTCGACCTGATGAGCGGCAGGAACGAACTCTGCCGCTCCGTCGCTCCGCACGTTGCTGCGACGGCGCGGATGACCGCGATCGACATTTCCCCGGAAATGACTCGGCGAGCCCGCAAGCATTGGCCTTTCCGCGTCGAGATTCTTCTGGAAGACGTTCTCACCTGGGAATGTCAGCCGGCGAGCGCCGACACAGTGATCTCTTCGTTCGGCTTGAAGACCTTCGATCCCGCGCAACAGGAACAACTCTCGCAGCGCGTGGCCCGCATACTTCGTCCCGGCGGTACGTTCTCTTTCGTAGAGATTTCCGTCCCGCCGTCGCCGTTGCTCCGGCTGTTTTACTTGTTCTATCTGAACCGGGTAATCCCTTGGATCGGTCGCCTGTTCCTCGGCAATCCCGCAAACTACAGACTGCTCGGTGTCTATACGGAGGCCTTCGGCACCTGCCAGCACTTCGCCGAATGTCTCCGCCAGCAAGGATTGGAAGTCGCCGAGACCAGCTACTTCTTCGGCTGCGCCACCGGCGTCCGCGGAATCAGACCGAGGATTTAGCCGGAAAATACCTAGTCGGATGCTTCCTACCCGCTCGTGCTCAGACTCAAGTATCCATTCACCGCAGCCTGGGTCAGGCTCAGGCTGGAGGCGATCTGGGATACTTTCTGTCCCGCACTATTCCGCTCTCAGCGCTTGCACCGGATCGAGCCGCGAGGCGCGCCAGGCGGGGACGATACATGCCAAGGCAGCGACTGCGATCAGGGTTGCGGCCACTGCGGCGTAGACCGCGGGATCGAGCGGCCTGATCTCATAGAGCAAGTCGCGCATCAGCCGGCCGGCTTCCAGGCTGGCTACGAGTCCCACGAGCAGACCGAAGACGGCGGGGCGCATTCCATCCAGCAACATTTTGCGCATTACCTGATCGCGCTTTGCGCCCAGCGCGACGCGGATGCCGATTTCGGTGGTGCGCTGCGCGGCGATGTAGGACATCACGCCGAACAGGCCCACCCCGGCGAGAACCAGAGACAGCGTGGCAAAAGCGATGAGCAGCGCCGCATTGAAGCTCTGGTCCAGAGTCGATTTGCCCAGCAACTGGTTCATGGTTAGCACGTCGGAGACGGGCAGATCGCGGTCCATCTCCGACACGATGCGCTGTACCGGAAGAGCGAACTGCTCCACATCATGATCACGGCCGTTGTGGCTGGCGCGAATCACCAGCGTGCCGACCGCCTCGACCCCGGCATCCAGCGGGTAATATTGCACCGGCTTCGCGCTTTCGCCGATGGCGTAGCGGGTATCGCCTACAATCCCGACGATGACGGCATCTTTCCCGCGTACGCGCACGTGCTTGTCCAGCGGATCTTCGCCGGGAAAGTACTGGTCAGCAAAGGATTGGCTGATGACGACTTCGTTGGCGGCATCCAAACGCTTCCCGGCGTCAAAGGTACGTCCACGCAAAATGGGAATGCCCATCGCGTGGAAGTACTTCGGATCAGCCCAGCGGCTTAAGGCAAACTGACCACTGCCTTGCGGCAAGGGCGGATGCTCCACGATGGTGAAGGTCCAATCCATCCAGTAGCCCTGCCCCGGGACAACCGACACAAAGCCTGCTGCGTCCACTCCGGGCAGAGCGCGCACACGATCGAGGAGCGTGTCGTAGAAATTGGCTCGCTGAGCGGCTGTGGGATACCGGGCATCCGGGATGCCGAGGTGCATGGTGATCACGCCTTGGGTGAGGCAACCCATGTCGGCGGAGCGCAGCCGTTCATAGCTTTTGAGCAGCAGTCCGGCGCCAACGAGCAAGATCACAGTCAGTCCGACTTCGAGCGTAAGCAGCACCTTGCGCAGCGAGGCCCGCGCGCCGCCCCCGCCCACCGAACGCGAGGCCTCATGGAGCGCGCCCAGAATGCGTTTGTCGGTGATGCTGAACCCAGCGATGAGTCCGGAAAACAGCGCGCATATTACGATGACGCCGATCGTAAACCCCGCTACCACGCCGTCGATGTGGATGGCTTGGACCCGGCTCATGTCCTGGCGAGCTCGCATCAGCCACTGAACAGCGGCGACGGCGAACAAAAGTCCCAGCGCCCCGCCGGCGGCCGAAAGCAGCAGACACTCCATCAGCCGCTCGCCGATCAGACGCAGCCAGCCCCCACCCAATGCGGTTCGAATGGCCAGCTCTTTGCGCCGCGCCGCCGCGCGCGCCACCAGCAGATTGGCTACATTGAGACAGGCGATCAGCATAACGCAGCAGGTCGCCTCCAGCAATACGAAGAGTGGCTCCTTGATGTCGCCTACGATGTGCTCCAGCAGCGGACGGTTCATGGCGCTTCGATAAATGAATGGGTCGTTGAGGTGTTCATTGTGAATGCGTTCGGAAATGACGCTCAGATCAGCGACGCCCTGCGACGCGCTGACTCCCGGCTTCAGCCGTCCGACAACACGAAACTGATGATTGCTGAACGAGATCATGTCGTCTTTGGGCTTGTCGTGGTAAACCGGCGTCCATAACTGGGTGGAGGAGTCGGGAAAATCGAACCACGCGGGCATAACGCCGATCACGGTATACGGTTTCGCGTCCAGATCGATGGTTTGGTTCAGGATGGCAGGGTCACCGCCGTAGCGGCGCTTCCACAGGCCCCAGCTGAGCAACACCGTGCCGTTGGCTCCCGGTTTGTCATCGGCCTCGGTAAAATCGCGGCCCAGCGCGGGCCCCACGCCCAGGGTGCGGAGCATGTTCCATGAAAACAACGCACTATACAGCTTCTCCGGCAATTGTCCGCCGGAACCGGAAAGCCCGACCCGGATTTCCTGCGAGAGCGCGAGATCGCTGTAGCTATGATTCTGGTTCCTCCACTCGGCGTAGATGCCGCCGGCCACCACGTTGAAACCGGGCGTGCCGTCCTTTTGAAACGCGGTCTCATAAAGCATCACGAGGCGATCCGGATCATGGAAGGGCAAGGGCTTGAGCAAAACGCCACGCACTACCGTGAACAGGGCGACGTTGGCGCCGATGCCCAGCGCCATCACCAGGATGGCGATGACGGTAAAACCGGGGGTGCGACGAAGCGCGCGCAGACTGAAGCGTAGATCGCGTGCGAAGGATTCAAGCCAGTTCCAGGACCAGACGGCGAGAGTCTGTTCACGAATAAGAGTGGGATTGCCAAAGGCGCGCAAGGCGGCGTAACGCGCTTCTTCTTGCGAAATGCCACGTTCCCGTTGTTCCTCTTCCTCCAATTCGAGGTCGGACCGCAGCTCCCGCTCCAGGTCTGCATCTCTCTTCTTCGCTTGCCACCAGTTGCTCGGCCACCAGTTCATGTCAGCTTTCCTCGGCGGCGGGCCACATCACGCGGGCTACAGCTTCGGCCATCTGCTTCCACTGCGATTCCTCGGCCACAAGCTGCTTCCTGCCTTTCTCAGTTAACCGGTAATATTTGAATTCCCGATTTTTGTCCGGCGCTGTCTCCCACTTGGCAGTTACCCAGCCTCTCTTCTCCAGGCGATGGAGCGCAGGGTAGAGCGAGCCGTGCTGCATCTGCAGGAATTCATTCGTGGTCCGCTGAATGTGCTTCCCGATCTGGTGACCGTGAGCCGGCCCATAGAGCAGCGTCCGCAGGATGAGCATGTCCAGCGTTCCCTGCAAGACCCCGACCCGCTGCTGCGCCTGCTTCGCCATAGAAGACATTCTACCCTCAATCTGCCACGATGGTAGACACTCGACTATCGGTTGTCAAGTTGAGGCGCTTAGAAGGCGTGAGGGAGCCGCACTTGGCGACCGGAGCCTTCTGCCGAAATCCTGAGCGTTCTTTGCGAAGGATCTCGAAGCACACCTCTGACGCGCTGGCGTTACGAAAAAACAGACTCCTCGCCTCGTCGTACGCTCCGCTAACGTGCCGGAATGACAAGGGTCGGGTTCGCCGGGCGTCCATCCAGCCGGCTTTGACACAGCCCACGCGCCGCTCTAGACTGGCGACTATGGAAGTAAACTTTCGGCCCGAAACTGAATCGCGTCTGCAGGAACTGGCCAGCAAGACCGGGCGTCCGGCGAGCGATTTGATCGAAGACGCGATGGCCGGGTATCTGGCGGAACTGGCGCAGGTGCGCGAGATGCTCGATAGCCGCTACGACGATCTCAAGAGCGGCCGCGTCACTCCGCTGGACGGGGACGAGGCCTTCGCCAGACTTCGCCAAAAGAGCAAAGAGCGCCGCTCCGGCTCCTGAACAAAATGGTTCCTAACCGGGGCGGTTCATGAGCGGATTTGTTCTCCACCCGCAGGCGCACGCCGATCTCGACGAAATCTGGGAATATATCGCTGCCGACAGCTTGGACGCAGCCGACCGGGTCCTCGAGGAGCTTTACGAAGCGATCCAGTCTCTTGTGCCGTTTCCCTACATTGGGCACTGCCGTCCCGACCTCACATCGAAGCCATTGCGATTTCAGTCGGTGCGCGAGTATGTGATCGCTTACGCGCCGGAGGAAAATCCCCTCGCTGTGATCGCCGTGCTGCACGGCCGCCGCAGTCCGCGGGTGGTCGCGGCCATCCTGCGGAGCAGAAGCTGACGTATTCGCCACCTGGTACCTTCGTAATCCCTCCGCCGCGAATTCGCTAGGGTACGCCCATGGACCAGCAAATACTTCTAGTATGAGGAAACTTTCCATTTTCGCCACGCTGCTGGGCTCCGTTCTTGCCTTGGCCGCGAACACGTATGCACAAAATCAGATTATCTGGACTGCCGCCAACAGCGAAACGATCCCGTTGGAGCCCGCCAGCCTGCACGCCGGCCGCGTATACAGTCCCGCGGTCGGAGGCGGCGACATGCATGTGCAGATCGACTCCAGATACCCGGTCACCGTGGCCATGGCTTGGGCCGACGAATGGAACGCCGCCATGCGGAGCCCCGGAGCCCCTGCGGATTTCAGCTTCCTCTGCGTCAAGGAGCATGTCACCAGCGCCATTTACGAGTGTCATCTTCCCTCCGAACGGCGGATGGTCATCACCTTCCGCGATGAGCGCAGGCCCGAGAAGCCCGTCCTCTCGACCATTGGCGCCATCCTCGGACCGGGAGTGCGACAATTCATTTCCCCCAACGATCTCCACATCCAGTACTACAATTGCCTTCAGCC
>DATHQJ010000323.1:0-22497 GCA_035482825.1 Binatus sp. (SeqCode) | reverse complement strand
GGCACTGCGGTTCCGTCTCCATCTACGTGTTGCTGCCAGCCTGATTCCAGCGTGGATACGCTGGTTTTTTGCGTGGCCACCATCGCGTTGGCGTAATCGAGCACCGGCGCGGAGGTCTGCAACCAGTTGGTCACGGCATAGCCGTCCAACTTTGTGAGGTAGGTGTCGCCGTCCCCTAAATCAATGGTGAGCCGGGCCGCGTAATTCGATCCTGTGGCATCGTAGGGCACGACGGAGCGGTACGCGGTTACGAAACTTTGCAGTCCGGGCAAATTCGGACTGCTGCTGTTTTCGTAGTCGATCTCCATCCCTACATTGAATTGCTTGGCGGCGTTGGCGGCGTTGATCCCGAGTTGTGTCGGATTACTGCCCAACGCCTTGTCCCAGTTTTTTCTATAACTGGCTCCGCCGATCGAGAACATCACTCGCACGCCCCGGCTCTGGAAGTAACTGATGACTGCAGTATTCATGCCGATGGGAATCCCGTTAGTGTCGCCCGAATCGGTGGTCTTGTTCATCAGCTTGACGGGATCGACAAAGCTCAGGATGACAAGGTTCACCGACGGCGAATAGGTGCCGTTCATGTCGCGATCAATCAACCATCGATTATCGGTATCAAAGGTTGTCATGTTGGGGACCGAAGCCCAGCTGCAACCGTCGGTATAGCAATGCCAGGCGCCATAGACCTGTATTTGAGTTTGAGCGTTGGCGTGTGGAACTAACCCGAGCAAGCCTGACAGCAGCAGGCTGGTCACGCCGGCATACAGTAGAGCGGAAATCTTTTGCGTCATGTTGGCTCCTTAGGTCTTTCGAAGAAGATGGTTTTACGAAATGCGACTACGGAGTTCCCGACGGCGCTCCGGCGATTTCCCACGCGAATCCGAGAAACGACGACGACGTGAGATCGATGGCCGGTTCCACCGTCGAGTACGACTGCACATTGTCCTGATACACGGCCCTATTCCCGTTGAAGGGCGCGAACTGGTCTACGCCATTCGGTGGGCACGCCACCATTCCCGACAGCGATCCCTTAGCTGCGAATGAATTCGGACCTTCCACGGCTGCGCCCAGAAGGAACGGGGGCCCATTTGGAGGCACGGGGACGATGTTGGTGACCTGATGCTGCATGCAAAGCGGGAAAGTAGTGCCATCGCCCACAATCAGCGACGTGCCCCAGGCGTTTGCGCCCAGCACATTCGCCTGCCAGCGATTTCCGTAGGCCGCGTACGCGGTCGAACTGGTGAGGTTGTCGTACTCGTTCGCCATGATCACCAGACCGCCGCCATGCGAAGTGGTGTCATAGGTGGCCCAGGGGAATCCGAAGCCGAATGGGTCGGTGCCTGCTTGCGTGACGGCCTTGTCGAGTTGCTTTTTCAAATCGGCCAGGAGTGCAGCTTCCGACGTGGCGAGCCCGGGAGGATTTCCCGCCAGCACGATGGCGCGATACAACTCGAAATGTGCCAGGCCGCTCACGTCATAAAGATTCAGCGTGTCGGCTGCGTCATTCGGACCTGTGATATAGGCATTGGCCCAGGTCGCTGCCAGTGGGAGGTAGTACATGGGATCGGTGTGCGGCAGTCCCGCCGGAAGATTGGTCGCGCCCTGGAGCGCGAAGTACAACTCGGTGGCGCCCCATTCCAGATCGTCGCGCCATTCGGTTTCAGGATAGAAATCGAATGGCCCCGCCGTCAGCAGATTTCCGCTGGGCGCGGTGTTCGCGAGATCGAAAACATGCTCCGCCGAAAGCAGACACTGGTTGGCATAGGCGGCGTTGCTGGCGGCAAAGACTTTGTAGCAGAGCGCAAAATCGGCGGCGAGGCGTCCTGCAAGGTTTGGACTGATCGACGCCCCCGCGCCGCCCGCGGTGTTTTGGAACACTGGCCGGTGGCAGATGTATTCGTAGGGCGAAGCACATCCCTGATAATTGTCGTCGGCCTGGGGCAGGCGCCAGATGTCGTGATCGCCCGCGTAGGCGTGTCCGCCGGAAGCCACCGCTACCTGGTAGTAGAGAGTTTTGGAACTGTCGACCCACATCTTTTGCAGCCAGTCGAGGCCGAACTGAGCTTCGGCGGTGAAGTTCGAAGTGCTCGATCCCGCGCCCATCTGGCCAGGGAAATCGCGCACGCCGGTCAGCATCATGGCGACGGTGTAGGTGTGGGTCTCGACGAACTTCATGTAATCGCCGGCGTCCCACCAGCCGCCAGAGGCGTCGATCACCGCGCCGGTCTGGGTCAGGGCGCCGGCATTGTCCTTCCTATTGAAGGTGGGAGTGAAATATACCGTTGCGCTTTCATCGTTCAGATGGCCGGGTGCGGTGCGCAAGGCGTTCGGAATGTAGTTCGGCCCGTCGCGCTCACTCTCGTAGTAGTAGAGCGAGTTCGCCAGAGGCGTGGAGTAGAGGTTCGAGGCGGTGTCAATCTTGAAAGCCAGCGAGGTGGCCGCAATTGGAGACGCCACCGAAATCGTGTAGGTTCCAGCGGTCGCTACCGAATCGAAATCCAGCGCGTAGACGTCGGGGAAAGTCCCCCAGGCGCCCAGACTCGTCCCCACCGAAGCGGAATAAACCGTGGTCCCGCTGGAATTCTTAACCGCGAATGTGGCTCCGGTTTCAGCGCCGCTGGCCATCAGATAGGCGCGCTTCGTGGAACCTTCCACATATCCGACTTGATTGACCCGGATGTAAGCGCTCGCGGCGTGGGCCAGACTGGCGGTTGCGCTGACTGCAAGGGCGACAACGAAGAGGTGAGACAGAAGGCGGGCGGAATTGGACTGCCCGGGAAGGACTGCCATGCGGCACCCCCTAGTGAATGGTTTTAATAAATCGCATGAATATTGATCGCCGGGCGTTGATCCTGTCAATAGGGGAAATCCCGTAGGGAGACTTTAGACTCGGGCTGCGAAAAATTACCGGCGGTGGAGGTTGAAACCGGGCGTATACTGCTTCCGTTTTTTCGACGTCAACTCGAATTTTCGAGTGAGAGTGCCGGCGCTAATCGCCGCAGACTCCAGCTCTGAGAGGAAAATACGATGAAGCTTGGGCAAAATGCGGTTGTCGCGCTGTTTCTGCTGTCCTCGTTTTCCGGCTTTGCCCAGACCGGTATCGCCTCCCATCGTTTAGGGGACAACACTGGTGAAGACTGGGAACCCGCGATTGTGGCCGATGGAAATTACGTCTACGCGTTTTGGCCGCACTATCTGGCAACGACTTATAAAGACTGCTCGGGCGCGACGTGCATGCCTTTCAAGGGAGCGGGCAAGAAATCGACCAGTTCCTATATGTATTTCCAATCTTCGAGCGACGGGGGGACGACCTGGAGCGCGGTCTCAATCCCACGCTGTCCGGTGAAGGGCAACGATGTGGATGCTCAACTTGCGGTGGGCGCGAATCACCGCATCTATGCCAGCTATATGGATGGCAACACTCAGTACACCCCGATCGAGACGATCTATTCCGACGATCACGGCGTGACCTGGAGCGTTCCAGTGGATGTGACCAACGCCGGCCGAGGCGACAAAGACATGTTGCTTGTGGATAAGAACAACAATGTGATGGTGGCGTTCGAGAACGGCGGCAAGCAGCACGTGAGCGTGAGCACCAACGGCGGTGCGAGTTTTACATCGCAGCAGGTGAACATCGCTCCGAGCGGCGTGGCGCTCGCGACCGGCGCAATCCTTGACACGCAGGGCAATGCCTATTTCGCGTGGTCTGGAACCACCAACAGCGGTACTGGCCCTACGACGTTTTATCTGCAGCGCTCGAACAACCTCTTTTCTACTTATTCCGTCACGACGATCGATGAGAGTGAAGGGGGCCCCCAGGTCACCGGAGCGGGATGGGATTATTGGGGTGGATCGATTCAGATCGGGATTCAGCCCAAGACTCCGCCCGCCAACGATCGCTTGATCGCCGTCTACAACGCGGGGGCGGGGTCAGCGGGCGCGCCGCAACGCATCTACACCAAGTATTCGGATACGATTGGAGCGACCTGGAATATCCCATATAACTCGTCGTCGTGGCCCAACGGCAGTCAGCTTTCGCTTGCGCCCAGTGGAGTGTGGCACGGGTTTCCGTCGGTCGCGGCGACGTCTTCCATCGTAAAAGTGATCTGGATGGATAATCGGGCATCGGCCGGCGGCAACTACACCTGCACCAGTTCCAGCACGACCGGACATTGCGGCACCTGGAACGTCTACCAGCGCAGCAGTGCTGACGGCACCACCAACTGGAGCGCCGAGGCCAGCATGATTCAGGCCACTCCCTACCGGGACTATCAGACCGCTGCCGGGTTTGATCATCCTTATGGCGACTACAGCGAGACGGTGACCGACGGGGCGGGAAATTTCTATGGCATTTGGGCGGAGGGCGAGTCCAAGCTGGGAAGCGGAGACGTTTATTATGCCAAGTTTTGAAAGGGCGGTTGGTGATTCAATCACACGCGACTGAGGTGTCGCTGCACCGCGTCTTCTGCTCCGCCTCGTCCCGAATGTGCCGTAAGACCCGCAGGTGGATCCGGTGAATGATGGCGTCCGACCACAACTGCCAGTAGGCAGCCGGCCACAGCCCATGCCGATACCATGTAGTGCCTTCCAGTCGCGTGCCCCCGTTGGCTAAGGGCGTGAGCAGGAATTGTCCGCCCTCCGATACCAGGAATCCGTGCAGGTGCGGAGGCTCGATACGCGAGTAAGGAGTCCATTCCTCCATCGGAGGAGGATTCGAAGTCACAGAAAACTTCAGCAGACGAGGCTCGTCCCACACTTCGATGGGTTCGACGAACGCTCCGGTGGAGAACACGCAATGGCGCTCCGCGCCTGCGCCGCTGCCCAGCATTTCCGCGCGGATGGGATAGGCGATGCCGGCGCGAAACATCCACTCCGTGGGCGCAGGAATTTCCGAGAACGCAACCACTTCCCGCCAAACCCTTTCCGGCGGGGCCTGGACGTCGATGGCCGTGCGCGCCACAAACGTAGCAGACGGTGTGGCCGCAACGTGCTCCATCCACTCGATGCCGGGCACGAAGACGAGCAACGCCGAAAGCAACACTGGGGCGTCCGTCTGAAACCATTTTCGTCTCTGCACGCGGTACGCGCAAACTCCTCCGAAAGCGGCCAGCGGCACGGCGATCGGAGTCGCCATAATCAGGCAGACCATGCCCTCGAACGCCAGGGCCAGCAGAGCCCCGCCCAGCAGCGTGACTGCCAGGCACGCGACCCCAACACAACCGCTCATGGTCCGGGGCTGTCGAGTTCCGTATACCAGCGCGGCCGCGAATCCCATCGTGAAGGGAAGCGCTACGAATAATCCCCACCCATAATTCGTGAGCACCTGCGCCCCCAGCAGCGCTACGCCCAGCCCAACCGGAACCGTAATGAGCAGCGAGATGGCGGCGCTTCCCAGCGCGCTTTCCGGGAAGATTCGCGCCAGGGATGAGCCCTGCCGCGAGTCCGCCTTCGGCGAAGCCCACAAAAGGCTCCGTTCCGGCAAGAAACACAAAATCAAAAAGAAGAGCAGATTCAGAAAGGGGAGAAAAAACAACGCCACCAGATGCGTGGGCAGGCCTGCGCTGCGCAGCCGTTTCATGGTCAGGACCACGCCCACCCAGATGAATGGCAGCGACAGCGCCACCATTGTTCCCAGGAACACGGCCTCATTGCCGCGCAGCTCAGTAATTCGCGCCACGTCGCGCACTGGAACCCAGTAGTTGAAGAGTCCCCACGGACGATGAAATCCGTAGCTGGCTACCAAACGATCCAGGTTATGCTTGATCGCGAACCCCAGCACTCCCACCAGCGCATACGCCCCTCGACCGATGGTTCCGTTGGAGCGCCACAAGTCGCCGAATGTGATTTTCATAACCGGACCTCGCTCGATATTTCCGTAAGTTCTGTCATTACAGAAAATACCGCAGGTACAATAATCTGTCAAGGAATCGCGGTACGGGCGCGCGAGTCCTGGTATCGCGTCATGAGTTCTCTCGGGTCATTCTGCTCGACCCTGCTAGCGGACAGGTCTCAATCAAGGTCACCGACGAGAGAATATGTCATTTCGCTCGCCGGCAGTGTGATTTCTGCAGAATTGCTCGCAAGAACTGCGCGCGCTTTCGAGTTGCGTTCAGCGGGCAGTCCCCGATTTGATGTTCCCGCTAAAGCGCTGATTCCAATAGACAACGGATGTGGGTGCGACGGTGCGAACGGTCTCATTCTGGGAGGGGTTTTACTCAGGTTTACAAATAAACCGGAATTATGCCTTTGACAAACCCGTGTCATAGGTGACACAGTTGGGATGCCGTGACAGGGCCTGCCCTAGCCTGCAATACCGGAAGATTTCTTGCAAAACTGGATGAAGTGACTATGGCGCTCGGAGCTCGCCGTGTGCTACAATATATGAAGTGACTGTTAGGCCCAAACCGGGCCCAAAAGATCAGAGCCCAGTTGCAAGCTGGGCTCGGTGGAACTGGAGTTTTTTCTGGATTCACCCGACAGAGGACGGTACAACCCTACCAAAGCTGTAATCCCCTGTCAACAACCAAGTTCTCGGCTTCTATGATTTCTCAGGTATTAGCCCTGTTCGGGCGGATACCCTGGGAATGTCCTTGGAGAGCCCGGCAGTTTACGGCCTTTCCTTGGACAACCCTAACTAGAGGTGCGACCGTGGTGGACATCCATCCCGAAGCACTGCTCCCAGTAACTGCCCTTCTCCTTGAGAATGGAACGATGTTCCATGCCAAGGTTATTGGGCTTGACCGCTTCTTCGTGCCAGAGGATCAGGCACGCGAAAGCGGGTTCCGGCCAGCCAGCAAGAATTAACAATTACAACCACTGATTTACTTTGGGAGAGTGCCTGCATGGGCTCTCCCCTCTTTTCGGGCCTAGCACTTTGATTGCCAAAGTGAACCGTTTCAATGATGTGGCCATCCAGTCACGCAAACGACTGAAAAATCAATCATAGTAAGCATGAGTGAGCGGTATGTCAATAGTGTACTACAAGATACTTGTGACAACAAGTTGCATTATGAATGCTCAATATTGTCATCTTTGACCGCTACGGTATTGATGTTTGAGCATTTAAAATGATGCATTTTTGATAGTTTTTCACTTCTTCGCTTTCTTGGGTGGTTTCACTTTGAGCACGTCCGCTATCACTTCCTTGAACGGAATTGGGATGTGCGGGATCGGCTTCGAGTTTGTAATTTTCTTTTCCATCGCTACTAGTTTACTCTCCTTCCCTAAGTTCCACTGGCACCATACGCCAAGCCGGACCCCGCAGATGTGCAGGTATGTTTTGAAGAGCACGATTCACACCCTCGTCATCGAGGAATGGGAATTGATACCGCTTGTTGCTATTGGAAATAAGCTTTCTGAGAAGTGGCGGGACTTCCTCAAGCTCTAACGGCGTTTTTCGACCGATGCGATCTTTCGCAGATCTGTAGACTTGAGAAGTTAGCAGGTCAGCAGCTTGCAATCCCGGAGCATCTTCGCTGTTCTCAAAGTCGATACTGCCCATCTGGTGCCGAAAAGTGAACTTCTTGTCGTTCTTAATCAATCCAAAAAGGTGTAAGGCGTGATTCTTGAATTGCTTGTTCAGATCGAAGACATAATGAACATGCAGACCTGGAGTACAGGTGATCGCTGGATTAGAGACCGCTATCTGAAACGGCAGGAAGTAAAGTCTGTTCGGCGCACCTTGCCCGACCCAGTATTTATGTTTTGTATCGTATTGCGCGCCTGTAAGGAACATCCGTTCTTCCCTTGTCCGTTTTTTCCACTCTTCCGTGACGAGTGCCGCAGATGTTGCAAAGAGGCCGGAGTCCACAATGCATGCAACCAAATCATTGATGAACTTGTCCGCTTTTTCGTCGCTCCAATTAGCAAACACTCCACGCCGATCTCCTTTGGAATTCCAAAATTCACTGCTATGAAATTCCTTCAGCGTTGGCTCGTTTGCGCTTCTGATAATTTCAGGCCATCGCTTCTCAAGGCGCTCCCACTTCTTCTTAGAACCCCAATAGCCCGCAATTACGCAGACGTGAGCACCCTCATGGATGCCACTTTCGTCCATATAGGCTTCCAACATACAAAACGCCTTTCTTCCATTTCGGGGATGAACGTGACGGGAAAGATGTTCGACGCATCCCAAAGCACACTTCTGCACAGGCATGGTATACTCCAACCGCGCCCATGCAAATGCATTCGGGATGCATCGAAACGCCCTAATAACCTTCCGCCAAGAATGCTCTAGGGCGAGTCGAGGAAAATCTAGCGATTGGACGAGTCCCGCAGCATCAACCGCTTCCCGCCCGTCGCCTTGATCGCTTGCAGCGTGCGCTCACCGTCGTTCACCTTCCGCGCGTTGTATCGAAAATCAAACTCACTCAGGTAGCGGTGAAGATGCTGCTTCCCAACGTGGTGATACACGCCGTTTATACCACGCTTGAGAATGGAAAAGTAGCCTTCGATTGTGTTCGTCGTGATGCAAACTCCGTTCTCGTAGCGGACGTATTCTTTCTCCTGATGGTTGACTTGATCGTGCTTGTGTTTCATCATCACGCCTTTTAGGACGGTAGAGCTATCCGTCATAATGTGCGCTCCCTCAGCAACCATCTGACTCACAACTCCGCGAAGATTCTCCGCCGTCACCTTCGGCATGTGAACGGATTGCACGCGACCGCCTCGCTGTAAGACGGAAACGACGGGAGCCTTATCCGCGAAAGGGGAAATCCTGTCATTCATCCGCTGTCCCGGCTTCACTTGCGTGGACTGTGGATGACGGCGCTTTCCGCCTACGTAGGTTTCATCAATTTCGATAATCCCAGTCAGTTTCGACGACAACGGTTCCTGACTCATTGCGTACCGGATGCGATGAGCCATGAACCAAGCACTCCTGTAGGTCACCTTTAGCATTCTGTGAAGCTGGTGGGCGCTCATGCCCTTCTTACTAGAGCAGAGCAGATGAAACGCCAGCAGCCACTTGCTGAGGGGAATATGGGAGTCAGCAAAGATCGTACCCACGGTGACCGTGAATTGCTCGCGGCATCCGGCGCACTTCCAAACACCCTTGCGGACGTGGGTATTCTTCTTAGAGGGCTTCGGCTCTAGGCGGTAGGCGTTATTCAGTTCCCCGCAATGCGGGCAGATAGGGCCATCGGGCCAACGTTGCGCCTCTAGGAACTCCCGCGCCTTGTCCTCATCGCTAAAGTGTGCGGCTAACTCGAATAGATTCAGGTCTTTGCTGTCCATGTGCCTGATTATAAGGGCAAAATAGTGGGTTTGTCAAGTGCATAATTGCCAAATAAACACTTGACCTGTCTTCCCCTTGCAGCTACATTAACCAGTTCCAGGTATATCCGGAAGCTTCTGGGGCCCTTTGTATTTGCCTGCGCCCGCGAAGCCAGCCAGAAAATTGAGCATCTTCGGTGACCTGTCAAGCATCTATTCAAAGTGAGTTTTACGCTTAACTCCTTTACAACCTACTCGGAATCAGTGACTTAGGACGGGCTGTGGGTTCCGGTCACCCTCCCTGGCAAGAAGGACGAAGGCGCAAGGCCACCATCATAAAGTAAAGGAGAACGAAAGCACATGCGCTCTGATCGTGTGTTTGATGCTTTACAGACCCTGCGGAACCGATATATGCTTTGTCAGCTTGCCTCCAAGGCCACGCGGAAGTTCCACCGGCCCAGTACCAGAATCCAGGAAACCATGAACGTAGTGTTGGACCGGATCGCTGGCGCGGAGCGGCAAGATGTTTTGTCGGAACCAGAGAATTTTGCTGAGGCACAACGGCGGGCTGCTTAACCCAGCCCCGCCTTCCTGCCCCGTACCATTTGCGTCTTTCCTGCGTCCCCTCCTTTTAAAAATCTCCCGTTGACACTATTGAAGAAGCTCTAGTGCACGGGTTCAGGTGAATCATGACCATTGCAGAACTGAAAGAAAAGAACATCACCGAGTTGACCAAGATCGCAAGGACCTTGGATCTGCCCGGTGCCAGCGGTATGCGCAAGCAGGACTTGATCTTCAAGATCCTGCAGGCGCAAAGCGAAAAAGAAGGCCACATTTTCGCTGAAGGCGTATTAGAAATCCTGCCCGATGGCTACGGTTTCCTCCGCTCTCCCGATTACAACTATCTGCCGGGGCCGGACGACATTTATGTGTCGCCGTCGCAGATTCGAAAATTTGATCTCAAGACCGGCGACACCATCAGCGGGCAAGTGCGGCCTCCGCATGAGGGCGAGAAATATTTCGCGCTGGTCAAAATTGAAGCGGTCAACTTTGAGTCGCCGGATGAAGCCCGCAATAAGATCCTGTTTGACAATCTGACGCCGCTGTATCCGCAGGAGCGTTTGAAACTTGAGACCACGCGCGAGAACGCCAGCGCCCGCGTCATGGACTTGCTGACGCCTCTAGGCAAAGGGCAGCGCGGACTGATCGTTTCTCCGCCGCGCGCCGGCAAGACCATGCTGCTGCAGAACGTGGCCAACTCGATTACGGCGAATCATCCGGAAGTTGTGCTGATGGTGCTGCTGATCGATGAGCGGCCGGAAGAAGTTACCGACATGCAGCGTTCGGTGAAAGGCGAAGTGATTTCGTCGACGTTTGACGAGCCCGCCGCCCGCCACGTGCAGGTCGCGGAAATGGTGATCGAAAAGGCGAAGCGTCTGGTCGAGCACAAGCGTGACGTGGTGATCCTGCTGGATTCGATTACGCGTCTTGCCCGTGCTTATAACACGATTGTTCCACCGTCGGGCAAAGTGCTGTCGGGCGGCGTGGACTCGAATGCTCTGCAGCGTCCGAAGCGGTTCTTTGGCTCGGCTCGCAACATTGAAGAAGGCGGGTCGCTGACGATTATTGCAACTGCGCTGATCGACACCGGTTCGCGCATGGACGACGTGATCTTTGAAGAATTCAAAGGCACGGGCAATTCGGAAATCATTCTCGAGCGCAAGCTGGTCGACAAGCGTGTGTTCCCGGCGATTGACATTCAACGCTCCGGCACGCGAAAAGAAGAGTTGCTGATCCCGAAGGAGGATCTGCAGCGCATCTGGGTTCTGCGCAAGGTGCTGAACCCGCTGTCGCCCGTGGAAGCCATGGAGTTGCTGGTGGAACGCCTGAACAAGACCAAGGCCAACGCTGAATTCCTGGCGAACATGAGCTCGCTGTAAACGCTGTCGGAAACCAGAGATGCGGAAGGCCAGGGCTGCGGCTCTGGCTTTCTCTTTTTCGCCGCGTTCCTCTGGGCCCTCCGTGGTGGATTCTTTTTCCCACCGCGTATAATTTTCTTAGAGCAGTGCAGGTCGACTCTCTGCGAGGTCGCCGTGCGTCACATTCTTGTGTGGACCGTGTTCTTGTGCGTTTTCGCCATCCCCAGCCTCGCGCAGACCGGGTCGTCGCACCCGCCGCTTCCCACGCCCAAGACAGACAATCCACCGATGGGGGACGAAGACGAAGCGACCGCCCGCATTGCCGGCGATATGGCCAAGAAGGCCGCCAAAGATCGCGTTGCCGCGCTCAAGCACGACACCGACAGACTGTTGAAGTTGTCAGTCGAACTGAAACAGTCGGTGGACAAATCGGACGAAAATGTTCTCTCGCTTGATGTGATCAAGAAAGCGGAAGAGATTGAGAAGCTGGCCCGGAGCGTCAAAGAGAAGATGAAAGGTCCGAATTAGCAGGTGCAAAGCTATTTCAGGGAGATCTTCCAGACATTGGAGTGCACCTCAAACGAGGGTGATCTCTCAAGCACGTCCTTCAACGGCTGACTCAGCGACTGCGTGACTCCGCAAGTGTATGCGAGGGATCCATTGTCCATCGTCTTTACCCTCGGGGCGCAGAAGCTCCAGGAAAGTGAAGCGAAAAAAGTGCCTCCTCGCGGAAAGATGAACTTATCGGATGGGTCGCCGATGGCTTCGTGCTGGTACTCAAGCTTCGCTCCTGGTTCGAGCAAGACGAAATCGCCGTCGCGAAAACTCGCGCCTCCCGGGTTGTCGCAAAGGCAAGCGGTGCCAGGTTTAAACTTCAACTGCTTGCCGGACTTGTCAACGATCTTCCAGCCGGGACCGCCCATGTACCACCACCCATTCCCGCCCTTTGGCGAGGGGACGGCAATCACCTCACCCGATCGATTGGTCAGGGTCGCGGTGAACCAAAGGTTGTCACCGCGGTGGACCACCTGTGGGCCAGAGATGGCAAGTTCGACGGCAGGTTTTGCTGGCTCCGCAATCTGTCCCTGCGAGGCCGGGGACATCAATGCGAGAGCGAGCAGCAGAAACCGTATCGCGACGCGGTACATGAAACTAGCTTACAGCGTCCCCCTCCGATTCCGCCGAAAAATCAGCGCCCTATGCGCTCTCGTGGCGAAGGGTTGCCTGCGAGCGCGACGCACAGCTGTGGTTCCTCACCGAAACTCCTCCTCCCGCCGCGGGTTTGTATTCTGTAGCCGCGGATTGCGGTCGGAGGAAAAAAATATGAAACGCGCGATTGCTGGAATTCTCTTGTTGGTGGGAATGAGTGTGGCGCCGGCGCTGGCCTGGGACGGTGACCGA
Source organism: Binatus sp. (SeqCode) (assembly GCA_035482825.1). Lineage (GTDB taxonomy): Bacteria > Acidobacteriota > Terriglobia > Terriglobales > Acidobacteriaceae > Sulfotelmatobacter. The sequence continues at coordinate 9,964 of DATHQJ010000323.1, read as the reverse complement.
GGCCTGCGGCGCGATATCCGCCATGACGACGCGAAGATCGCACACGATCGGCGAGAATTGCGCCGCGATCTCTATTACGGAAATTATCGTGCCGCGCGCCACGAGCGCAGGGAACTGCGCCGCGAGTACCGCGATGTGAATCGCGATCGCCGCGAATTGGGCTGGCGCTAGGCTTTTTGTATCGCCGGCATCCCGCCGGCTGTCCCGAGGGCGTCTCGCCCTCGGCGCCCGGCGGGCGAGGACGCCCGCCGGACAGCCGCCGAGACGGCGGCGCTACGCTCTCTACTCCGCGCCCTGCTTGATCCGCATGCCGTAGAACGAGCGGTATACGAAGGTGAACGATACGGCAAAGAACGCCAGCGCCAACACTCGAGTCAGAGTTGTGCCCTGATCGCTGGCCAGCTTAACGGCGAGTTCCACGGCGAGCAATCCGAACAGCGTGGTGAATTTGATGACCGGATTCAGCGCCACTGACGAGGTGTCTTTGAAGGGATCGCCGACCGTATCGCCGATCACGGTGGCATCGTGTAGCGGCGTGCCTTTCTGCTTCATCTCGACTTCCACGATTTTTTTGGCGTTGTCCCATGCTGCGCCCGCGTTGGCCATGAAGATGGCCTGATAGAGTCCGAAGATTGCGATGGAAATCAGGTAGCCGACGAAGAAGAACGGATCGACGAAAGCGAAAGCCAGCGTGCCGAAAAACACGGCGATGAAAATGTTCAGCATGCCCTTCTGCGCATACTTGGTGCAGATTTCGACCACCTTCTTGCTGTCGGCGACGGAAGCCTTGGTGACGCCTTCGAGCTTGATGTTGGCTTTGATGAACTCGACGGCGCGATATGCGCCCGTGGTTACGGCCTGCGTGGAAGCGCCGGTGAACCAGTAGATCATCGCTCCGCCGGTGATCAATCCCAGGAAAAAGGGGGCGTACAGCAGCGACAGCTTGGCCAGGTCCGCGGTGAGTCCGTTGGTGAGCGCCATGATGATGGAGAAAATCATGGTCGTCGCGCCCACCACAGCGGTGCCGATGAGCACCGGCTTGGCCGTGGCTTTGAAGGTGTTGCCTGCGCCGTCGTTGGCTTCGAGCAAATATTTCGCGCGCTCGAAATCGACACTCATGTTGAAATCTTTCTTGATCTCGGCCTCTACGTTCGGGACAGCCTCAATCAGGGAAAGTTCGTAGACGGATTGTGCGTTGTCGGTCACCGGACCATAGGAGTCGACGGCGATCGTGACCGGCCCCATCCCCAGAAATCCAAATGCCACCAGGCCGAACGCGAATACCGCCGGCGCGAGCATTCCCGCCGCGAGCGCCAGGCCCATGGTGCTCATGTAATAGGCGATGGCCATCAGAAACATCATGGCCAGACCCAGGTAGTAGCCGGAAAAATTTCCCGCCACGAATCCCGACAGGATGCCGAGCGAGGCTCCGCCTTCCTGCGCCGAGATCACAACTTCTCGTACGTGCCGCGACTCAGTCGATGTGAATACTTTCACCAGTTCCGGAATTACCGCACCGGCCAGCGTGCCGCAGGAGATAATCGTCGCCAGCTTCCACCACTGCGTGCTGTCGCTGCCGAGCAAGGGAATGACGAAATAAGAAATCAGGTAGGTGATGCCGATCGAGATAATCGAAGTCAGCCACACCAGCGAGGTCAGGGGCGCTTCGAAGTTCATTTCGTTCGCCGATCCATATTTCGCTTTGGCGAATGCTCCATTGAGGAAATACGACAGCGCGCTCGATACCAGCATCATGACGCGCATGACGAAAATCCAAACCAGCAACTGCACTTGCACGCTGGGATCCTTCACGCCGAGCAGGATGAAAGTGATCAGCGCGACGCCGGTCACGCCGTAGGTTTCAAAGCCGTCCGCCGACGGCCCCACCGAATCGCCTGCGTTGTCGCCGGTGCAATCGGCGATGACGCCGGGATTGCGCGCGTCATCTTCCTTAATCTTGAATACGATCTTCATCAAGTCCGAGCCGATGTCGGCGATCTTGGTGAAGATGCCGCCGGCGATGCGCAGCGCGGCCGCGCCCAGCGACTCGCCAATGGCGAATCCGATGAAGCAGGGTCCGGCATAATCACCGGGGACGAACAGCAGGATGATTAACATGATCAGCAGTTCCACGCTGATCAGCATCATGCCAATGCTCATTCCAGCCTCAAGCGGAATCTGGTAGACCGGATATGGCTTGCCGGGCAGGGAAGCGAACGCAGTCCGCGAGTTGGCGAAGGTGTTTACGCGAATGCCGAACCAGGCCACGCCGTAACTCCCTGCGATGCCGACCAAGCTGAAACCCAAAATAATCGGCAGAGTCAGCGCAACAGACTTTCCAGGAACCGGCGACAGCCAGCCGAAGTACGCGGCAATAATCACCGCGATGAAAGCCCACAGAAACAGAATGAACTTGCCCTGCGTGACCAGGTAGGTTTTGCAGGTTTCGTAGATCAGGTCGGAGATCTCGCGCATGGAGCGATGCACTGGCAGATTCTTCAAGCGCAGATAGATCGTCATGCCGAAGGCCAGGCCGAAAAGGCAGAATACGATCCCGATCAGCAGCAGATTATGGCCGTTGATGGCTGCATTGAAAAAACTGACCTGTGAAAGGTCGGGCAATTTCAACGCCGCTTCACCGCCGCCGGCTTCACCAGCGGGTTGAGCCAAAGCGGTGGCAGCGCCGACGGTCAGCAGCGCAGCAACAGCGGAGAGTTTTGTGGCCATGCCGCGCAGATTCAACGCAGCAGTGGCGAGCCAGGTTCGCATCATGAGTCCTCCGAAAGATAACAGACACCGGTTTTAAGGAATTCCAAACGTGTTTAGGCACCGCCTTCCGGAACGAGCATCCAGGATCGCTGCTTGCATACAACGGCGAGCAACCTCCATCGAGCCTGAGATCTCTGTTTCCGGAATTCCGAACACGCTTCCACCGCAAAACTGAAAGGAGTGTTGGAGCTTGGCCGCGTCGGATTTTGCGCCGAACGCTATCGAAATCCATGCCGCTAAAATTGACCGCATGAAATAAGATGCGCGTCCCGGCACACCAGCGCAAAACGGACACTTATAACACGTTGGATACGGTGGGTCAAACCGATTCAGGGGAAGGACTGTCCTAACGCGTTTTGGACACTTGGGGTTGCTGTATATTCTCAGCGTGATCAAAACGTATTTGCGGTGGGCGAAGAAAAAGGTCGTGGGGTTGGGCGAAGTGTTGTGGGATCTGCTGCCGGAGCGGACTTGTCTGGGCGGAGCGCCTGCGAACTTCGCCTACATCACGAGGCTGCTGGGCGATCAGGGGATTGTGGCCAGCCGCGTGGGTGACGATTCGCGGGGAGTGGAAGCGCTGGGGCAAATGAAAGAGTTGGGACTCGACGTCGATCAGGTGCAGCGTGACCGGCAGCATCCGACGGGCACGGTGAAAGTTGAGGTCGATGACCAGGGCCAGGCGCGGTACGAGATCGCTGATCCGGTCGCGTGGGATTTTCTGCAGTGGACGCCGGCGTGGCAGCGTCTCGCTGAGGAAGCGGATGCGATTTGTTTTGGATCGCTGGCGCAGCGGTCGGAGGGAAGCCGCACGACGGTTCGCAAGTTCCTGCGGGCAGCATCGCCGGGTGCGCTGAAGATTTTCGACGTCAACCTGCGGCAGACTTATTATTCCCAGGAAGTTCTGACGGAGTCGATGAAGCTGGCGGACATCGTGAAACTGAATGATGAAGAACTGCCGAAGATCATGCGCGTGGGCGGTTTTCCGCCGGGCGATGAGTTGGCATCGGCGCGGCGGCTAATCGATACCTACGATTTGAAACTGGTGTGCATCACACGCGGCGGCCGGGGAAGTCTGCTGGTGACGGGAGGAGGCGGGGATGCGAGTGAGCATCCCGGATTTCGCGTGCGCGTGGCCGATACGGTGGGAGCGGGAGACGCGTTTACGGCGGGCCTGGTGCACGAATATCTGCGGGGGGCGTCTCTCGATGCGATGAATCAGACGGCGAATCGGGTGGGAGCCTGGGTAGCGAGCGAAGTGGGGGCGATGCCGGCACCGAAGGGCGGGGCGTTGGAGAACTCGCTGGCGGAGATTGAGTGAGGGAAAAACCCAAAACGCAGCAGGCTGTTGTATAGTTGCGAGGAGCTTACGAAAGATTGTGTTTCCTTTCGTTATGCGATTCGAGTTGGAGAGAGGGAATCATGACAAGTAGCAATCGGGGCGGGCGCTCTCAGTATTTTTCTTTGATTGGTTGGATTATTTTCGCCGGATTTGCCGGGTTGACGCTCAGTTGCTCCAAGCCCGCGGCCCCGCCGAAGGCGCCGCCGTCGCGTCCGTCGGAGATCAAAGTGGAAGTACGCGACGGAGGGCCCCTCTTGATCACGACCAGCACGGCGGAGTTTCAGATTCTTCCTTCCGGATTTCTGCAGGCGACTCTATTGAAGGACGGCAAGCGGTTGACACTCGATGAGCCAGAGGTGGGATCGACTGGGGGCAGCGACTCGATTGTCCACGAGGGAAAGGAATTGGATTTTATTCCTGATTTTGCTCAGGCCAAAGTTCTGGAAAGTGCGGGCAAACTGGGCCGCGGGAAGCGGGTGGAGATTTCGGCGCGTCCGCTGGCGCCCGCGGGCATGGACATAGAGCGCATGCTGGTGGTGGAGACCTATGATGATTTTCCCAACATCGCCCTGGTCAGCTCGACGTATAAAAATGTCGGAACCACAGATTTTCAGGTCGATCAGGTATGGATGCAGCACCACCGGTTCAATGCGAAGCAGACGGACGCGAAAGCGCAGCCCTACGATATGTGGTCGTTTCAGGGTTCGAGTTACGACTGGGGCAAGGATGATGTGCAGAAGCTGACGCGAGTTTCCTCGCAGGCGAACCTAATGGGCGAAGCGGTGAAAGGCGGCTACGGGGGCGGGATCCCGGTGGTTGCGTTCTGGACTGCGTCAGTCGGAGAAGCGATAGGTCACGTCGAGACGCTGCCCTGGACGCTGTCGATGCCGGTGAAGGTGGAGTCGGATGGGCGGGTCACGGCGAGCGTTGCGATTCCGGTGCATGCGGGGCTGAAGCCGGGCGAGAGTTACTCTTCTCCGCGCAGTTTTGTCGCGGTGTATAGCGGAGATTTTTATGAGCCGTTGCGCTTGTGGTCGAGCGTGCTGCAAAAAGAAGGATGGGAAATTCCGAAGCCGTCGAACGAAGCCTACAACGTGAGTTGGTGCGGATGGGGCTACGAGTTCAACGTGACGCCGGCGCAGATGCTGGGGACTGTGCCGAAACTGAAAGAACTTGGGATCAAGTGGGCAACGCTTGATGATCGCTGGTTCGACACCTATGGCGATTGGGGTCCGCGGGCAGATACGTTCCCCGGCGATTCTATGAAGCAGATGGTGGATGAATTTCACAAGCAGGGGATACTGGCGCAGCTGTGGTGGTTGCCGCTGGGCGTCGAAGACGGGCAGGGGAAGTATGAGTCGCACAAGTATGCGATGTCGAAAGTGGTGAAGGAACATCCGGATTGGCTCATTCTTGACAAGGACGGAAAACATGCGCGCATGACCCGCGATCTGGCGGTGCTCGATCCGGCGCTGCCCGAGGTGCAGGCCTACTACAAGCAGCTCACCGAGAAATTTATTCGTGATTGGGGATTCGACGGGTCGAAGCTCGACAACATTTACAGCGTGCCGGCGTGCTACAACCCGGCGCATCATCACAAGTCGCCGCAGGACTCGGTGAATGCGATGGGCGAGGTGTACAAAACAATTTTTCAGACGACGCGGGCGATCAAGCCGGAGAGCGTGACCCAGGCGTGTCCATGCGGAACGCCGCCATCGCTGGCCTGGCTGCCGTTCATCGATCAGGCGGTTACGGCGGATCCGGTGGGTGCGGTGCAGGTGCGACGGCGGATCAAGATGTATAAAGCGTTGCTCGGTCCGCAGGCTGCGGTTTATGGGGATCACGTGGAGCTTTCGGCAATGACATCGACCGGCGGCGGCAACTGGAGCGAGCATGGAGACGATTTCGCTTCAACACTCGGAGTCGGAGGCGTGCCGGGAACGAAATTTGTTTGGCCCGATCCGGGGCCGAAGTTCAAGCCGGTGAATTTGACCAGCCAGAAGGAAGACCACTGGAAGAAGTGGATTGGGTTGTACAACGAGAAGATGCTGTCGAAGGGGGAATTCCGCGATCTGTATGTATACGGCTACGACGTGCCCGAGGCATATGCGATTCAGAAAGACGGAAAGATGTACTACGCGTTTTTCGCGCCCAAAAACGGCTCATTCAAGGGTGAGGTCGAGCTGCGCGGGCTAAAGCGTGGCAATTATCACGTCGTGGATTATGTGGACGGGAAAGATATGGGGATGGTGCAGGCGGCCGATGGCGCGTCTCCAAAGCTGAAAGCGGAATTCATGGAGCACCTGCTGTTGGAAGTCGGTCCGTAGAAGAAAAGTTGGAGTAAAAAGTGTGTTGTTAATCTCGGTTGTCATAAACCGTTAACAATAGTCACTCACAGGTGCGTCTTTATTGCGGTGGCTGCCCTTCTGGGCGGAAGAGTGCCCTGATTTCCGTTGCGCCAGCTGGTCTCCCCTACTACACTTATACGCACTTTTGGTGCTCCTGCAAGCGCTGCTCGTCGCCGATACCAGAGAAAACATAAAGAAGATATAGGAAAGGATTCGCCGTGAAAAAACTCGCGTGTCCCCTGTTCACGCTCGTGGTTGCAACTTCTCAGATACTCTTTGCTCAAACGCAAGGTCTGTGGACGACGACCGGAACGATGCAAACCGGCCGCGAATTCAACGCTCAGGTGAAGATCGCCGGGGGCAAAGTGCTTTCGACGGGAGGAGTTGACAATAGCAACAACATTCTGTCCTCGGCGGAAATCTACAGCGCCAGCTCCGGGAAGTGGACGCTGACGGGAAGCATGGCAAACCCCCGCGAATATTTCACCGCAGTCACTCTGACGACTGGCAAGGTGCTGGTGGCCGGTGGATTTGGCACGGGCAGCGTGGTGCTCAGTAGCGCGGAGTTATATGACCCGACCTCGGGGACCTGGAGTTCGGCGGGTTCGCTCTCGGTTGCGCGCGCGGCCCATACGGCGACGTTGCTCTCGAATGGCAAGGTGCTGGTGACGGGCGGTTGCACCTCGAACCCTTGCGGCACTTATACCGGAGTCAGCGAGCTTTACGATCCCACGTTGAACACGTGGTCAACTACCGGCAGTCTCAACACCGCGCGCTTTCTGCACACGGCTGTTTTGCTGAAAACCGGCAAGGTCCTCGTGGTTGGAGGAGCGTACGGGACTACCACGTCGTGTGAACTCTACAGTCCATCCACGGGCACATGGAGCAACGCCGCGAGTAACACTGCGGCCCGCTACGAGAACACAATCACTCTTCTGTCCGACGGCAAGGTGTTGGTCACGGGCGGCGCCAGTGGCAGGTTTCCGCTGCATTCCGCCGAAATATACGACCCGACGGCCAATACGTGGACGTCGACCGGCAGCATGACGATTGGCCGCTACGGCCACACGGCTGCGTTGCTGGGCGACGGAACCGTGGTTGTAGCGGCGGGATTTGGCCAATCCATCAGCTGCGGAAAAGCCTGCACCGGCTATGTTCCGACCAATAAGGTGGATATCTTCAACGAGACGACCGGCACGTTCACCGCTGCGTCAGGCCTGAGCCATGCCCTCGCGTATCACTCCATGACTCTGTTGTCGAACGGACGCGCCATGGAAAACGGCGGCATTGCGACTACCGCGACCTGTTGTGTGGTGACGAACACGGCCTCGTATTACACTCCGCTGACTTTGACATTCTCCGCTTCGAGCCTGAATTTTGGCTTGATTCAGATCGGAAGCAGCAGCGCTCCGCAGAGCGTAACGGTTACGAATGTCGGCAGTCATGCCGTGAGCTTCACTTCGATCGCAAGCAGCGGCAACTATACGCAGAGCAACACATGCGGTACGTCGCTGACCGCAGGGACCAGCTGCACCATCACGATCACGTTCACGCCGACGGCGCAGGGAACGCGAAGCGGAGCCGTGACCCTCAAAGACAACTGCCCGGGCAGCGCATCCCAGACTATCGCTCTGACCGGAACTGGAAAAACTCTCGCTTTGGGATTCAACCCTGCGTCGCTTAACTCCGGCAGCGTGCTCGTTGGCTCGAGCAGTACGATGAGCGTAACGTTGACGAATGACAGCGTGTTTTCGGTGAATATCAGCGGGATTTCGATCTCGCCCTCGAACAGCACCTATACGCAGACTAACAACTGCCCTTCGACGCTCGGCGTGCAGCAGACCTGCACCATCACGATCGTATTCACACCGCCAGATGTGTTTACCTACAACGCCACTGTGTCGGTCACGAACAGTGGAGGCAACCCTGCGACTCTGGCCCTGACCGGGACCGGAGTGGATAACTGACGTTGGGTGGCGGGAAAATCGACGCGCGTCGCCGCAACGGTGGCGCGCGTTTTTTCTATGCGCGCGAGGCGATGTGTTTGCGGAAAAATTTCGTTCGATACGCCTCGTCGCGAAATGCTTCCGTGCCGCCGGGGCACGTGGTTGACAACGCGCCCGCCAGATTGGCGCTGGCGAGGCATGCCGGCAGATCCGATCCTCGAACGTATTCATGCAGGAAGCCGGCGTCGAAGCTGTCGCCGGCGCCAACCGTATCCACGGTCACGACCTCCTGCGGGGGGCTTGCGAATCGCTCGGCGCCGCGTTGGGCCAGGGCACCTTTGGGGCCGAGTTTTACGACGACCAGCGGCACGAGATCAGAAAGCTTGCGAATCGCGGCTTCCAGGTCTTCGGTGCCTGCTGCTTTGCATGCCTCGCGCTCGTTGGGGAGAAAAACATCAACGTGGCGCAGGACTTCATGCAAATTACCTTCCCAGCGGTCGTCGGGATCATCGTTGGTATCGAGAGAAATGGTGAGGCCCTTCGCTTTGAGAAGCTGAAATAGTTCAGCGACTCGCGGGCGCAGGCCTCGCTGCAGGTAGTAAGAAGAAAAGTGAAAATGCCGCGAGTCGGCCAGGTAGTCGAGGTCGAGATCCTGCCAGCAGGTTTCTGCGATCGTTCCTGAATAGGTGAGAATATTTCGCCACGCTTGGTGGTGCAGGATTACGGTGAGGCCCGTCGTGGTTGAGCCGGGGACGCGGCGCACAAGCGATGTATCGACGCTGCTTTGTTGCAGACGATCGAGCGCGATCTGACCGAGGGCATCGTCGCCGATGCGGGATTGAAATCCGACGCGGCTGCCGAGTGCGGCCAGGTTGTGAGCCACAATCGCCGAGGAGGAGCCGAGAGTGAGCATCATCCTATCAGCGAGCAGTTCGCGCTCCGGCGGAAGTTGCTCCGGGAGACCGTAGAGGATGAGGTCGAGGTTGAGTTCGCCGGCGATGGTGACGTCGAAGCGTGGCATGGGTTCTAGAGCGACTCGCGAGTCGTTGATTTCGTTGCCCAATCAGCACGGGGAGAACGCCTGTCGGCATCCGAGGAGAAGGCGGAAGCGCAGGGGTCCTTCGACTGCGTGATTGCTCCGCTCCGCGAAGCAATCACTTCGCTCAGGATGACAGTCCTTAGAAGTTCGCTGGGCATGGCAGGTTTGTACGGTGCGATGTTCATGATTTCACACCAATGTGATTTCGATGCCCGATTGCTTCAACGCGCGAATGTCGGATTTGGGGGCACCGCGATCGGTGATGACTTCGTGGAGAGCTGACGGCGGGGCAATCAGCGAGAGGCTGCGGCGGCCGAATTTACTGGAGTCACAGACGGCCACGGTTTTCTTCGCGACCTCGACCATCACGCGATTGACTTTCGCCTCCAGCAAATTGGGGGTGCTCAATCCGAAATGAACGTCGAAGCCATCGACTCCGAGAAACAATAGATCGGCGCTGAGCCGGCGCAGGGTTTCCTCGGCGATGGGGCCGACCAGCGAAAAAGAATTCTTGCGCAGGGTG
>DATHQJ010000322.1:0-3178 GCA_035482825.1 Binatus sp. (SeqCode) | reverse complement strand
TTCTGCCATGTTGGTAAATGTTCCTTTTGTTGGATCGATTTTACGCTGGAGAGATTCGGAGGTACTGCTGGCAGGTTACTGGCTGTTGAGGCAAGAACTGCTTACGTCCGATTCGGTCTAACGTACACAGCGATGCTACGCCGGCGGCCCGAGGTTAGCAAGCAAATTAGCGGCTAGGCAGTTGGTCGGTTTGAATTCGCTGTGGAAGGGCGCGGCTTCAGCCGCGCCGTAAGTGTCACAAAATCAATCGCGGCTTTAGCCGCCGAATCACCTCGAGAATCCGCCGCCGGTGCTGGAGCCCGCGTCTAGCGTAGCCTTGGACTCTCGAGTTTCCAACTCCGTCTGCCGAAGTATGGTGGCCTCGGCGGGATCGGTTCCGGCCTTTAAGGTTGTCTTTTCGAGAAAGTAACGCCAGCCCTCGTGGCGGTCGGATGAGCTTTGTCCGCTCTCGAAGTTCTTCAGCGCCGACTCTGCGTTTTGCCGTCCCTTGACCACCTCGACCACTCCCGCGGACTCGTAGGTACGGACGTTGTGGCGAATTACCACGTAAGATGCTTTGACTTCGTCGTGTGTCAGATGTGCTCCCTTTTCAGCCGCAAACAAAGACCCTACTCTGAGAGTATGCGCGACGGCTGCGATTAGCAAGCCGGGGCGAGTTACGGTCGTGTGCAATGACCGATGGAAGAGGAGAAGAAACTTCAACGACTAAGGACGCGAAGGACTTCATTGCGGCCGCCGTAGTGCAGACTCGTCTTCAAATTTGTGTTCTTGACAGCAGGTTATCCATCTGTTACATCTTGTAACGCTACAATGACTAACACAACCAAGGCACGTCTAAAGAACATGGGCGAAGTCGAACAGCTGGTCATGGATTACATCTGGACACACGGTCCATGCTCCTCCGAGGCTTGCCGCGAGGGGCTGGCAGCAGCGCGACCGATGAAGGACTCCACCATTCGCACCGTGCTGCGGAGGCTAGAAGAAAAAGGTTTTCTGACCCACGAGACCGAAGGCCGCACATTTATTTATGAGGCATCGGATGGGCGGCAGAACGTTGCGGTGCGCGCGGTGAAGGCCATCATCGACCGCTTTTGTGGCGGGTCGGCCGAGCAGTTGGTTCTCGGCATGGTGGACAACGCCGTGTTGAACCGAAAACAACTGGAACGCCTGGCACGCAAAATTGCCGAAAGAGCGGGCTCGGAAAAAACCACACCTATGAAGAAGGAAGGATGACCATGACGCCTCTTGCCGATTCCGCGTCCACAACTATTCTCGCGCAAATCGCGAATTCCGCCCTACGCGCCCTCGTACTGAGCGGAGTGGCCGCCCTCGGCCTGGCCGCGTTTCGGGTGAAGGCAACGGCTGTGCGGCTTTTCACCTGGACTGCGGTGCTTTACGCAGCGCTCGCAATGCCTTTGTTGCAGCGGCTGCTGCCGACCCTGCCGGTGCCCACGCCAGCGGCTCTCCAATTTGCCACCGAATCAGCGTCGCCCGCTCAGCCCATTTCTCCCGCCAACAACAGAGGCACCCTGGCGCACGAAGACAATGCGCAAACGAGTACGGTAATCATTAACCAGCGCCAGCGCGAGGCGACCGAGCGCCGCGCCGCGACGACGGCGGAACCCTCATTGAAAATGCCTTCGCCGTCGGTTGATTCCGCTTTTGTGTCTCCGCCACCTTCAGGTCCGTTTTCCGTGGGCTGGAGCAAGATCGCGGCCGCGATTTATTTCGCGGGCGTTTTACTGTTTGTGCTTCGCTTTACGGTGGGCCTCGCCTTCGGACGCAAGCTGCAGCGCGCCTCGCATCTGATTCCCGATCCGCGCATAAAACTGCGACTTGCCTCTTTCGCACGGGCTTCAGGACTATCTTCCGTTCCCCGAGCAGCGGAATCAGAATTGATATCCGTGCCGCTCACCATGGGCGTTTTGCACGCAACCATTCTGCTGCCGGCCGGCTGGCGGGAATGGGATGACGCGAAGCTCGATGCCGTAGTCGCGCACGAAGTGTCACACGTGGCTCGCCGCGACGCTCTCACCCAGCGGCTCTCGCTGTTGCATCGCGCGATTTTCTGGTTCAGTCCGCTTGCCTGGTGGCTCGACCGGCGTCTCGCCGATCTCGCGGAGCAGGCCAGCGACGAAGCCGCGCTGATCTGCGGAGCCGACCGCAAGGATTACGCCCGGACATTACTTGAATTCTTTGAAGCCTTGCAGGCCGCGCCGGGGCGAGTGTGGTGGCAGGGCGTTGCAATGGCCAAGGCAGGTCAGGCGGAGAAAAGATTGGAAAGAATTCTGGGTTGGAAAGGATCGGTTGCCATGCGTCTCAAAAGATCAATTGCGGTTGTCGTTCTCACCCTTGCGATTCCGGTGGTTTACTTTGCCGCTTCCGTGCACGCTGCCAACAAAACTGCGGATGCTAGCGGCGCGTATAGTGCGCAAGACCAGACTCCGCCGCCTGCACATCCCGCGCCGAGCGCGCAGCCGGCACCGGCACCCGCGCCAAGTTCGGACGCGACTCCTCCTCCCGAACCGGATTCGCAGCCCGAGGTAGCTCCAGCGCCAGTTGCGATTACCGGAGCGATCAGCGGCGGCATATCCGGTACGCCTCCTCGCCCCCCCGCGCCCGTGGCCGGAGTTGCCACCACGAACGAGATCGCTCCTTATCCACCGGTCGCTCCGATGGCGCCTGTTGCGCCCGGTCAGTCCGCCCATTCGAGATCGTCCTCCGGCCGCGGCTATTCCTATGCTTACGGCTACGACGACGAACAGCGCTTCGTTATCGTCACCGGCAAGTCGGATTCCCTGACCATGTCAGGCTCGACCGAAGATGCCCGCCATGTCGAGAAACTGCGAAAGACGATTCCCGGCGACTTCATCTGGTTCGAGCGCGACGAGAAGTCTTACATCATTCGCGACCAGGCGACCATCGATCGCGCCCGCAAACTGTGGGCTCCGCAAGAGGAACTCGGCAAGAAACAGGAAGAACTGGGCAAGCAGCAGGAAGCTTTGGGAAAACAACAGGAAGCGCTCGGCGAAAAGATGGAACAGATTCATGTGACCGTTCCGGACATGACAGCGGAACTCGACAAGCTCAAAGCTGAATTGAAGAAGCTCAGTTCCGGCGCCACCATGGAGCAGGTCGGGGAGATTCAATCGGAGATTGGGGAACTGCAGAGCAAGAT
>DATHQJ010000321.1:0-4147 GCA_035482825.1 Binatus sp. (SeqCode) | reverse complement strand
TGCCCGGCCGGGAGCTCAAGCTGGCCGCGGACGGCGAGATTCTGGTGCGCGGTGGCGGCGTCGCCGCCGGCTATTGGGACGGTTTCGGCCGCCACGATCTTGCCGGCGATCAGGGCTGGTATGGCACCGGAGACGTCGGCGCCCTCGACGCAACCGGCAATCTCTATTTCAAGGGCCGCAAGAAAGAAGTCATCGTCACTCCGGCTGGCCTCAACATTTACCCCGAGGACCTGGAATCCGCGTTGCGCCGACAGCCCGAGATAAAAGATTGCGTGGTGGTCGGCGTCGACCGCCGAGGAAACCACCGAGGAGGAAATGCCGAGCCATGCGCCGTCGTGATTCTGCGCGACCATGTGAACGGAGACGCCGCCTCGGAATCAAGGACCGATGATCGAGTGTCAGAGATCGTCCAGCGCACCAATCAATCCCTGGCCGAATATCAGCGCATGCGGATGTGGTGGCAGTGGCCGCAAGAAGACTTCCCACGAACCAGCACGCAAAAGCCGCGCAAGAACTTGATCCAGGAAGTCGCTCAAACGCATTTCCTCGCACCCGACTCGAAATCCGGAAGCAATCCAACCTCCGCCGCAGCGCCCATCGCCGATCTCATCACCCGCATCGTCGGACGTCCCGTTCCCAACCTCCAAGCCACCGCCACCCTTGACTCCGACCTTGGCCTCAGCTCGCTCGATCGCGTGGAACTGCTGGGCGCCCTGGAAGACCGCTACCAGGTCGATCTCAGCGAAACCCGGTTCAACTCCATCCGCACGGTCGGCGACCTCGAAAGGATTCTGCGCGGCGAGGCGTCAAACCAAGCCCAACAGAAAAGCGCTTATCACTATCCCCGCTGGACTTTGCGCTGGCCCGCCACCTGGCTCCGATTCCTGGCTCATTACTTACTGTTGCGGCCAGCGATTGTGCTGCTGGGCTGGCCTCGAATCGAGGGCCGCGAACACCTGCGCGGCGTGACCGGGCCCCTTCTCGTGGTCTGCAATCACATCGCCGACGTCGATTTTGCTTTTGTGCAGACTGCGTTGCCCGCGCGCTTCCGGCATACGCTGGCCACGGCTACTCGCGGCGAGGATCTTGAAGCTTTGCGCACGCCTTCCCCTTCTCGTGGATTTTTCGCCGGCATCTATGACCGCATGCTGTGGTTTCTCGGCGTGTCACTGCTGAACATTTTTCCTCTGCCGCGCGAGGCGGGATTCCGGCAAAGTTTCGCCTACGCCGGAGAAGCCGTCGACCGGGGCTACAGCATTCTGGTTTTTCCCGAGGGTCGCCACACGGTGGAAGGAACCATAAATTCCTTTCGCGCCGGAATCGGGCTGCTCGCCAATAATCTCAGCATCCCGGTTCTACCCCTGCGAATCGTGGGGTTGTTCGAACTGAAGGTGGCAGGGAAGCGGTTCGCCGCGCCGTGGAGGATTCGCGTGCGCATCGGCCAGCCGATCAAATTCGCGCCGGGAACCGATCCCGTGCAGATCGCCGCCGCACTGCAAAAGGCAGTGGAGCTTCTCTAGGCGAGCTGCTGAAAAAACTCACTTCGGCAGCCGAAAGCGATCCGCAGGCGCTGAAGCGCGGCTGCTATTCAAGGACTTAGCGGTACGAGGGAACTCGTACCCTTCCCAAAATCAGGCCGAGGCGGTTTTTTTCAGCAGTCTGCTCGGGAGCTAATCTTCGTCTCGAACTATTCCTCGTCTCGAACTATTCTTCGTCTCGGTTTATTCTTCGTCGCCCATGGGTTCTTCCATCTGCAAGGTGGATTCGATTTCGATTTCCGGCAGATTTGCTTCGTGCAATTTGCGATTAAGTTCGGGCAACGCTTCTTTCTTGAACGCGGCCCAACGCTTCATCACGGCCGCGCTGTCGTGTTCCGCTGTCGTGATGGCTGCCAACTGCGCGGCTGTTGGCGTGACATCTACCTGCCAAATCTGGCCGTAGAGCGTGCTCGCATTTCCGTTCACTTGCATGAGCGTGGGCTCCTCGGCCGCCGGCGCGCCGAATCCCCCGCCGCCGCCCAGCAGCGCAGCAAGTTGTTGTTGAAAAGTCTGCACCGCTTCTCCGGCGACTCTCAACTTTTCGCTCTGTTTCTTGAGTTGCGCATCGATCGAGTTAGCCTGCTGCGCCGCCAACGAGGTCTGGCTGATCAGGGACGCCAACTGCGTCTCCGCCGCGAATTTCTTTTCCAGTCCCAGCGCCGCGGTTTTCACCCTCGGGTCCATCTTCACGGTGAGCGCCGCAGTCTGACTCTTGCCGTTTGCCGTCAGACGCACAGTGTAGTGACCAGGCAACGCGGTAGGCCCAAGCGGCAAACGCGGCGTGTCCCCCGGAATCGCCGCAATCGGGTATTCATGCCGCAACGAATTCGGAGTCTGATAGTGCAGGTCCCACACCCAGCGGTGCACGCCCGCCTCCGCCGAAAGCGCCCGGAACCGACGCAGCCAGTAAAGCGGGATCAGTTGCTTTTTCAAATCAGCTTCTGAAGCCTCGGGCTGGTCCGCGCTCGAATAACTGCGCACAAGCTGGCCGCGCGCGTCCAGAATCTCCAGCTTGACCGGGCTGGAAGCCGAGCTTCCCAGATAGTAGTCAATCACCGCGCCATCCGGCGGATTCGCCGCCGCCGGTTCATCCGGCGGAATCGGCGTGTCGGTGTAGTCGTCCCGCTGCACGCGATAAGCAGCGGCCGGCGCGAAAAGATGCGCATCCGAACTTACAACCGCTTCGCTAACCTGGCGCAGCGGAGTAATGTCGTCCACTATCCAGAAGGAACGGCCATGGGTTCCGACAATAAGATCGTCGTCGTGAATCCAGAGATCGCGCATCGAAGTGTGCGGCAGATTCAACTGCAGCGACTGCCAGTGGTCGCCGTCATCGAACGAGACCCACACCGAATTCTCCGTGCCGGCAAATAACAGCCCCTTGCGCACCGGATCCTCGCGAACAGTATCTACTGGCCCAAAATCCGGAAGTCCAGCCGTGATCAGCTTCCAGCTCTTGCCGGCGTTGTGCGTGCGATAGATATACGGATGCTGATCGTTGATGCGAAAGCGGCTTACCGACGCATACGCCGTTTCTTCGTCAAAGTGCGAAGCCGCAAGCTGCGTCACCTTGCTCCACGGCGTAAGCTCTTTCGGCGTGATGCCGTCCCAGTTTTTCCCGCCGTCGCGAGTGAGCCAGATGAGGCCGTCGTCCGTTCCCGCCCATAGCGTGCTCACGCTCTTAAACGAAGGCGCGAGTGCGTAGATCACGCCGCGCTGTTTCTCCGCCCCCTTGCGCACCAGCTGGCCCACGCTCGCCGGCACTCCGGGATTCTCGCGCGTCAGATCGCCGCTGATGGCCTGCCACGTGTTCCCGCCGTCGATGGTCTTGAACAATAGGTTCGTGGCGTAATAAAGAATGTGCGGATCAATGGGCGAAAACATGGTGGGTTCGGTCCGGTCCGCCCGGTATTTTTCGTTGCGGACCGGAATGGGAGTCACATCCTGCACCTGCCCGGTCGACCAGTGAAACCGCGAAACGTTACTGCGGCCGCCGCCATAAATTATGTCGGAATCGAGCGGATCAGGCGCCACATAGCCGTATTCGATCACGCCCACGGGATGCCATTCGCGGTAAGTGATCGCGCCGTCATTGCCCCGGCTTGAGATGCAGACCGACCCGCTCTCCTGCTGTCCTCCGCACACGCGATATGGAAACGTATTCGTGACGGCCACGTGATAAATCTGTGCGGTGGGCTGGTTGTACCAGGAACTCCAGCTGGCCCCGCCATTCACCGTCACCAGCGCGCCCTGATCGCTCACCAGCAAAATATTGTTGCCGTCGTTGGGATTGATCCAAAGATTTTGGTAGTCGTCCCCGCCCGGCGCGCCCCGGAATCCCGCCCATGTTTTCCCGCCATCGATCGAGCGCATCGTCACTGTGCTCGCGACGTAAACCATGTCAGCATTCTTCGGGTCAACCCTCGGAATCGGTAGATCGCCGCCGCCGATTCTCCCCGACGCGCGCGGATCGTCGGTTATCTGTGCCCAGTTTTCCCCTGCGTCATCGGAGCGGTAAACGGCGAGCTTGCCGCCGCTCGTACTCAGCGTCGCGTAGAGGCGGCGCGCATCGCTGGGCGCGATGGCTACATAGATTTGCGAAAGATCGG
>DATHQJ010000320.1:0-11737 GCA_035482825.1 Binatus sp. (SeqCode) | reverse complement strand
CCAAATTCACCCGCGCGCCTACGCCTTTCACCATTGCCTTCTCGGTCAACGCGACAGCGATCCCGCCATCGGCGCAGTCATGGGTCGACGCCACCAGCCCGTGCTGAACCATTTCGATGACGGCTTTCTGCAGCCCGGCTTCCTTCTCGAGATCAAGTTGCGGCGGATATCCCCAAAGCGCGCCCAGAATTTCCTTGGCATACTCCGACGATCCGAACTCAGTCTCCGCATCGGTGCTATCGCCCGCCTCGCCTGCGCGCAACAGCACAATCGAGCATCCCGGCGCGGCGAAATGCATCTTCGCAGACTTGTGCACGTCCTCAAGAATTCCCACCACGCCCAGCACGGGCGTGGGATAAATGCCTTCGCCCAGCGTCTCGTTGTACAGGCTGACGTTGCCGCCGGTGATGGGAATCTCCAACTCCTCGCAGGCTTTGGTGATGCCGTCGATGGTCTGCGAGAACTGCCACATGATGTGCGGCTTCTCCGGATTACCGAAGTTCAGGCAGTTGGTCGCCGCCACCGGAGTCGCACCCGAGCACGCGACCTTGCGCGCGGCCTCAGCGACGGCGTGCATCGCGCCCAGCCGCGGATCAAGATAGCACCAGCGGCCGTTGCCATCGAGCGCCATCGCCAGCCCGCGGTCTGAGCCCTTGATGCGAATCACGCCGGCATCGCCCGCCCCCGGCGCTTCGACCGTGTTGGTCTGCACCATGTGGTCATATTGCTGCCACACCCAACGCTTGCCGCAGATGTTCGGACTGGCGAGAAGTTTCTGCAGACTATGCGTGAGATCAATTGCTCCTCCGTCAGAGGAATTCGGGAAGGGCACGGCTTCAGCCGTGCCGTCAGACGCCCCCGATGATGAGGGCTTTAGCCCCTGAGGTCCGCGGCCCTCAGCGGCTAAAGCCGCGCTCTCTTGGTCGACTCTAGTGGCACGACTAAAGTCGTGCCCTTCCCGAACCGCCACGCTTCCCAACTTGATGTGTTCCGGCATCTCGCGCGGCACGGGCGCTTCCCAGCGCGCCATCGGACGTTTATAAACCGGAGCGTCGTCGGTCAGCGCGGGATTCGGAATCTCCGCCACGACTTTGCCGTGCTCCAGCACGCGCAGTTTGTTGTCGGTCGTGACCGCGCCCACTTCAACGGCATCGAGCCCCCATTTTTCGAAGACGCGGAAGACTTCGCCCTCGCGTCCTTTTTCCGCCACCAAAAGCATGCGCTCCTGCGATTCGCTGAGCATGATCTCGTAGGGAGTCATGCCGGTCTCGCGCTGGGGCACGCGGTCGAGTTCGATCTCAATGCCAACGCCGCCGCGTCCGCCCATTTCGCAGGTCGAGCAGGTCAGGCCGGCGGCGCCCATGTCTTGAATGCCAACAATGGCGCCCGTTTGCATCGCTTCAAGGCAGGCTTCGAGCAGGAGTTTTTCCAGGAATGGATCGCCGACCTGCACGTTTGGCCGCTTCGCTTCCGAAGCTTCGCTGAACTCTTCGCTGGCCATGGTCGCGCCGTGAATGCCGTCGCGCCCGGTCTTGGCGCCAACGTAGATCACCGGATTGCCTTCACCGGCGGCCTTGGCGTAGAAGATTTCATTCTTCCGCACCAGGCCCAGGGCAAACGCATTCACCAGCGGATTGCCGGAGTAGCAGGGCTCGAACTTGGTTTCGCCGCCCAGGTTGGGCACTCCGAAACAGTTTCCGTAGGAAGCCACGCCGCTGACCACGCCCTCGAGAACGGAATGATTCTTGTGGAGCTCCTTCTGAGAAACACGCTTCGCACCCGTGATGGGGCCGAAGCGCAGGGAATCCATGACGGCGACCGGTCTCGCGCCCATGGTGAAAATATCGCGCAGGATTCCTCCCACGCCCGTGGTCGCGCCTTGAAACGGTTCGATGAAGCTGGGGTGATTGTGGGATTCGATCTTGAAGGCACAGGCCCAGCCGTCGCCGATGTCGATGATGCCGGCATTCTCGCCGGGGCCCTGCAACACCAGTTTGCTGCGTGTGGGCAGGCGCTTTAAATGCACGCGCGACGATTTATAGGAGCAGTGCTCGCTCCACATCACGCTGAAAATGCCGAGTTCGGTGATCGTGGGCTCGCGGCCGCCGAGAAGTTGCCTGATCTTTTCGTATTCATCGGGCGTGAGGCCGTGCTGCCGGAGGGTTTCCGGAGAAAAGGCAGAAGTCAGAGAGGTGGCCATGGGAAGAGCTTCTATTGTCGCATCTGGCGGGGCGGATGGATAGAAGGATTGGACAGCGGTCTGTGAAATTATTTTGCGGGATGCGGGTGCAGTCGTTGCCGGAGTTTTTCCACAATCAGGCCGGCCAGAGCGTAGGTAGCTGCATTCGCCAGCAGAACCTGGGAAAGACGAATCGCATGAGAACTGCCGAGAATCGCAATCGGGCAGGTTAGCCGGACGAGCGGCAGCAGCGGATCGCCAGGGCCCAAAGCCGGAGGAGTGGCCGCGAGCGCATAAAGTGCCCAGAGGCCCGCTGCCAGAAAGCCCACTCCAGACCAGACAGCAATTCGGTATTTCATGTTGCCGCTCCTGATGCTCTGATTCAGCCCTTCTCAGCTCAATGGTCTCACTAATCGTTCCGAATTCCAAACGCGAGGTTAAGCCGCTACCTCGTATTCGCTCTTCACCAAGCCGCTGGGATAGTGCTGCGTCGCCACATGGCGAAGCCGAAGGTCGCGCGGGATAGCGCCAAAGAGTGGAATGCCTTCTCCGATGAGCACCGGCACGCGAGTGATGATGAGGCGCTGAACCAGACCGGCGCGCAGGAACTTTTGAATCGTGATCCCGCCGTCGACGTAGATGTGTTTGACGCCGCTCGCGGCGAGTTTTGCGACGATCGCTTCCGGAGCCCCGGCCATCTGCTCGACAACGCCTCCACGGACAGTCGAAAAGTCGAGTGGGCGACTGCTCAGCACCACTACGCGCTTGTCGCCGTAGGGCCACTCGGGAAAGGCTAGAACTGTCTCGAAGGTTTTGCGGCCAATCACCAACGCATCGACGCTGGCCATGAATTCGTTGTAGCCGTGAGGTTCGCCGCCTCCCGCGGGCAGAAAGTCGAGATCGCCGTTGGGTCGTGCGATGAAACCGTCAACGCTGGTTCCGATGAAGACCGACACCTTCATGACATGCTCCTGGGTACGGGTGGAAGAGTACAGTCGCAACGAAGGCGGGAGCAACTTGCGAATAGTTGAACGAGAGTCCGCGTTTTCAATAGGTTATCTGCAAGCTATTGATAACACATCTAGCAGCGGCTGTTCGCCCGAAGAAGTGCCTTGAGCGCTTCCTTTGTTTTCATTGTGGAAATCTCCAAGTCGCTGAAAACAGGGATGCCGCAGTCCGGGCATGTCGTCGATGACCGAGCAAGATCGAACGCAGGATGGCTCTGGAGCGCACAGAGATTGCGTGTAATCGCGTTCGAGTGTTTGAGTCGAGCCGGAGGTCATTCGGAGGGTCGGGCTGCTTAGATCGCCTCTAAACGCGAAATCCTCGTAAGTGATTGAAAAACGTTGTAAGCCGTTGTAATTATCTGGAAGCTATTGAAAGGATTAGGATCGGGGCGCGACGTCGTCCAGGTCGGACAAATTCCCAGGTCTCGCAAAAGCCGCGAGACCTGGGGCATCCCACATTTTGTTTGCATCCGACCGGAATCTCTAGCGCGGGCGGATTTGGATTCGATGTGCCTGTATGATTTCTATCGAATGAAATCGATCATCATCGGCACGGCTGGGCATATCGATCACGGGAAGACGGCGCTGGTGAAGGCGCTGACCGGGATCGACGCGGACCGGTTGGAAGAAGAGAAGCGGCGCGGTATCACCATCGACCTGGGCTTTGCGCACATGGAACTTGCGACCATGAACGGCGAACCGGTGCACATCGCTTTTGTGGATGTTCCCGGCCATGAGCGGTTTGTGCGCAATATGCTGGCCGGGGTGGGTGGCATCGACTTGGTGTTGCTGGTGATTGCGGCGGATGAGTCGATCAAGCCGCAGACCCGGGAACACTTCGACATTCTTCAGTTGCTCGGGGTGCGGCGCGGCATCACTGTGCTCACCAAATCCGATGCGGTCGATGCGGAGACGCTGGATGTGGTGCGGTTGGAAGTGGAAGAGTTTTTGCGCGGGAGTTTCCTGGAGGGACAGGCGATCGTTGCCGCGAGTTCCTTGACCGGCGCGGGCCTCGATGATCTGAAGCGCGCGATGATTGCGGCCGCCGAAGAAGTGCAGCCAAGAGATGCGCAGGCGCTGGCGCGGCTGCCGATTGATCGCGTATTCACTATGAAGGGCTTTGGGACGGTGGTGACCGGGACGCTGATTTCCGGCACGATTCATCGCGAGGTCGAACTGGAAGTGTTTCCCACGGGACGCAGAATTCGCGTGCGCGGAGTGCAGGTGCACGGAAAAGCCGCTGACACGGCAACGGCCGGACAGCGTACAGCGCTGAATCTGGCGGGAGCGAGCACGGAGGATTTGGCGCGCGGCATGACGCTGGCGCCGGTTGCGACGTTTGCCGCGACGCGAAGGGTCGATGTGCGCCTGAAATTATTATCGTCGGCGTCGCGGCCGATGAAATCCAGGATGCGGGTACACTTTCATTCCAACACGATGGAGACGGTGGCGGAGATTGCGCTGCCGGGCGTGAAGCAACTGGCTCCGGGAGCGGAGACGTTCGCACGGTTGAAGCTGCCGGAGGCAGCGCTTCTGCTGCCTGGAGACCGGTTCATCATCCGCCAGTTTTCGCCAGTCGTGACCATTGGAGGCGGCGTGGTGCTCGATCCGGCTCCGCTCCCGCGAGTGGCAGGTCAGGAAAACTTTCTGCAGACTCTGGCTGCCGGTGACCCGGAGCCAATTTTGAGAGGGCGGATCGCTCGGCGCGGTGCGGCGGGAATCGGAGTACCGCGACTCATCGCTGAAACGGGATGGACCAGGAGCTTTATCGAAACTCGACTCGCGACCGCGGTGAAAGAGGGGGGAGTGTTGCGGATTGGGGATTTGTTCCTGGACGCGCCGGCGATGGTTAGTCTGCAGACGCTGATGGTAAGTTCGGTGGAAGCTTTTCACAGGAACAATTCCCTGGTCGGCGGGATCGCGCGCGAAGCGCTACGCGAGCAGGTGAAAGCTTCCTCGGAAATATTCGCTGCGGCGGTTGATCGGCTGGTGCGTGACAGGGCAATCGAAGTTGCCGGCGATCTACTGCGGTTGCCGGGTCATGGCGTGGCGATGAAGGATGAGGAGTCCGAATCGAAGCAGAAAATCGAAGCCGCTTTTGCCTCGGCGGGATTGAAGGTTCCGGCGCTGCACGAGGTGATCGCGGGACTCAAGGTGGATAAAACTCGCGCCCAGAAGATCGTTACACTTCTGCTACGGGACAAACTGCTGGTCAAGGTTTCTGAAGAACTGGTATTTCATCGCGGCGCGCTCGAAGAACTGCGCCGGACGGTGGCCGCACAGAAGGTGAAATCCAAGAAGATGGATGTCGCGCTGTTCAAGGAACTGACCGGGGTCAGCCGCAAGTATGCGATTCCTCTACTGGAATATCTGGACCGGGAGCGCGTGACGCAACGCGTGGGGGACGCGCGGGAAATTCTTTAGCCACGGATCTACACGGATCTCCACGGATAAACCATGATTTTTGTTTTTTGTTT
This sequence comes from Binatus sp. (SeqCode), assembly GCA_035482825.1. Classification (GTDB taxonomy): domain Bacteria; phylum Acidobacteriota; class Terriglobia; order Terriglobales; family Acidobacteriaceae; genus Sulfotelmatobacter. Next base: position 6,074 of record DATHQJ010000320.1, on the reverse strand, counting down.
ATCCGTGGGAATCCGTGTGAATCCGTGGCAACGAAGTCATATCTTCTCTTCCGGGAATTCCACTTCCAGTCCGAGGGGGTCGGTGAAACGGTTGGTGAGGTTGGCGAGGCCGGTCAGCAAGTGAAGGTCGACGATTTCCGGTTCAGAGAACTGCTGCTTCAGGGGCGCGAAGTCGGCGTCGGCGATATCGTGCGGTGTGCGCGTTAGTTTTTCGACGTAGGTGAGTGCGGCGCGTTCTTTTTCGCTGTAGCGCGAATAGTCGCCTGCCTTGAGCGCGGACCAGTCTTCCGCGGTGAGCCCGACGCGCTTGGACGACGCCACGTGATGCTGGATGCAGTAGTGGCATCCGTTAATCAGCGAGACGCGAAGGTAGATCAGTTCATAGAGCTTGCGATCGAGGGAGCGGCCCACGCTGGCGTAAAAGCTAAGAAAATTCTTAAGCATCTCCGGGCGGTGGGCGAGGGCTTTCTGTGCGTTGCCGGGCTTGCCGCGAAGCGTCTTCTCGTAGATTTCCTTCACTTCGGCGCTTGCCGATTCCGGGCTGATCAGGCTGATGCGAGCCATTGCATTCTCCAGGGTTAGAGCGTTGATGTGTGATCTACATCATCGCAGATCGGAGGGTCTTGTACAGAGCGGTAACCCGAAACATGCTCAAGGGAACGAACAGGCTTGCCGATAATACCGGGTAGGTGCACTGCTATGAGAAGGTTGACGTTGTTTGTATTGATGGTTTTCGCGGGAACTGCGGCAGGCCGGGCGCAGGGAACATCGCAGGGTACGTCACAGGGAACATCGCAGGGTACGTCGGATTCCGACGTAACCGCAAAGATAGTGGCCATGGAGCATATGTGGAGCCAGGCCTATGTGCTCAAAGACCCAAAAGCATTGGAACGCATTCTGGACGACAACTTCGTCAACGTCGAATCGGACGGCAAATTGATGAATAAAGCGGACATGATGGCGGAGGTGAGGGCATCCACCATACTTCAGGTGTTGACCGAATCAATGGTGGTCAATTTGCACGGCGACACCGCGATCGTCACCGGGATCTTTCTGATGAAAGGAGTGGAGCGTGGAAAACCATTCGCGCAGCGCGAGCGTTTCCTGGACACATGGTTTTGCAAGGACGGTCAATGGGTAACGATTGCGGGTCTGGTCACGCCGGTCGGGGAGTGAGTCGGAAACTCCCTGCTGCCGGCCGATTTCAGGCGAGGCACCAAAACTAAAGACGATCTCATGAAAACGAAAGGCATGTGGTTGATGGTGGCATGCGCGTTCTCCCTGACTGCTTTCTGCCAGGAGAATGACCAGAGCGGCACGGCGTCAGCCATTCGCGCCCTGGAGCGCGAATGGGTGGTGGCGCAATCGCGCAACGATAGCCGCGCGCTGGACATGATTTTTGATCACTCCCTCGTCTACATCGAATACGGCCGCTTGGTGACGAAGGGGGACTATTTGTCGAGGATTAAGCGGACGAGCCCGCAGCTCAGCCAGATTGTCATGGAACCGGTGACGGTTCGCGCCTTCGGCAGTACGGCCATTGCAATTGGATCCTATCGCGAAAGTTCTGTGCGTGGGGGACGAGTCCGCGTGAAGCGCTGGCGGTTTCTCGACACGTGGGTGTACAAGAAAGGCAGCTGGATGCTGGTCGCGTCGGGGGCAGCGCCCTTGACGGAGTAAATTTCTGGCGTCACCGCCTTGTTGGTGTTTACACAGCGGAGAATCAATCCCCAACTTCCTGCCTGAGCCTCTCATTAACGGCTGCATAGAAAGAGATACTTGTCATGCTGCCGCTTGGCTCTTAGAGTGCGAGGCTAGGAGTAATCTGTGATGAGTGTCTTCCTTACACTGTTATTACTGATCGGCGTGTTGCCTGCGGCGGCGGGGCAGGCGCCAGGTCAGGTTGACGCCGAGCGGACCAAGATTCTGGCGCTGGAAAATGCGTGGAACCAGGCGGAGGAACACAAGGACGTCAAGGCCTTGGAGGAATTGCTCGACGCCTCGCTGGTCTATGTCGACTACGACGGTTCGATGATGGACAAGGCGCAGTTCATCGCCAGCATCAAAGCGCCTGCGCTGCATCCGGAACAGATCGTCAACGAATCCATGACCGCGCATGTCTACGGCGAAAATGCGGTGGTGACGGGCGTGTATCGCGAGAAAGGCGAGAAGAATGGAAAGCCGTACTCGCGGCGGGGGCGTTTCACCGACACCTGGGTTTATTTGAAGGGAACCTGGGTTTGCGTGGCCAGCCAGTCGACGCTGATCCTGCATTGAGACGATCATGCATTAAGACGATCCTGCACTGAGGCCTGCCCATGCTGCGCATTCGTCCTGCCACCCTGCCTGATGCGGCGCTGCTCCGCACCATGATTCGCGAACTCGCGGAGTACGAGCACAAACTGGAATTCGTGACCATCCGCGAGGACGATCTTGCGCGGGATGGATTCGGCGAAAATCCCAGGTTCCGCGCACTCATCGCCGAGTGGGACGGGCAGGCCGCGGGATACGCCTTCTTTTTTGGATCCTATTCAACGTGGGCCGGCTGCGGATTGTTTTTGGAGGATGTGTTCGTGAGGGAACGGTTTCGCCGGCGCGGCATCGGGAAGGCGCTGCTGGCCGCCGTAGCCCGGATTGCGGTCGACGAGGGCTGTTACGGAATACACTGGGAGGTGCTCGGTTGGAACGAAAAGGCGATCGCTCTATACACGGAGTTGGGCGCCACCTTCCGCGATCAGTGGCGGGCCGCGCTGCTCACGGATGAAGCACTGCAGCGGCTGGCGGAGAAAGCGCCGTAAAAATGAAGCAGACGGAGAACGGCAGGACGAAAGATCCCATCCGCATCTTCGCGACTCAGGAGGCGTGGGCTGTCTGGCTTGCGAAGAATCATCGCAAATCGGCGGGCTTGTGGCTGCGGCTGGCGAAGAAAGGCTCAGGCCTGCGGTCGCTAAACTACGGCGAGGCGCTCGAAGTGGCCTTGTGTTATGGATGGATCGATGGGCAGAAGCGTGGAGAGAGCGACCAAGCGTGGCTACAACGCTTTCTTCCGCGTGCGCCGAAAAGTATCTGGTCAAAGATCAACCGGGAGAAAGCGGTTGCTCTGATCGCGGACGGCCGGATGACGGCTGCGGGGCTCGAAGCGGTGGAGCGCGCGCGGGAAAACGGCAGGTGGGACGCTGCCTATGACTCGCCCAGGAGCGCCCAGGTTCCGGAGGATTTTCAGGCTGCGCTGGATGAGAATCGCCGCGCCCGGGATTTTTTCGAGGCGCTCGATGGCGCGAATCGCTACGCGGTGCTGTTTCGCATTCAAACGGTAAAGAGGGCGGAGACGCGGACGCGGAAGATTCAGGAGTTCGTTGCCATGCTCGAGAGGAACGAAAGGATCCACGAGCCGCGCAAGACGAATCGAAGGCAAAAATAGGATTTACGTATGCCTTTTTTCTTCATCGCTCCGTTGTGGATACTGTGCCTGTTGGGGGGAGCGATCCTATTCTGTGTTAGCAGGCTGCGGAGTCTTTCGTTGTATGTCCTGCTCGGGTCTACCGGGTTCACGGTTTTTTCATTTCTTTGCTCGACGGCGGTTCTGCTTGCGGCGGGCAAATGGCCGCAGCTATTTTGGCATTCGGGTTTGCTTGCGTTAGGCGGGTACGTGGGGGCCCTGCTGGTGGGAGGCATGTTCGGGATGGTTGGCGGCTTGGCGCTCGCGTATAGGCTCAATCTCCGGAAAAAGTTGGCGTGACCGCGCGCCTTTAGCAGAAATGATCCAATGAAAAACTGCATTCGAATTATCGGAGCGGGGCTGGCCGGGGCCGAGGCGGCTTGGCAGTGTGCGCGGCGCGGGGTTGATGTCGAATTGTTTGAAATGCGGCCGGTGCGTTCGACTCCGGCGCACCAGACGGCCGACTTTGCCGAGTTGGTGTGCTCGAATTCTCTGAAATCGGACAGCGAGAATACTGCTCCGTGGCTGCTGAAAGAGGAGATGCGGCGGGCGGGTTCGCTGCTGCTGGAGATGGCGCGGGAATGCGCGGTGCCGGCGGGGCATGCACTGGCGGTGGACCGGGTCGCGTTTGCAGCGCGAGTGACTGAGGCGATCTCGCGGGAGCCGCGGATTGTGGTGAAGCGTGAGGAAGTGACGGCGGTGGATGAGGAGGAGGGGATCACGATCATCGCGACGGGGCCGCTGACTTCGGAGGGGCTGGCGGCGGAGATTGCGCGGTTATCGGCTGATACGCATTTGTATTTCTATGATTCGATCAGCCCGATTGTGGAGGCGGACTCGATCGATATGTCGCGGGTTTACATGGCGGCGCGCTATGACAAGGGGTCGGCGGATTACATTAATTGTCCAATGACGGCGGAGGAGTACGGGAGCTTTTACGATGCGCTGCTGGCGGCGCAGTCGGTGGAGGAGCGGGATTGGGAGAAGTTGAATTATTTTGAAAGCTGCCTGCCGATCGAGGAGATTGCGCGCCGCGGGCGGGATACGCTGCGCTTTGGGCCGATGAAGCCGGTGGGGCTGATCGATCCGCGCAGTGGGAAGAGGCCGTACGCGGTGGTGCAGTTGCGGCAGGAAAATCTGCGGGCGGATTCCTACAACCTGGTGGGATTCCAGAATCATTTGAAGTTTGGGGAGCAGGCGCGGGTGCTGCGGCTGATCCCGGGGCTGGAGAATGCGAGGTTTCTGCGCTACGGGCAGATTCATCGCAATACTTACATCAATGCGCCGACTTTGTTGCGCGAGAGCTTGCAGATGAAGGCGCATCCGCAGGTTTTTTTCGCGGGGCAGATTTGCGGTGTGGAAGGCTACGTCGAGTCTATTGCAACCGGGCTTCTGGCGGGGATGCACGCGGCGGCTCTCGCTTTCGGGACGGAGATTGCGCCTGCGCCGCGGGCTTCAGCTTTCGGGTCGCTCACGCACTACGTCACGCAGGCCGATGCCAGGAACTTTCAGCCGGCGAATATAACATTTGATCTGCTGCCGGCTCTGGAGAAGAAGATTCGGGATCGGAAAGAGCGGCACCGGTTGCAGTGTGAGCTGGCGCTGAAAGAGTTCGACGGGTGGATGGAGAAAGTCGGCGCGACGGCTGTGAAGGCCTGAGTCTCAGCCAGGAGCAGCCGAGCTGCGCTCGGCGGCCGTAACCACATTTTTCTGCCTACCAACAAAAGCAGGTCCCTCGACTGCGTTCGGCTATCGCCTCACTTCGCTCGGGATGACAAAACGTCGGGCTCGGGATGACAAACGTTGGACTTGGGCCGCGGTCGTTTTTTCCTGCAACAAAAAGCCTACAGCTCACGTATCTAAGGGCAGGCGGCCCGGGGGGATTACCTTCTCTCGGTGCCCGCGTCCAACCCAGTGGCATGACCATACGGGATCTCATTTTCGACGTTCTGCGGACCTTGTGGTCGCATAAACTGCGCGCATTTCTGACTATGTTCGGCATCGCCTGGGGCATTGTTTCGATTGTGCTCATGGTGGCGGCGGGCGAAGGGCTGCGCAAAGGGCAGGAAGAGCAGGCGCGGAACCTGGGCAAGGACGTGATGATTGTGTTCCACGGACGGACCAGCCTGCAGGCGGGCGGTACTCATGCCGGACGGGTGGTGCATTGGGAGGATCAGGATGTTCCGGTGGTGCAGGCCGAGTCGCCCGATTGCGAATATGCGATTCCGGAACTCGAGCAGGACACGGTTCGGGTGCACAGCAATTTTAATAATGCGGCGTTTACCGTGACCGGTTCCTACCCGCCGTTCGGCTACATTCGCAGTCTCGACGTCGGCGCGGGGCGTTTTTATGACTGGGATGACATGCGCGAACAGCGGCGCGTGGCTTTTCTCGGGTCGGATGCGGCGAAACAATTATTTCCCGGACGCAATCCGGTGGGGGACACGATTTATCTGAATGATTTTCCTTACACCGTGATTGGGGTGATGGCGAAGAAGAAGCAGGACTCCAGCTACGACGGTTGGGATGTGAACAAAGTTTTCCTGCCGTTTGCGGCGATGCGGCGCGATTTTCCTGACAAGCCTCCGGGGACCGATACGACGTTTGATCAGCTGCTGGTGACGCCGAAGTCGGT
>DATHQJ010000319.1:0-8972 GCA_035482825.1 Binatus sp. (SeqCode) | reverse complement strand
GCCGAGGATGAAGTGCAGCGCCAGTTCGAGACGGCGATGAACTGGGGCCGCTACGCCGAGATTTTTGATTATGACCGCGAGAAGGGGCGACTGGTGCAGCCGGCGCCGTCAGAGCCTGCCGCGCCTTCCGGCGCGACTCCTACTTCAGAATCCTGAGCGCCAATCCACGGTCGACCATCGGGCACATGAAAAAAAGTATCACTTTGCGGGGGTTCTCGGCTTATCGAATCTGGGCGCAACTGCCCAGCCTCGAGATTTCATACCTGCCTGACGTGCTGATGTTCGGGGCGGGGATCGCCTTGTTTTACGGCGTGTTGGTTGTAGGGCGGCACTGGCTCGGCCCATTCACTCCCCAGGTGGAGATTTCCCGCAGCCCGTGGGCGCTGGCTGCTTATGCGGGCTATTCACTACTGCGCATCACGATCGCTTATGTGCTCAGCTTGGCCTTCACGCTGGTGTATGGGTACGTGGCGGCCTACAACCCGCGCGCCGAGCGCTTCATGATTCCGCTGCTCGACGTATTGCAGTCGATCCCGGTGCTGAGTTTTCTTCCGGGCGTGATGCTGGCGATGGTGGCCCTGTTTCCCGGGAGGCAACTTGGAGTCGAAGCGGGCGCGATCCTGCTGATCTTTACCGGGCAAGTGTGGAACATGGCGTTCAGCTTTTACGCTTCGCTGAAGAGCATTCCAAAAGAGATGCGCGAGGCGGCGAAGATTTATCGCTTCAGCTGGTGGCAACGCTTTATAGAAATGGAATTGCCGTTCGCGGCAATTGGGCTGGTGTGGAATTCGATGATGTCGGTGGCGGGCGGCTGGTTTTTTCTGATGGCTTGCGAAATGTTCGTGCTGGGTGACCGCGACTTCCGGCTGCCGGGGCTGGGTTCGTATCTGCAGACCGCGGCCAGCGCGGGCGACACGCGATCGATTCTCTGGGGCGTCGGCACCATGATCGCGGTGATTGTGCTGCTCGACCAATTCATCTGGCGTCCGGTGATTGCGTGGGCGGAGAAGTTCAAAGTGGAGCAGGTCGAGAGCAGTGATGCTCCGCGCTCGTGGGTGCTCGACCTGATTCGGCATTCCCACAGCCTGGCGCGCATTCGCAACAAGACCGTGCGCCCGTTGAGCGAGCGCCTGATGCTGTACTTTTCCCGCGATCGCTCCAGCGAAGAGACCGGGCAGCCCGGAGCAGCGAGGGTTTGGTTGACCCGCGCTTTCCTTGTCGTGCTCCTGGCTGGGATGAGTTACGGAGTCGTCCGCGTGGTGATGATTTTGACCGGACTGCAGAAAGCCGAAGTCCAGGAGGCCGCCATCGGCCTGGGCGCGACTTTTCTGCGCGTGAATCTTACGCTGCTGTTGGGTGCTCTGTGGACGATTCCCGCGGGGGTGGCGATCGGCTTCAACCCGAAGTTGGCGCGCATTGCGCAGCCTCTGGCGCAGATTGCAGCATCGGTTCCCGCAACCGCGCTTTTTCCCGTGGTGCTGCTATTGTTGATTCGCGTGGGCGGTGGATTGGGCGTCGGCTCGATCGTACTTCTGCTATTGGGGACGCAATGGTACATCCTATTCAACGTGATTGCCGGAGCGATCGCGATCCCGACGGATTTGAAAGAGTGCTGCTCAGTTTTCCGGATGAAGGGGATTGAACGCTGGAAAAAATTGATCCTGCCGGGAATTTTCCCCTACCTGGTCACGGGGATGGTAACTGCATCCGGCGGAGCCTGGAACGCCAGCATCATCGCGGAATATTTTCATTTCAAGGGGCACATCTATACCACCGTCGGATTAGGGGCGACGATTTCGCAGGCCACCGATGCCGGCAACTTTGACCTGCTGCTGGCCGCGACCATGATGATGGCGGCCACCGTCGTAACCATTAATCGGCTGGTGTGGCGCAAACTCTACGCCCTCGCCGAGACCCGCTACCGGCTCGAGACCTGATCATTTTGCGGAGCGGCTCTGGGTCGCGGCGGTGGGCAGCGCACAGACTTGCGAAGCATCTTTGAGCGCTTCTTCAAGGTCGTGACCTAGAGTTGCTAATTCCTCCGGGCGCATTAATTCCTGCATGCGCTCGAAGAGCAGGCGCTCTTCCTTGCGGATGTGGGCGGACATGCGTTGAGCGAATGCGGATAAATCGGTGGCAGACATTTTGCCGGATTCCGCTTTGGCAAAGCTCTCGCGCAACACTGCGTGATCGCTCAGGAGGTCGTCCACCAGGGGAATCAAGTCTTGAAACCTTCGAGCCGTGGGAAAGATGAAAGCTTCCTCCGCCGCGAAATGAATTGTGATTTCGGCTTGAAACAGCTGCGCGATTTCCGTTTGCCATGACGGCAGGTCGGCGTCGCCGATCGGCGAGGCGCGATCGATGCGAACGCACAGCGCGAGCGCGTGCTGGTGCTGGCGGGAGAGCGGTATCAGACTTTTGTCGCGCAGCATCAGGAGATCACGCGCTCCAGGCGGGGCCCTTCGGATTCTTCGTTGGGTTGCGGATCGGCTGCCGGGCGCACGGTCAGCCAGTCGGTGCGGACGCGCTGCCATTCCTGGATGAGCATCCCGTTGGCCTCGAAGAAGCTGCGAATGCGGTACCGCTCCCAGCCCGCGACTTCTTCGAGAATCGGCGCCAGTACGGCGAGGGCGCTGGTGCTGAGCACGGTGCGCTTGGCGATTTGCGAAACGTCCGACGATTCCGACACGGCGATGGTGAGCCCATCGCGCGCGTTGATGTGCAGCATGACGTGGATGTCGGAACTGCCGTCGCCGGTATAAATCACGTGATCGGGGCCCGAGACCTGCTGCAGAAGCAGCTGATTCAGCACCGCGACTTTGCCATAGCCCGCGGTGGCGCGCATGATGGAATCGATCTCGCCCGAAGGTTTGTAGCGAAATTCGGTGCCGAAAATGTGATCGGGCGGGACGATATCTTCCAGCGCCGAGACGACGATCTCCACCGGTGCAGCCGACAGGACATAAAAATCAAACTGGTGCCCGTCGATGCCCGCATCGAGCAACTGGTACAGCAGCTTGATATCCCCCTTGAGGCGAATGCGTTTGCCCACTTCGCGGAGATGTTCTTTGCGGACTTTGGTCTTGAACTCCGGATCATGCAGCAACAGATAGGCGAGTTCCGCACCCTGCTGTACCAGGTTAATCTTCGCCATTCCCTTGGATTTGCGCTCGAATTCCTCGGTGGGAATACCGACCAGTTCGGCGAGCACGTAGCCGGAATCGTTGAAGGTGAGCGTCTGGTCAAAGTCACTCGCGAAAATGTAGCGTTTCAAAGGTTTGTCTGGCATACCTATTCGATTCGCGATGCGGCTCCACGCCCCATAAAAAGAATCGATTGCGATTATATGCCTGCGTGGTTAACTCATTGTGAACAAAGAACGACGGTGTTGAGATCTCGATCTAAGATGGTGTAACGATTCAGCCGCAGGAGGTCTTATTGATGGAAAGGACATCGATCGCGAAAAGAATCAGCCCGATGCTGGCGACCGACAACATGGAGGAAACGATTCTGCTTTACCAGAACGTGCTGGCCTTTGCGCCGATTATGAAGTCGCCTGAATATTTGATCCTGGAGCGCGACGGCCAAACGATACACTTCCAAAAGGCAGCATCGGAAGAGGTGATGAAGTGCGTCCGCGGACATGCCGAGATCTACATCGAAGTTTCTGGCATCGATCAGCTGTGGGAGCACGTGAAGACATTCAAGAACCGGTACAGAATCAGGGATTTATTCGACCGGGAATACGGGATGACCGAGTTCCACATCGAAGATCCGAACCAGTGCCTGGTGTTTGTCGGAGAGCGCACACCCAAGCGAGGCTGACGCCGGAATTTCAAACCCTCGCCGCAGGTTGCCTTTACTTAATTCGGAGGCGCGTCCAGAATAGTAGATCAACCATAGAATGTTTGGCGATAGTCCGGTTCGGCAATCGAAAGAAAGAGGAGATCAATGGTAGTAGCGACGGGTGAACTGATTCGAGCGATGAACTATGTGGACGACATCACGACGACCTTGCGCCGGATGTGTCTTTATATTCCCAGCATGAACGCGGAGGAGCGGAAGCGTTTGGCGGAATATCTGCGCGCGGCGGGCGGCGCTATCGATGCGGCGATTGCGGACCTGGAAAAGGTGGAGAAGTAAGTGGCTGAGGTTGGGACGATCGGCGTCAATCCGATTAAGGCCAATCCGATTAAGGTCAAGGCGACTGAGGTCAGGGCGATCGAAGTAAAAACCATCGCGGTGATCGGCGCCGGGACCATGGGGCAGGGCATCGCCCATGCCGCGGCGCTTGGCGGGTATCGCACCATCCTCGAGGATTTGTTGCCCGGGGCTTTGCGCAAGGCAGAGAGCGAAATTCGCGCGAATCTCGATAAAGCTGTGGAGCTGGGCAAGGTCACGGCGTCTGACGCGGATTCTGCGTTCGGGCGACTGAAGTATGCGGCGTCCGTCGAAGAGGCCGCGCGCCAAGCGGACCTGGTCATCGAAGCGGTTCCCGAGGAGATGGAGTCGAAGATCGAGATCTTCACTCTGCTCGACAAAATCTGCCGGCCCACGACCATGCTGGCCTCGAATACGTCGTCCCTCAGCGTTACGGAGATTGCCAGCGTTACATATCGTGCCCGCAAATGTGTGGGCATGCACTTCTTTAATCCCGTCCACAAGATGAAGTTGCTCGAAGTCGTTCGGGCGCTGGAGACCGACGATGACACGCTGGCCACGGCGGTCGAAGTCGGCAAACGCATGCGCAAAGAAGTCGTCGTGATCAAGGAATCGCCCGGATTCATTACTAGCCGCATCAACGCCATGATCGGGAACGAGGCATTCTACATACTGCAGGAGGGGATTGCATCGGCGGCGGATATCGACAAGGCTCTGAAGTTGGGCCTCAATCACCCCATGGGGCCGTTCGAGTTGGTGGACCTTGTCGGGCTCGACACGCGGCTCAGCATTCTGGAGTATCTGCACAAATCGCTCGGCGAGAAATATCGGCCGGCTCCGCTGTTGGTGCAGTACGTGAAGGCCGGACGGCTGGGGCGGAAGTCGGGGCGGGGAGTGTACGAGTATCCGGAAGTGTCGGCCGTAAAACAGAATTTGTCATCCTGAGCGGAGTGGTTGCTTCGCGAAGCGAAGCAGCCGCGCAGTCGAAGGATCCCTATCCGTCTGTAGTAAGCCGGAGTCGCGAAAGCGTTCTCCCGTTGCTCTCGCAGCGCAGGGGGAACTCCTCGATGAGCCGATGGCGCTATCGAGGGACACGGGGTCCTTCGCTTTGCTCAGGATGACACTGCCGTTTATAGTTCTTCATTCGAGTGGCGAAGGAGAAGTTCCAAAGCTCAACCCCGCGAGTTTCAGTACCTTCTTTTTATCGATTCCCTTGCTGGCAACCAGCACATGAAAGCTCTCGCCCATGCCGGCGGGGGTGACCAGGTGTTTGAGTTGCAGCGCGACTTTGGCTCGCTCCTGGGGTAGGCGGCAATCTTCGAAAGCGTCGGCGAATTCGTTGGCTTCGCCGATGCCCAGCAGAAATTGTGATTGCGTGATGAGCTTCTGCGTCTGCATGCCCTGTTGCTCCGCGACCGCGGCGAGGGCCGTGAAGTTTACGTCGGCGGTGATGTCCTGCTCGCCGGGGGCTTCGTACGGATTCGCGCTGACGGAGTGTTGGCGAATAGCTTTCAGCGTTCCGCGATGTCGTCCGGCGAGTTGTTCCTCGCGGGCGTAGCCGTAGTCGATTACGATGGAGAATCCGCGATCGATGCTGGAGAAAAGGTCGTGGGCATAGCGCTGGGCGGCAAGGGGAACTTCGACGCGTTCATTCTCTTCGGGATGGACCGAGTAGCAGTCGAGGAATTCGAGTTCTTCGGCGGAGGCGGGGACCCATGTTTCGAGGAACTGTCCGCCGCCCGCGTCGATGCGGAGGGAGCCGCCAGCGGAGAGGATTTCGACGGGGAATGCGTCGAAGAATTCGTTGCCGAAGAGGAGAACCGGAACCTCAGGGGCTAAAGCCCGAACCTGCGTGCGCTGATACGGCACGACTGAAGTCGTGCCCTTCCCGTTGTTGCCCTCTTCCAATTCTGCCTTTCCTGATTTTAGATGCCGGGTCAGCGTTGCTTCAATGCGCTGGCGTAGGGCGGGGGAGTGCTCCTTCAGGACGTAGTGAAGCGCGCTAAAGAAATCCGGGAGCTTCTTTTCGGACCAATCCAGCACATCTTGCGCGAACAAGCCGCGGCCGGGGCCGAGTTCCTTCACCACGATCCTGGCGGGGGAGCCCAACGCCCGCCACATTTCGTCGAACTGGCGGGCCAGCAGGCGGCCGAAGACGGCGTGCACGTCACTCGAAGTATAGAAGTCGCCGGCTTTGCCGAACTGGGCGGCGTTGCGCGAGTAGTAGCCGAGTTCGTCGTCGTACAGGCACATCTCCATGTAACGCGAGAAGGGAATCGGGCCGCGAGCGCGAATCTCGTGCTCGATTTTTTCACGAAGCGCGGTCACAGTCCCTTTTCCTGGCGGTCGGCGCGGTCTTGCGGCGTGCGGATGAACATTTCCATGAAGTAGTCGTGCAGCGCGTCGAAGAGTTGGCGCTGGAAGCTCCATTCAAACTGAGAGTCGTCGAGATCGCGCGGATGTAGATCAAAATAGTAGGTGTGCACGGGGACAGACTTATCTTTGAACTCGATGATCACCTCGGCGCCTTCGCCCTTGGCGCGCGCGGAAAAATTCAGCAGCGGATGCTCGTACAGGCGAAGCTGGGCGAGGACGCGGTCGAGGCGGGGATGGAAAATCTCAGGCACCGTGTGATTGTAAATGGTGTCTTGAAATACGTACAGGAGTCCTGTACAGTATGGTTATGATTGAAACAACCTATACCAGCTTGCGTCAGAGCCTAGCGTCGGTTCTTGATCGCGTGGCCAACGATCATGAGGTTGTCGTGGTTCGCAGAAAAGGGGATCAGCGCGTGGCTTTAGTTCCGGCGGATGAACTTGCGGGACTTATCGAAACCGCGCACTTGCTGCGTTCGCCAAAAAACGCGCAGCGGCTCATCGCTGCCTTGCGACGGGCGAAGAACGGGAAGGGCAAACCGGAACCGTTAGGCAAGTTACGGCGGGAGATTGGACTTGCCGCGCAACGTTGACCGCGAAGCCGTATTTCAACCCGAGTTCAGGCAAGACCTTCGTTACTGGGTCGAAACCGACCGCAAGATCGCGCTCCGCGCCTTCGAGCTTATCGAAGGCATCTTGCACGACCCATTTACGGGAATCGGGAAGCCGGAGCCTCTGAAATACATTCTCGCAGGATGCTGGTCGCGCCGACTCACACAAGAGCACCGCCTGGTGTATCGCGTGAGTGAGCGAAGAATTGATTTTCTGCAGGCGCGATATCACTACTAGCGTCGGAGGCTCTCTTCGTGACGCCACTATTAGCCGTAGGAGAAAGCAGCAAAGCAGGTTAGAATACCGCCACCTGAGCCTCTAGTTGCGTGCGTTGTTCAGAGGCCATCCGCGGGGAGCGGGTCTCCTCAGACTTGGGGAAAAAGTTGATGGCCACTGTCGTCGCGCCGGTAACACGGTCGCGTTCTCAATCCAAACTTGTCTTTTTCGCGATCTTCTGTGTGCTGACTGTATTTGTCACTTACATGAAGAACGCCCTCATCTTCGATCCCACATCGGAGATCGCGCAGCACTTCGCGCCCATAAAATGGTACCTGGTGCCGCACGCTTTCTTCGGCGTTCTCGCCATGGTTTTGGGGGTATTCCAATTCTCCAACCGCCTGCGGGCGCGATATCTGAAGATTCACCGGACGTTGGGCTACGTGTATGTAGTGAGTGTATTCATTGCCGCACCTCTAGGTATTCCGATGACGATGAGATTCGGTCCTTCGCTGACCGCGGCCTCGAGTATGCAAGCGTTCGGCTGGATGCTGACGACGGCGATCGCACTCTATTGTGTGCGCCACGGCAATGTCACGCAGCATCGCCGCTGGATGATTCGCAGCTATCCCTTCGCCATGGTATTTACGGTGGCGCGGCTGATCATTCCGATTCCGCCGGTCCTGCGGCTCGGCGTGCCGGGAATTGAGACGGTCGTCTGGACCGTGATTGCCCTGGCGGCCATCCTGCCGAATATTCTTCTGGATTGGCGAGCCATTGTGCCACGGTCAATGCCAAAACCTGTGGCGGCCGACTGAAACTAATTTTAGAATCGGGCTTGCAATGACTTACTCGTAGCGCAGGGCTTCGATCGGATTGAGCCTCGCCGCCTTGATCGCGGGCAGCATGCCGCTGATGATGCCGACGAAGCTCAGGATGGCCGTCGACCAGATCAGCGTGGCGGAGTCGATGTAGAGGTGAATATCGCCTTCGCTGGCGTTGTCTTCGAACGCGCTCCACAGGGTGAGCGATCCGACAGACCACGAAACCAGATAGGCGAGCACCACGCCCAACAGGCCGCCCATCGCGGTAATCACCAGCGCTTCCGCCAGGAACTGGAACAGAATGTGCCAGCGGTGCGCGCCCAGAGCTTTCTCCACGCCGATTTCGCGGGTGCGTTGCGTCACGCTCACCAGCATGATGTTCATCAGGCCGACGCCGCCGATACCCAGCGTGAGCATTCCGATGAAGCCCAGCAAAATCTTGATCCCGGTCGAGATCACATTCAAATCAGCCAGGTCGGCGAACACGTCGAACACGAAAATGGCGCGATGATCTTTAGGATCAAAGTTGTGGTGAAAGGCCATAGAATCACGTACAGCCTTCACGACTTTGGCGTGATCGCCTTCGTATTCCATGACGACCGAGCTTAGATAATACGTATTGGTCAGATCGCTCATAGCGCTATAGGGAACGTAGACGTGCTCGTTGATGTTGTCGTCCCCGTTCTGCACCTGATGCTTGAGCACGCCGACGATCTGGTAGGAGATGCCGTCAAGGCGGAGGTTTTCGCCGAGCGCGTTCTGGCCGGAGAAGAGTTTTTTCTTG
>DATHQJ010000318.1:0-25695 GCA_035482825.1 Binatus sp. (SeqCode) | reverse complement strand
AAGGCCCAAATCGGCAGCAGAATTGCATGCAACTATCACAGCAGCCGATGAGTCTAATACGGCAAAGCGGTAACAGGTCGGAGTCGGAGGTGATGACGGCCATGGTTAACGAGAAAATGATGGACGCAAGAATGGCGAGCGAGAAAATGAACGACAAAGACAGATTCACCGTGACCGAGCTGGCGGCTCTGCGGAGCGATCTGCTGCAAGGCGGCATGATCGATTCCTACGAGGCGGCCGAACTGCTGCAGGTGTTTCTGATGGGCCGTGGCTATGGGGTGTCGCCCAAGGCGGCGTTGGACGCGGCAGGCCGCGTCGAGATGGCGGGGTGCGCCCTGCCAGTGCTGATGCACGAACTGGAGAACCTAGCGATGGTGATGTAAGAGTCCGCACGCGGCGTGGGACGGTGACCCCGCGGCGCGAGGCGAGACTCCGTAGAAGAGTCAAGATTTTGACATTCTGGGGCGTCGGTCGAAACAAGACCTCGACGCACCAGGTCCACGAAAAAAAGTAAGCCGGGCCAACCAGCCCGGCTTTGTGGTGTTTGGGGCAGGAGGCTAAGTCCACAGCGCTGTAGAATGTGCGGATGAAACGCCGCACCCTCGTCGCCTTTCTGGTTTCGGTGATGTGGTTCGGCGCGTCGGCCGCAGGTCAGCCCTCTCCGATCCACCAACAGATTCTGGAGACGTACAATTTCCAGCCCCACACTCTGAGCCAGAAGGAAATCACGGCGAAATCCGCCGTGCTGGATCACTTCTGGTCCACGGCAAAAGCGCAATCGTCGCGCTACGTTCCCGCTCTGCGCCAGGAACTTGCCGACTTCAAGAATCCTCCGTTCTTTCTTTACGACGGCAGCGCCCTGCTGCTGAGTCTGTCAGACACGCCAGAAGACCGGAAAATTGCGCTGGCTGCCATGGCCCGCTGTGACCTGCGCGACGTGCAGCAAAAGGATTATTTCCTGCAGGTCCACCGCATGGCGACGTTGAACGAGGACACGACGGCAGCCGCCTTCCACATTCTCGAGCAGCCCAGGTTCAAAGTGTTTATCCCGCAGCATGTGCTGACGCTGGGGCAGAACTATGTCCTGATTTATATGCTGCTGCCCACCGATCAGGACGACTGGCTGCAGCCCGCCATCGATCGCCTGAAGACCGAACCTGATCCAACTGCCCAACAGAGCTTGCTTCTCCTGCTCTGGTATGCCCAGACCGAAGCCGCGGACCAGGCAATTTCCGCCTTCGCCGCCGACCGCGGCAAACCCGCCGCATCCCGCACCTATGCCCAGGCACTGGCCAGCCGCAAAGAAAAGATTCCGTCGCAGCAGCGAACCCAGGCGGCAAACTCAACCGAGACCGAGTTGCGGCAGAAGCGCCGCGAACGGATGAAGGCAGTCAGTGACGAAGCTCTGGGCGATCTCGACGACTACACTCTGATGCTGATGGCCAAGCGCAAGTGAACACTGCCCTGTTTTTCCTACAGTGGCTACGACAGGGCGGCGGGCGGGAGCGTGTCTACTTTATTTCGTTATGTCGTTCGCAATTTATGAGTCTGCCTTGTGGCTTTCCGGCCCTTCTAACCCAACACATGTCGCTGACATAAGGGTGCATGGAAGTGTCGAAATATTCGATGCGCACCCCTACGACAACGAAGCCGTCAGAACTCCATTCTTCTGGGGTAAGCAATTCCGTACTTTGAAGCCTGTTGTTAATCTGGGGAGTGGCAGTCGGTGGGATCACTGCTGGAGGGGAATCCTTCGGACCCAAGTGGCGGCGATCCAAAGCGGCGAACCAGTTATCCGCTTTGCTCAAGGCATTATTTCCCAGAAATACTTTGCCAATGCTGCGCTCTTGTATAGCCGGGGATTTCCCGTAGTTAATAAATGGGAAGGTAAAGACCACAGGTTCTCCGTTAGCAGCTTGAGCGGTAATAGACTCAGATGGCCGCCAAACATACGGCCTTTGGTCCTCCCTGAATTGATCCGTGGAAGAACGTTGAGCTTGGTCGAATTGCTGCTTGGCGTTTGCTTGGGAAGTTGCGAATTGGATTTTAGAAATATTGAGAGCACATTGAGTCAGATTGTTAGTTCGGTAGGTTTCATAGGTATAGGCTATCAAGAAGAGAATGCCGAGCATTTCCGCCCAAAACTTCGCTTTGTCGTATCGGTCTTTCTTTTTATCGCAGGACATCTGGTAGCTGTGTGGGGCTGGTGGGGCCTGAATTGGCGGGACTGTTCTGTCTGGCGCGAGTTGAGTTATGGGCTCGCTCTTATCAGCGGGTGCTGCGTCAGCCTTGGTGGATCGATCCTCGGGAGAGGAATCGGAATTTTCTGATGTCATTTGGAATACGCTCCAATTAAGAAACAACCTGAATACAAGGAAGGGCCCGAAGCCCTGGAGAACTTTAAAGAAGGAATGAAAGCCCTCTTTAAGGTTACCAAAGACTCAGTTGTAAGGGCCGAGAGGAAGAAGCGGCGGAAGAGGGATTCCTCCCGCGCCCAGAGTGTACGCAAACCATGGGGTTTCGACAAGGACTAGAAGTGGAAGGTGTCCCAGAGCATCGGGATCGCTTCCCCCGTCCCTGTCGTTTCGGGGCGCGGCGAGTCGTTCTTTCCGGTTAGCTCGGCATAGGGGCAATTAACAGTTAGCAAAAACAGCGCAGTGAGCCAAGTATACATATGCCCGTTATTGTACGTACAAATATGTCACTAATGTTCCTGCAGGAACATTGTGGAAAACCCTGCGGAAAATTCTGCCGCGAGCCCGTAACCTATTCGTAGCGCAGGCTTTCGACAGGATCGAGCTGCGAGGCGCGGGTCGCCGGGACGGTTCCGAAGATGATTCCCACCAGCGATGACACAATGATGGCGATGATGGCCGACAGGCCAGAAATCGGAATGCGGTAGTTGGTCAGGAAGCGCACGGAGTAGGGCAGCGCCAGGCCGACCACGATGCCGACCACGCCTCCGATGAGGGAGATCAACATGGCTTCAGCGAGAAACTGGTAGCGGATTTCGCGGTTGGTCGCGCCGATGGCCTTGCGGATGCCAATCTCGCGGATGCGCGAGGTCACGGTGGCCAGCATGATGTTCATGATGCCGATGCCGCTTACCAACAGGGTCACCATGGAGATGACCAGGAGCATCCACGTCAGCGCGGTGGCGCTTTGGTCCGCGACCTCGAGCAGGTGGGTGAGGTTCTGCACGTCGTAAACCGATTCAGAACGATGGCGCGACTGCAGCACGCGCCCGACCTCAGCCGTGGCGGAGAGCACCTGTGTGGAATCCTGCACCGTGAAATACGCCATCTGCAGATCGGGCTGCTCGGTGAAATAACGGCTCACCGAGTAGGGGATCAACATGGTGTTGTCGGTAACCTCGGTCTCGCCGAAGGTATCGACACGCTCCTTAAACGTTCCCACAATCGTGAAGGGCAAGCCGGTGAGCTTGATGGTTTGTCCCACGGCCGCGGCGCTCGATCCGAAGACCTCGACGGCCATCTTCTGGGTGATCACGCCGACCTTGTTGTGGGCCATGGAGTCGTCGCTGTCAAAGAATCGGCCGGAGAGCACTACCAGGCTGCGCACCCGAACGTATTCCGGGTACACGCCAAGGATCAGCAGGTCGCGCTCCCGGCCCGCCACGGCGACTCTTTCCTTCAACTGCACCACCGGGGAAACGGCTACGATGCTCGACACACTCTGCCGCACCGCTTCCACATCTTCCACGGTGAGAGGATCGGGCGTGGAGTTGCTGATGCGTCCCGAGCCGCCGCCTTTGTACTCGGCCCAGATCAGGTTGGCGCCGATGCCTTGAATCAGGTTGAAGACATATTGCCGCGCGGTGAGCCCGACCGTAACCACCAGAATAAGCGACGCGGTGCCGATGACCATGCCCAGCGCCGTCAGCATGAAACGAACTTTGTTGCTGCAGAAAGTGTCGTAGGCAAACGCGACCACCTCACCCAGAGCCAGGTTGGGAGTGAGGCTGGCGCGCAGCCGGTCGGTCGCGGTCGGAGTCATCCTGCTTAGATGCTACGGACCGCGAAGAAAACTCGCAAGTTCGGCGCAAATGAGTTTGGGAAGGGCACGGCCAGTCGTTCCGCCAGCGGTCCAACTAAAGACACGGGCTTTAGCATCTGAGGTAGGTATGATGGGATCTGATCGAACCCAGAGGAAATCGATCGCTTCATTGCAACCTGTCACCGAAAACTCATCCGCACCGGGCGCTCACCCTGCAGCGGCAGGAATAGGCTTGGCATGGATGGTGCTCGCTGGGCTTTTGGTGCGCCTGATCGTGTGCGGATTTCTCTACACCGACCAGACTTCTCCGGCCCGCGACCACTGGAAGTTCGCCTACGAAAACGGGCGCGTGGCGCGATCAATCGCTCTCGGCGAAGGCATCAGCAATCCGCAGATCGCCAAGACGGGACCGACCGCGCTGATCCCGCCGGTCTTCCCTTACATCCTGGCCGGAGTGTTCAAGGTGTTTGGCATTTACACGACGGCGTCCGCCCTGGGGATTCTAGCGGTTGACAGCTTGTTCTCTGCCCTGACGTGCATTCCGGTCTTCCTGATTGCGCGGCGCTGTTTTGGAGATCGGACGGCACGGTGGGCGGGATGGGTCTGGGCGTTCTTTCCGTACGGAATTTATTTTTCCGCCGACTGGGTCTGGCCGACCTGCCTCGCCACACTGCTGTTGGCTTGTCTTTTTCTGTTCGCACTGGAACTGCCTGAACTCCGCGGCTGGTTAGCCTGGGGAGGATTCGGCCTGGCCTGCGGCCTGGCGGCGCTCACTGAACCGACCACGCTTTCGGTCTTGCCCTTTCTCGGTTTGTGGGCGTGCTGGCGGCGGCTTCAGGGGCGTGAGCGCTGGGTCGGTCGAGCCGTGATTGCGACGGCAGCTTTTCTGCTGGCCGTTGCGCCCTGGACGATGCGCAACTTCGAGACGTTCCATCGCCTGGTCCCGATGCGTTCCGGCCTCGGACTGGAACTCTATGTCGGCAACAACGGCTACAGCGATTACTGGGTAAATCGCAGCCTGTATCCGTCGCACAGTGCTGCTGCAATGGCCGAGTACCAGAACGCAGGCGAGAGCGCGTACATGCAACATAAATTTCAGCAGGGATCGAGTTTTATCTGGACGCATCCGGGATTTTTTCTGTGGATGTGCGCGCGACGGGGGATTTATCTGTGGACTGGATTCTGGAGTTTCAGCCACGACTATCTTCGCGAAGAACCGCTGGACCCGGCCAACGTCGTCGTCTGCTCGATTTTAAGCATCCTGGCGATCGTCGGGCTGATCCGCGCGTTCCGGCAACGATCCGTGGCGGCGGTGCCGTTTCTGATTGTGCTGCTGTTATTTCCGCTCATTTATTGCGTAACTCATCCGGAGGTTTACTATCGACGGCCGATCGACCCGATGTTTGTGATTCTTGCAGTCTATGCGGTAGCCTCGTGGCGGCATGCACCAAAGCGAACGCGGGCTGCGCGTTTTGAATTGGCGGGGCTTCTGGCCTCGCCACAAGCGATACAAATTTGAACGAAATACGTCGCCGCTGAAGCAGTGCCTTGCAAAGCGGAGTCACCGAAATCCAACTGACGAAATACAAGACGGGATCGTTGCTGTCGCTGCTCACCGCGGGGGCCGTGGCAGTTCACGGCTACCATCCTTACGCCGAGGATGCCGAGATTTACCTGCCTGGCATTGAAAAACTTCTGCGCCCGCAGTTGTTTCCAGTGGGGAAAGAGTTCTTCGAGTCGCACGCCAGCATGACCCTGTTTCCGAATCTGGTGGCGGCTTCGCTGCGCGTGACGCACCTGCCGCTGGAAGCCGGATTATTTCTGTGGTACGTGGTCTCGATTTTTCTCTTGCTGCTGGCTTGCTGGGAGTTGACTGGGCTTTGTTTCGCCACGACGCGTGCACGCTGGGTCGGCGTGATTCTGGTGGCGGGTCTGTTGACGATTCCTGTCTCGGGCACGGCGCTTTACCTGATGGATCAATACTTGAACCCGCGCAACCTGGCGATGTTTGCCGCGGTGTTCGCAGTGGCGCGCATGCTGGAGAAGAAATATGTTCGGGTGCTGTTGTGGATCGGGTTTGCAGCTTGCGTGCATCCGCTGATGTGGGTGTTTCCGTTTTCCTTTTGCGCGCTCTGGTTCGTGCTGGAAAAGATTGAGAACAAGTCAGGAACCGTCCCCGCGAAGAGCACGAGCGCAGGAGTGCTGGCGTGCCTTGCTCTCGCGTGGATTCCTTTCGCGCCGCAATTCTCCCCTGCCTATCACGAAGCGGCGAAGCTTCACGCCCATCATTACATCCAGAATTGGGAGTGGTACGAGTGGCTGGGGCTGCTGGCTCCGCTGGGATTGTTGTGGTGGTTTTCGCGAATCGCAAACGTCGCGCGCATCGCGCGGCCTGGGTTGCTGTCGCGCGTGTGCCGCGCCTTCGCAATCTATGGGGCAATCTATCTGGTGGTAGCCCTGGTGCTGGATTTGCCGGCGCGGTTTGAAAGTCTGGCGCGCGTGCAGCCGCTGCGCAGCCTTCAGTTGCTCTACCTGTTTATGTTTCTATGTATCGGAGGATTTTTAGGCGAGTATGTGCTCAAAGACCGCGCGTGGCGCTGGCTGGCGCTGTTCGTACCGCTGTGTTGCGGAATGTTCTTCGCGCAGCGGTCGTTGTTTCCCGCCAGCGCGCACGTGGAGTGGCCGGGGCGCGCGCCCAAGAACCCGTGGGCGCAGGCGTTTGTCTGGGCCCGGCAAAACACGCCGGAGGATGCGGTGTTCGCCCTCGATCCGTGGTATCTGCACATCGCGGGTGAGGACGAGATCGGATTCCGCTGCCTGGCCGAGCGCAGCCGACTGGCCGACGCGGTCAAAGATAACGGCGTTGTGAGCATGTTCCCTCCGCTGGCGGACGAGTGGTGGAGTCAGGTGCAGGCGCAGACTCCGTGGAGCAATTTGCAGGCTGCGGATTTTGCGCGGCTGAAAAATCAGTATGGGGTCACGTGGATCGTGCTGGAAAAGCCGGTAAGTGGAATCGAATGCGCGTATCAGAATGCAGCGGTTAAAGTCTGCCGCTTGCCGTAGCGGCGCCGCATTTCTATTTACGTGGAACGCGTGCTCTCCGGGTGGCGCGCGTAGTAGGCCTCGCCGCCGGCTACCAGTTTACGGCCTTCTTTGCTGAAGCGCGGCAGATGGATCAGGCCGATCCTCTGGAAGGCGAACTGCAACGTGGTGGCGAGCACGCCGAAACCGTACTCCACACTGCGGCGGAAATTGATGGACGAGGCTTCTTCAAAATATTTCGTGGGACAGGAAACTTCTCCGATGCGAAAGCCGAAGTGCACACACTGCGCCAGCATCTGATTATCGAAAACAAAGTCGTCGGAATTTTCCAGCAACGGCAGTTCAGTAAGGACTTTGCGGCTGAAGGCACGGTATCCGGTGTGATACTCCGAGAGTTTCACACGCAGGAATAGATTCTCGAAGCCGGTGAGCAGCCGGTTGGCGACGTATTTGTAAAACGGCATGCCGCCATGCAACGCCCGGCCTCCGATGATCCGCGATCCCAGCACGACGTCATACACGTCGTAGGCCACCATGCTGGCCATGGCGGTGATAAGCAGCGGCGTGTATTGATAGTCGGGATGCAGCATGATGACGACATCGGCGCCGGCGGCCAGAGCCTCGCGATAGCAGGTCATCTGGTTGCGTCCGTAACCGTAGTTGCGGTCGTGCTGAAAGACGAGCAGGCCGAGCTCGCGGGCGAGATCGACCGTACGGTCACGGCTGTGGTCGTCGACCAGAATGCAGAGGTCCACCAACTCGGGCAGCTCTCCTACGGTGACCTGGAGAGTCTTCTCCGCGTTGTAGGCGGGCATGACGACCGCGATGCGCTTGCCGTTGATCATTGTGATGGTGGGAAGAGCGGACTGCACCTCTAGTTTAACCGAGATGCGCGGCCGCGGCAGCCTGGCACGATGCGAAATTGCGCTCCCGATCCCAGTATTTCAGTGCCCTGCGCCGGCTTCGATTCTTCGTTGACTAATTTCTCCCGAGCGCCCACACTAAGGGCCTTGCGCCCCCACGCAGGTTCCCGGTGGATGTCAAATGTCAATGTTGATGCGAAAATTCTTTCCCGGCGCTGTGCCGGGTTTCGACTCGTCGAGTCGCGACCCGCTCGATATGATGACTCCGCTGCGCGCGTTGGCAGTGGCCTTATGCCTGTGTAGCGGACTGCATGCGCAGTCGATGTTGCCCTTCATGAACGCCGGGCCGGATTCCGCGTTCGCCCAGATTGATTTCGCGCAGCTCTACATGGACACCGCGAACCGGGAACAAAAAAACAACGTCGAGCAGAAGGCGGCCCGGCAACATCTGGTCGATACAGGAGCCGTATCGGCCCTCGACCTGGACGCCCCCGGCAAGGCGCTGGACGAATACAACCGCGCCGCCACGCTGATGAAGGAACAGAACCACAAACAGGCGATCGTTCATCTACAGAAAGCGATTGCGGCCTACCCGAAGTTCGTCCTCGCCCACAACACTCTGGGCCTGGCTTACCTGGACCAGCAGGATGGCCGCGCCAAGAGCGAGTTTGAGATCGGCGCAAAACTGGACGACAAGTTTCCGGGCTCCTTCCTTAATCTTGGAATGCTGGCCCTGTCGGCGAACGATTTTGCGGCGGCTGACGTGAATCTGGAGAAGGCGGCCGCCCTCAATCCGAAGGACGTCAAGATTCTTTCCGCTCTGGCCTTCGCGCAAAATGGAAACCATCAATACGCGCAGACTCTGGAGACAGCGGTCCATGTCCACGCACTCGACCACCGCGGGATGGCAAATGTGCATTACATTGCAGCGGCTGCCGCGATGTCACTCAAAGATAATGACACGATTGCACACGAGCTAACTCTGTTCCTGGCCGAAGACCCGACCAATCCGCTGGCCCCGGTCGCCCACAAGAATCTGGACATTCTGGCGCGGCAGAAGAATGCAGCCGCGCCGTCGCCGGCACCGGACACAGCCGCTGATTTGCTGGCAGCAGTGTCGTCCCATGCTCGGCGGCCACAAACGTTCCCCAACAGCGAGCGCCTGGCGGCGCAACTGAACGCGGTGAAGGATGAGCCATCCGCGGCGGCTTGCGAAAACTGCAACTCGCCTGCCGAGAAAGCCACCGTCGCAGCAAACGTCAACCCAGCCCCACCTGCCGGCGTTACTCGATCTATCTCGAACAGCGGCGCGGAAATATGGACCATGCACACGGTCGTGGATGAAACCACCTTATTCTTCGCGGTCAGCAATCACGGCCAGATGGTCAACGATTTGCAGTCGTCCGAGATCCAGATCAGCGACGATGACCGGCCTCCGCAGAAGGTCCTGCAGTTCGTTCCGCAATCCAAGCTGCCGCTGCGCCTGGGCCTGTTGATCGATACCAGCGGCTCGGTGCAGGACCGCTTCTCTTTTGAAAAACGCGCCGCGGGAAAGTTCCTTCAGAAAGTGCTGAATGGCACTACGGACTTGGGCTTTGTGGTGGGTTTTTCTTCGGACACGAATGTGAGCCAGGATTTCACAGCGGAAGCGAAGGACTTGAAAACCGGCATCGATAAGCTCTCTAACGGTGGGGGAACGGCGCTGTTTGATGCGGTTTCGTTTGCGTGTTGGAAGTTGGCAGCGTATCCAGAAACCGAGCGGGTGGCCAAAGTGTTAGTCGTAGTCAGCGACGGCGAAGACAATTCCAGCCACAGAAGCCTGAAGCAGGCCATCGAAGAGGCGGAAGCGTCGGGCGTGACGATTTACGCGTTGAGCACAAGCGACGACGCCGGCGCCAAAACCGATGCCGATCGAGTGTTGCAAGTGCTTGCCGAGCGTAGCGGAGGAGACTCCATGTTTCCGGGCGACCTGATGGTTTTGGACAAGTCTCTCGATAAACTGCGCGACTTGATTCGCAGCCGATATCTGGTTGCCTACCGAGCGGCCGATTTCGCGCCCGACGGAAAGTACCACAGAATTCGGATCACCGCAGAAAAAGACGGCAAGCGGCTGCAGGTGCACGCTCGCAAGGGTTACTACGCACGCCTGGCGGCGCCGCAGAATTAGGGGGCAGGTCTTGGGCCTTGGGTAGCAGGTCTTAGGCTGGCCGCGTCATGCGGGCGAAATCCCAAGACCGAAAACCTAAGACCCGTCCGACCTACTTCATTCCGTCGAGGATGGAGCCAACAATGCCGCCGACTACACCGCCTTCCACCGTCTGACGGCTGGCCTGGTGCGGCATGTATCTCTCGATCGCGTGCGCCAGTCGGGCGATGGGTAAGGTCTGCAACCAGATTCTGCCGGGGCCGGTGAGCGCGGCCAGAAAAATTCCATCGCCGCCGAAAATCATATTTTTGATGCCGGGCACGGTCGTGATCTGGAACGAGACGCTGGCCTGAAACGCGCCCACGTGGCCGGGATGAACCCGCAGAGTTTCGCCGGGCTGCAGATCGCGCACCACGAGTTCGCCGGAGAGCTCGAGCCAGGCGATGCCCTGTCCGCTGACTTTTTGCAGAAGGAAGCCGTCGCCCCCGAAAATTCCCGCGCCTAGCGATTGCTGGAAGCCGACGCCGATCTGAATCTGCGACGTCGCACAGAGAAAACCCTGGCGATGAATCATGTACTCGTGGCCGGGGGAAACTTCTACGGGGACGATATGGCCCGGCAGTTTGGTCGCGAAGGCGAGTTCGCCAGGCATGCCCAGGGCGCGGTATTCGGTCATGAAGATCGATCCGCCTCCGGCCACGCGTTTGAGCACGCCGAACAGTCCGCCGCCGCCGCCGAACTGGGTGTGCGTGGTCATCTGGATGGAAGCGCTCATCCAGGAGAGTTCTCCGGCTTCCGAGATGATGGTCTCGTTGGGCTCGAGGGCAAATTCCAGAACGGGCATGGTGGTGCCGGTGATGCGGCTCTGCATAGTGGATCTCCTCCGATGTGGTCGGGTTGCAGTGGGACGCGCGATCAATTTCCTGGTCGCGGAAAGCTCAGAGTATACATGGAGTGGCGGCGACTGATAGCGGGGCTGTGTATCATTGCCTTCAGATCGTCCTTCATTCCCTATTCGAGTATCACTTTATGGATCAAAACATTCGATTCACTCGCCGGGAGCTGCTTCGCGCTGGCGCTTTGGGCGTGGCTTCGCTTCCCTTCATTCCGTTCGCTGCCCCGCTCGCTAGAGGCGCGAAACGGAGAGAGTTTGTGGAACCAGCGCGTGTTCCCTACCCCGGTTCCGACGACGCGCTGCTGGACGAGATCGAACGCGCGGCCTTTGATTTCTTCTGGAACGAGGCGGGGTCACACAGCGGTCAGGTAAGGGATCGCGCGCGGCTGAATGGTAATGACGCCCGGCCGATTGCCAGCATTGCGGCCACCGGCTTCGGGCTGTCAGGACTCTGCATTGCGGATGCTCGCGGCTATAGAAGAAAGGAAGAGATTGTCGAACGAGTGCGAACGACTCTGCGTTTCCTGTGGCGGAAACTCCCCCATGAACACGGCTTCTACTATCACTTTATCGATGTGTACAGCGGGGAGCGGCAGTGGAAGAGCGAGATCTCGTCGATCGACACTTCAATTCTGCTCTGCGGAGTGTTAACCGCGCGGCAGCATTTTTCCGACGCCGAAATTCAGGACCTGGCCACGAAGATTTACGAGCGGGTGGACTGGCCGTGGATGTTGAACGGCGGCAAGACGCTCTCCATGGGCTGGCATCCCGAGTCAGGATTTCTTGACGCCCGTTGGGAGCATTACTGCGAACTCATGATGATCTACCTGCTGGCGATGGGGTCGCCGACGCATCCGATTCCGGCGGAATCCTGGAAGGCATGGACGCGGCCCACGGTAAAGTTTTTCGGTCTGGAATACATCTCGGGAAATGATCCGCTGTTCACGCATCAGTATTCGCATGCCTGGTTCGACTTCCGGGGCCAGCGCGACGCCTACGCTAACTATTTTGAGAACTCGGTGAAGGCGACGCAGGCTCACAAACAATTCTGCCTGTCGCTGCGCGATGAGTTCCCCGATTACTCCGACCATCTCTGGGGCATCACGGCCTCGGACTCGGCCGCGGGATACCAGGCCTGGGGCGGGCCTCCGCGGCTCGGGAAACTTGACGGCAGCGTGGTTCCCTGCGCGGCGGGCGGCTCCCTGCCGTTTCTCTACCCCGACTGTATGCAGGTGCTCCGCACCATGCGGGAACGGTATCCCAAGGCTTGGGGACGCTACGGTTTCGTCGATGCCTTCAACCCGCTGACGGGCTGGTACAACCCGGACGTGCTCGGGATCGATCTTGGGATTACGATGCTGATGGCAGAAAACCTGCGCACCGGCTTTGTCTGGAAGGCGTTCATGAAGAATAAGGAAGCACAGCGAGGGATGGATCGGGCAGGATTTCAAGCGCAGTCGGCGTAAATTGGACCGTCGCGAAAAGATTCAAGTCTGCGG
Source organism: Binatus sp. (SeqCode) (assembly GCA_035482825.1). GTDB lineage: Bacteria > Acidobacteriota > Terriglobia > Terriglobales > Acidobacteriaceae > Sulfotelmatobacter. The sequence goes on along the minus strand of DATHQJ010000318.1, from coordinate 13,233 downwards.
TCGAAAAAAATCGGCGCGCCCGTTTGGAGCGCGCCTGTTTGCGACCGGGGAAAATCAGAAGCTGAATCGAGCCTGCAATTCCAGCACTCGGCCAGATAATCCGCTTGTGGCCGTGCCGAACAGCGAGTTGGCCACGGGCGTAACCGTGGGGCAGGTAGGAGGACCGCAGTTGGAGTAGCTGACCACGGTCGACGCACTGCCGAATGTAAAAGGCGCGAGGTTGAGCTTGTTGAAAGCGTTATAGGCGGTCATGCGTAGCTGAACCTTGGCACCTTCACCGAGCAATTTCATCGAGGGGAGCCCGAATTCCTTCGCGACGGTGAGATCGATGTCCTGATATCGCGGACCGCGGAAGGTGTTCCGGCCAATTCCAGGGAAGTCCGGAGTACTTCCAGCAGTCTGCAGCGTGAAATAGGGGTTAGCGCCGTTCGGGCCAAGGCTCGCGAGCGCCGGAAAATTGCTCGCCGTGGGAGGCAGGAAGGCCGACGTGTCGTGGCCGTCTCCCGCGCCACCGGCGTAGCCGGTTGGCCGGATCGGGCAGAGGTTCGACGCCCCTAGAACCGGGCAGACATTGTCGGCAACCGGGGTCCATGGATAGCCAGAGTGGAACTGGTAAATTCCGTTCAGTTGCCAGCCGCCAACCAGCTTGCCCAACATATCCCTACGCTCGCGGAAAATCGGCACGTCCCAAACCGCGTACGCCCGGAAGTTGTGCGTGGCGTCGTAGTCGGAGGGGCCACGCTCGGTGGCATCGTCAATCGGGTACGTCTGGTTGGTGGTGAACCCAGGGCCTTCCGCCGAAAGCTGGTCGATCGACTTGCTCCAGGTGTATAGAACGTTGGCCGTTAATCCATGTTTCCAACGATGCTCCAGTTGCCCGGTGAGCGCATTGAAATTCGAATTGGTGTCAGGCGTAAACGAGTAGATATTGGCGACGGAGGGGTTCTGCTGGGGATAAAAATAGGCCAGATTCTTTATACGCGTCAGGTGGTGGCCGGCGCTGCCCTGGTAGCCCATGGTGAATACCCAGTTCGCTGGCAGGGTTTGCTGCATCTGCAGCGAATAAAGGTAGGTATAGGGGATGGGCATGCTGGTAGGGTTCGCATAGATGCTGGGCGGGGAGTACGGTCCTCCAGGCACAAATATGGGCAACCCATTGGATCCCAGCCCGGTTGCCAAGACCGGATTCGCCGGATAACTCAGGGGGTTGTTGCTGGCGCCCAAGTTGAAAGAGATCTGACCGTTGACGAACGGAGTGCCGAATCCGTCAAAGGGCGGGCCGGCGGTTCCGCAGCAGATTCCGTAATTCGCCACAAATGGCGGATTGTTGCGGGTATTGTCGAAGATATCGTCGTCGAAGCGGTCGTAGGCAACGCCGACTCCGCCGCGAACCACTAGCTTGTTGTCGTACTTCATGGGACTCCACGCAAAACCCAAACGTGGACCAAACTTGTTGTAAGACGAGCTCCACTGCTGGCTGGGATTGACTTCCACCCCGTTGAGTAACCCGTTGGTGGGATCGTTCGCGGCTACGAAGTTCGTCAGATGTCCATTCGCCTCGGTGGGCGGAGCGTAGTATTCCCAGCGTAACCCGAGGTTCACGGTGAGGTTGGGGCGAAGCTTCCAGTCGTTCTGTACGAACGCACCGAAGATGGACGACCGGTAGTATTGTCCGCGCGTGGTGGGTGCGGCCCCGGTTATGGGATTTACCTCAATCGCTTCGAAAATGGGAGTTCCGTTGGCGAAGTTCCAAATTCCCTGAAAGACCTGGTCGGGGCGGGCGCCACCGATCAGAGCGTCGTTGTCCTGTTCGTGGCTGTACTCGAAACCAAACTTGAACGCTTTATTGCCGATCACTTTGGAGAGCACATCGCGGAACGCGTACGTATTCTGCGCCAGGATTCCCGGCGAATCGTCCCCTTGCGCCGCACCATAGCGAATGCGCTGACCACCCGGCAAAGGCAGCCCCTGAACCTCGATGCGCGGAATGGCGAAGTTAACCTGGGGATTGGAAGTGATGCCATTGAACGCATAGCGCGTAAAATTGAAGCGCGCTTCGTTGAGCATGGTCGGCGAAAGAGTTCTAATCCAGGAAAGGAAGCCGCTGGGGCTGAAGTCCTTGGTGCCGAAGTCCGCGCTGGGCCGGCCTTGCGCCGCCCCGTCCGCTCCGAGAGTGTTGAAGAAGGTCAGGAACGTATTGGCGGAGAACAGATTCTTGCCGGCGTTGTAGTCCACGCGAATGTTGTACTGATTGCCGACCGTGGTAGCCGGCAAAGCGATTTGCGCGAACTCCAAGTCTGGGCTACCGTCAAGGCCACCGCCGACGTAGTTCGCAGGAATCGGCGTACAGGTGGGTGGATTGGGACAACCGTTTCCGAAGCTATTGATATAGGTGCCGTAGGTGGCCCCCGGCGAACCGATGTCGATTCCGCCCGTGACGACCGCGCAGGGTTGATTGGCCGAGATCCAAAGTGAGCAATCCGTAGGCAGCAGTTGTTTAATCCGCGGCGCGAGACCGCCCTGTTGCAGAATCGTTGCCACAGGAGTGCCCGCGCGATCCCCGAGCATGAGGGCATCTAACTGTGGCGTTTCCACCCAATTGTTTTCGAAAGTCGTATTGTTGGCGCGCAGGCCTTCGTAGTTGAAGAAGAAGAAAAGTTTGTTCCGGATAATCGGTCCGCCAACTGTGCCGGCGAACTGTTTGTAGGCATCGTCGTCGCGCACCGGGGGAGTGAAACCGGATCCCTGATCGTAACCGCCGAACTTGTTGAAGGCGTTGAAATTTGGATCGTGATACAGGAACACTCCACTGCCGTGGAGTACATTGGTTCCGCCCTTGGTGACGGTCTTGATGTGAGCGCCTGAGCTGCGTCCATCCGATGCGTCGTAGTCATTGGAGAGAACAGTGATCTCCTGCACCGATTCGATGCTGGGGGTGATGACGGCAGCGCCGCCCCACTGCAGGCTGTTCACACTGACTCCATCCACCAGATAATCGTTCGAGGTCACGCGCTGTCCATTCGCGCTGATGGGTTGCTGGTTCTCGACCTGAAAGATGGCGGTGTTGGATCCACCCGGTCCAGCAGAACCGCCGTTGCCACCCGCGCCGTTGGGAAAGCCCGCGGATTGGCCGTTGCCCGTGCGCGCGCCATCGCCAAACACTCCCGGAGCCAGGCGCAGCAGTTCATACGGATCACGGTCGATTTCGGGCAGATTCTCGACGGCGATCGAGCTCAGCGTCCCCTGCACCGTGGCATCTTCGGTCTGAAGCGCTGGGGGAGCGCCGCTCACGGTCACAGTTTCGCTGGCCGATCCGCCTTCCAGTATGACATTCGCCGCACTGGCGGCCTCGGAGCCAACCTGGACGTCGGACCGGGAGCTCTTTTTAAAGCTGGCGGCTTGCACGTCCACTCTGTACGAACCCGGCGGAAGTCCGGTAATGCGGTAGAAACCAGCCTCACCGCTGACCGTACTATGGCTGACGCCAGTCGCCTGATCGGTGATGGTAACGGTGGCGCCGACGACGACTGCGCCGCTCTTGTCGGTCACCGTGCCCTCTAAGCTCGCTCCATACTGGGCGAATGCGGTTGCTGGCAGAAACGCGATGATCGTGCTGATGAAAAGAAGACGAATCACTAGGAGAGCAGAAGAAGTGGAACGGCGCATTGCGGCCTCCCGACCTTGCTGAAACCTTCAACCTGCTGAATGGTGTTTACTAAAACTCTACAAAAGCGTTTTAGTAACGCCAGTGGCGCTTATAGCACAGGCGATTTTCCACAGTCAAGCGCATTGTCGATCGGGGCTTAGATGCGGACTGGCTTCTGCGCGTTAACGGAAATCATTCGTTCATTACCTTAACGATTTTGTGGGCACGATCCGGCGGTTTCCGGGTGTGGAGGGCAAACGCGATTCCTGGACGGAAACATTTTTTTTGGGGAATCTTCGCGGAGCGGGTTTTGGAGGAGGCTACTTGGAGGGAACAGCGTTCGGGGCCCGGCAGGTGGTCTCGCGGATCATGAGTTTCGGCTCGACCATGGTCTCGCCGCCATGAGCGTCGGAACCCGAGCGCCTGATGCGGCGCAGCAGAGTCTCGGCTGCGATTCTTCCCATTTCGCGCAGCGGTTGCCGCACCGTGGTCAGCGGCGGATTCTGGTAGGCGGCGCTGTGGATGTCGTCGAAGCCGACCACCGATACGTCCTCCGGAACGCGCAACTTGGCCTCTCGCAGCGCGCGGATGGCGCCCATCGCCGAAATGTCGTTAAAAGCAAACAACGCGGTGAAAGGTTTGTGCGACGCCAGTAATTTCCGAGTGGCCTCATAGCCGAGTTCGGGAGACGGCGAGTCGCCTTTGAGTTGCGAAACCAGCGAAGGAGAAATCGGCAGGCCGAGTTGGCGAGCCGCCTTCTGGATGTTTGCCCAGCGAACTTCAGTATCGGAACTGAATTCCTGTCCTTTGATGAAAGCGATGTTGTGATGGCCGAGCTGAGCAAGATGCTTGAGCGCGACTTCCGCGGCCCGCACGTGGTCGAGGACAATGTTGGTCACACCCGCGACCTGATTGTGTCCGGAAACGGTGACCACGGGCACGGACAGCGAAAGCGTCCAGGGGGTATCAACCGCGATGAAGCCGTCGACCGATCGCTCCAGCAGAAGTCTGGGATATTCATCAATCAGGTCGGCGCGGTGGCGGTGGCTCACGACGAAGTAAAAATATCCCTCTTGCAGGAGATAGTCTTCCACTCCGCTCATGACCGAGGCCGAGTAGCCATCGCTGACCTCGGGGACGATGACTCCGATGGTAAAGCTGCGCTGGGCGCGCAAGGAGCGCGCGAAAAAATTCGGACGGTATTTGTATTTCTTGACGGCGGCAAAAATTCTGTCTTTGGTCTCCTGAGGGATGGTGTCGGCAACGCTGGAACGGTTGATCACCAGCGAGACGGTCGCGGGCGCGAGGCCCACGACTTCCGCCAGTTCTTTCAGGCTCACCGGTTTGGGCCCGGGGTGTAATGTGCGGCCGCCACCCTTGCCCGTCTTTTTTGTCGTCACGCTGCGCAGTCTCGCACAAACGAATCCTGGTAGCAAGCAGATGTTCCCCCATCCCGCGCAATCTCCGAACGCGATATTTGTTGACATTGCGCAAGAAAGAGTTTTTCATACATTGCGGCAACGCCCTACTAACCCGATTTAGTAAAAGGTCGGAGCCGCATCCGACGGAGGCTGCACCCCATGCTCTACTCAGCGCCCTGCATCGCTGTTTGTCGCGCGCCACATAGTTGGCCACCTGATTCGTCCGGTCGCAGAACTTGTTCGCTTCTGCTGAAGATGATCTCCAGCGCATTTTTGTTGGCTGGGATCTGCATGGTCATGAGCGTGGGTATGTCCGCGCAAATGAAGTCGACGCCGAAGCCGGCCGGCCCAGGGGTAAACATCGCGGATGCGACTGTCGGCCCGCGAGTGGACTCGCTTCTTCGGCAGATGACCGTGGAGGAAAAGGTCGGACAACTGGTGCAGTATTCCGCCGGTCAACCCACCGGGCCAGGAACCGGCAGGACTGACTACGACGACATGATCGCGCGCAGTCAGATCGGCTCGCTGTTCAACGTGGTGGATCCGCGCGAGATCAACAAGTACCAGAAGATTGCGATGGAAAAGTCGAGGCTGCATATTCCGATCTTGTTTGGGCTCGACGTTATCCACGGATTCAAAACGGATTTTCCCATTCCGCTGGGGCTGGCCTCGACGTGGGATCCGTCGATCGTGGAGAAAGCATCGCGCGTAGCTGCCATGGAGGCGTCGGCCGACGGCATCCGCTGGACGTTTTCGCCGATGGTCGACATCGCCCGCGATGCGCGCTGGGGGCGGATGGCGGAAGGCGCAGGGGAAGATCCTTTTCTGGGATCGGCAATGGCTGCGGCGTACGTGAGGGGCTACCAGGGCTCGCGGTTGAATGCTCCGGACAGCATCGCCGCGTGCGTTAAGCACTATGTCGGCTATGGCGCGGCCGAGGCTGGGCGCGATTACAACAGCACCGAGATTTCCGAACATACTTTGCGGCAATACTACCTGCCGCCGTTTCACGCGGCAGTCGAAGCCGGCGTGGCCTCGCTGATGAGCGCATTCAACTCTTTGAACGGAGTGCCTTCGACCGCCAATCCGTTCACCCTGAAGCAGGTGCTGCGAAAAGAATGGGGATTTCGAGGACTGGTGGTCAGCGATTGGAACTCGATCGCGGAATTGATTCCGCACGGCATTGCCGCGGACGGTGCAACCGCGGCGCGCAAAGCCTTCGTCGCCGGCGTCGACATGGACATGGTGAGCAGTCTCTATCACGATCACTTGCGGCAGGTCGTGAGCTCAGGGCAGGCGACGCAGGCGGAACTGGATGACGCGGTTCGGCATGTGCTGCGCGTCAAACTCGCTCTCGGCTTGTTCGAACATCCGTTCGTTGACGAAGCCGCGGCGGCGAATGCGCTTTATCTTCCCGACAGTATTGCGCTGGCTCAGACCGCCGCCGAGCGCTCTTTCGTGTTGCTCAGGAATGCGAATGGGCCCGGAGGAATGCCGCTGCTGCCACTGACGCGGGAAACTCAAAACATCGCTGTAATCGGACCGCTGGGCGACGATTCATCCTATCCCGATTCTTCTTATCCCGGTGGCGCACCGCCGGGAACCGGGCCACGCATCTCGTTCACCGCTGCACTGACGCAACGAGTCGGAGAGGGCCACGTGTCGCGTTTCAAAGGAACCGGCATTCTCGACGGAACCGACGAGGAGATTGCGGCCGCGGTGGCGGGCGCTCAAAAGGCCGATCTCGTTGTACTGGCACTTGGCGAGAGCCCGGACATGAGTGGTGAAGCCGCCTCTCGCGCGCACCTTGGACTTCCCGGCAGGCAGCAGGAATTGCTGGAAGCTATTGTCCGCACGGGGAAGCCCGTCGTCCTGATTCTGTTCGGCGGGCGGCCGTTGACGGTGCCCTGGGCATTCGAACACGTACCGGCGGTAATCGCGGCGTGGTTGCCGGGAATCGGCGGAGGACCGGCGCTGGTGCGGACTCTGTTCGGCGATGTGAATCCCCGCGGGAAACTGGTTGTCAGCTGGCCGCGCAGTGTGGGCCAGGAGCCCCTCTATTACAACTCGCTCAATACCGGGCGGCCTCCTGGCAATGCCGACCTCACTCATCCCCCCACCGATATTGTCAATAAATACGTGTCGCGATATCTCGATGAACAGAACACTCCGCAGTTTCCCTTCGGCTACGGTGGCTCGTACACCACTTTTGTTTACGGCAAAACCACGATCAGCACGCAGCGTTTGAGTGCCGCCGCTCTGAATAAGAACTTGAGCGCCTCGCCGAATGGGCCTGCGATCATGACCGCCGAGGCCGAAGTAACGAATACGGGGTCGCGGAGCGGCGAAGAAGTTGTGCAACTCTACATTCAGCTCGTGGGTACCAGCGTTGCGCAACCGGTCCGCGCGCTCAAAGGATTCCAGACGGTAGCAATAGCTCCCGGCGAAACAGAAACAGTGAAGTTCAGGTTGACGCCGGAAATGTTCGCGATGTGGAACGATCACAACCAGTTCGCCGCCGAAACCGCGCAGGTTAAGGTTTGGATCAGCCCCGATTCCGCGCGCGGTTCAGCGGCGCAAGCAGAAATCCTGCCATAGCACAACCGCAGGCAGTGGAAATTCTGACCTTCGAGCAGAAGCGGATTCGCTTTCACCGGGTTTCGCCGATTTGCGAGTAGGCAGGGGCGCCCAATTTCTGGCGTACCACGATACCGAGTTCGCTTGCCCCCGCACGGCCACGCCAGTCTCTGATCACATGCCCCTCGGGCGAGAGGAACAGCAAGAGGGGATCTTCGAATGGATTTCCGGCTGTTGTCTGGGCAGCCACGAATGTAGCGCCGTCGAAGTTGAGATCGGAGATCGCGTTGGCAAGAGAGCCGTTTCTGGAGGCTTCCTCTGCACAGTGGCGCAGCGCAATCACCGTCTCAAGTCCAGTGGAATGAAACTGTGCGGCGAGACTCTTGAGGATCACTAATTGCCGGCGGCTCGCTTCATCCAGCAGCCCGGCCGTGTCAAATCGGCAAGACAGTGTGGCATAGATCGTCCATTTTCCGCCCAGCTTGGGGTGCGAACCCGTGTCGTGATTCAAACCGATAAGCGGTGCGGAAAGTAGTTCCCGATAGGTTGCGTCCAATTGCCTGGTCGCGTCGCTCGCTTCCTGCCAAAACACCGAGTCTCGATTTGTCGTCGTAATCGAACGAAAGGTGCTGCCGGACTCCTGTCCACTGTCTGCCTGATAATCTGCGAAACCTTGAAACATGCGGCCGCCGTAGCTCCACTTCGCGTTCAATCCGCCATGATTATCATTGTAGAAAAACCTGTACTCGTTGCTCTCGAAATGAAGTGATCGGTCGCTCGTAACCATCCAGGGCGACGTCGAATAAATCCGATTGTTCTTGAAAATTCCGTCGCCCTGAAAGGCAGCGTCGTTGATTATGGCCGGAGCCGTCCCCGGAGGATCCCAGTAGACTGTGTTGTCTTCCACCACGAGCCCATCCAGTTTTCCGTCATTCCAAGTATGCAGGAAGATGGCGCCTTGAAACTGCGCCATTCGCGGACTGCGCCCGTTGTTCAGGCAGGTATTGCCCCGCACTTCGCTGTGATGTGTGATATACCCGGCCGCAAAGACCGCGATGCAATACCCCTGCGTGTCATGTCCGTAGTTGTCGACGACAGAGTTGTTGGTGTTGCCATAGTCGATGTCAAAGGCTCCGCCATCCACGCCTGGGCTGTCGGTCAGGAACGCTTCATTCTCCTCCACCACGCAGTCGCGGCACATCCAGGTCCAGATGGCATTGGGAGTTCCCATACTCTCCGTAACCTGCATTCCAGTGTTCCACGCGACATTCGACGTCAGTCGGCCATCGCGAACACGGAAGAGCACAATGCCGTCTCCCTGCACGTCATGCACGATGGAATCGCGGATGACGACGTGCGTGCTCCAGGTGCTTTCTGGCGGCCAGCCAAAATTGCCGCCGCCTACCATGATGCCAACCCATTCCTGCGTGTTATAGGCGGTCACGCCATCCACCAGCACATCGTCGAAGCGCTGATCGACACTGCCGGGAGAGATTACCACCAGTCCGCTCTCCTTATTTTTCATCTCCGCGCCGCCGACATCGTGTACCAGCAGATTCGCCAAGTGGAGGTGATGAAGAATGCCTTTGTCTCCGCTGATAAAGACGCCAAACTTATTGGCCCCGGAAAGTTCAAGGGAGTCGATGTTCCAATATTCCTGGTTGAACAGCTTCAGCACTGCATCGCTTCCAGACTCCGCAACGATCTTGGGCCGCAATCCTGTGCCGTAGGCCGTCATGCGAATGGGTGAGGAATCCGAACCATTTCCCTTTGGCCACAACATGCCGCGGCAGGTGCTGCCACGCTTGAAGCGCAGTTCATCCCCGGCAGCAAAGATGTGTCCGTTCACTTGCTCCAGGGTGTTCCATGGTGAATCCAGAGATCGACCGTCGCTCTTCTCATCCCGGCTCCCGCAATCCACAAAATACGGCAGTCCGTGGGGCGCGGTCGAGGCCGTCTGCGCCGCGCAATGGAATGCGGCGACAAACGCTATGCCCAGCAAACCAAGAAAGAATCGTCGAGACATGTCCATGAAGCCTAATACTGAACCGCGAAGAGCTTGCACTCCAACGTGACCGGACTTTTTTCCGTCGAAGAGCAGCGGATTGTAATGGGGTCTCCGGCACGCATCGCATCGTGACGAATTTCACCCACGGCCCACGAGAGTCCGCTCCAGATCAGCTTGTCGTAGTTGATCTCGATCGGGATGCTCTTCCCCGCCTGAGTTGCCTGCAACGCGAGAACTTTGCCCATCGGGATGCCGTCGGGCGGGCCGCCCGGCCAACTCCGCATCAGGCGACCATCTTTTCCGCGCTGTTGCAGCATAATTCTTAGATCGCCTTTCTCGGGAGGCGTGCTCGTCGCCACGACCGCATTGCTCCCATCCGACTGAAACTGCGCGCCCACCGGGAGAATGCTCATCGGAATGCGTACGTCCTCCTGAATCCCCAGATCGTACTGAGCGTCCGAGTAACGTCCGAAACCCACGGCCGCCATCTGTCCGGGACCTAGTTTGATTTTGTCGCCGCTCAAGAGGGGCTTGAATCCGGCATCACGGAAAAGAATGCGACCACCGGTAACCGGCGACTGCAGCCTCGACAACAAAGGCATTTGAATCTCTTCCACCGTCTGTCCTGGATTCACGATCGAATACACGGCTCCCTGCGTATCGAACGAGCCAAAACCATACGGTTTCACCTCGCCGGGCATTCCTCCAAACGTCTTGGTTCTTCCCATAGCCTGCAGAGGCGCGTACATCGACTGCACTTTGGCGAACCAGCGGGCCTGCTGGTCGTCGAGAAATTCGAGATTGCCGTGGATGGTGTTGATCCAGCCACCGCGAGCCACCATCAGGAGCAGCATCCCCTGCCAGGCATTCGTCTTACGGTAGTAGATGGTTCCGGTGTTGCCAATCATGAAGCCGGTCGAGTCGATACGCTCCAGCGGCAGAAAACTGCGCTCATATTGCCGCACCATGTGGTCACTGTAGATATCCATGGAGCGCCAGAAATTCATCTCGGGAACATCCGAGGGGCGCGGATCGCCGGAATACAAAGCGTCGAACACCTCCAGCCAGCGCTGATCGATCGGATGCTGAAAGGGCAAAGGCAAATCGGTGGATTCGACATCGCCGCCGAACCCGTTGAATCCCTCGAGGACGACATCAGGATTTTTCCGGCGAAACTTCTGCAGCGCCGCGCGGAAAGCGTTTTGATTTCGAAGATTGATTTCCTGCGGCGTCTGCGTTTTTTCGGAATCCGGAGTCGCCGCCGCAAAATCGACGAAATCAAACTTGAACATGCGGATGCCACGGTCATACCACTGTTGCATTACGGTCATGAAGTCCGGCAGGAAACCGCCCTCGTAGAACGACATCGATCCTTTGTTCTTGTTCAGCGAATCCTGCCACTGCGGGGCGGCGTTGATCTTGACCAGAGTGTTGGTGCTGAACCACAGTCCCGGAAGAATTCCATTCTTCCGGCACTCGGCGATCCAGCGGTCGGGGCCGTCTGGCCAGTTCGGCTTTCGCCACTGGCGATAGGCGCCGTCCGGATCGAACCAGAAGGCGTCCATCATGTAATAGTCGAAATGGACTCCGAACTTCTTCAGGCGCACAATCTGCGCCAGTTCCCGCATGGCCAGCTCTTCGGTGAGTGGAATACGGTCGGACAATTCATCGTAAGCCGACCAGTTGTTATAGACCCAAATCGGATCCCGCAGCAGTGGCTCGCCGACGCGCTGCGGATTCCAGTTCTGCGCTTCGCCTACGATCGGCGCGGCCATCACAAAGCCAGCTGCGAACAGCCAGAGCAAGGCAGTACGACATTCCCGCGAGGCGTTGGAAGCGAACTGGGCAGGATCGAAAATGTTCATATAGAAGTCAGCGAAAGAAGCCCAGCAGTGGTTCACGGCCCAGTGATCCCCGGCCAATCGTCGCTGCGGAACGGCGATGCGGGCAAGCCATCCTTGTTAAACAAATTGCATACCGGGCTATCGGCCCACGCATAGCGCACTGCCACCGGGCTGGGCACATCGGCGCTTGAAACCACCACCGAATTGCCGTCGATGCGAGCCTGAGCCCAGTGGAATTTTCGATCGGCGCCAGCGATGGCGAACCCTCGTAACTCTCCCACTTCATGCGCTTCCAGACCCGAACCCACGTGAGTGAAGCTTACGCGGATCTCATGGCCGTCGATTCGCATGGATTCATAGAGAGGCCCTGAATATTCGATCGGCTGTTTATATGTGGTTCCTTCCGCCCACAACGCGAGCCGCTGCCCAACCTCCAGTTTGCGATGGGGATGAACATCCTTGGGATCTCCGACGTCGATGGTGACTGCCATTCCGGTCTGAGGAACGTGCTCTAGCGTCATCAACTGCGCCTCGCGCAGTTCGGCCCAGGCCGATTCCCCTGGATCGTCGGGCGTGGCGCCGTGATTAGGCAGTTGCACGATCAGGAATCCGAGATCTTGGTCATGCAATGCGTCACGCCAACTGTCGATCAGAGCGGGCAGCAGCTTCCGATACTGGTGAGCCTTGAGCGCATTGCTTTCTCCCTGGTACCAGAGCACGCCGCGGAACGTGGACGGGAGCAGCGGAGTGATCATGCCTTCGTAGAGGCCGGAAACGGGCATGGGCGCATACTCCGCGGTGGTTAGGTTTTCGATCCAAAACTCGGAGAGCGCGTTCTGGGTAAAGGGCAGCGTCACGCCCCAGCCGTCCTGGTGGAGATCGCGGAACGAAACTGTGACCTGCTTCCAGGCCGGGGTCGCTTTCAGAACCGGCGTGGCGTAGTCATCGTAGTCGGTGATGGTCGGCTGCTTCGAAAGGAAACGGAAGGACCCGTTGCCGCGCACCCAGAATCGTATGCCGGAATAAGAGGTGAGGTCGACGGGAGCGCCATCTAGTTTGTAGCTGGCTCTCAACGTCGAATCTTGCGTGCCGTCGAGGCGCCCGGCCACGCGGGCCGCGAATCCCCGCTCTCCTCGGCCCGGGGCCACCAGTTCAAACGGTGTGTTTGGCGCGGATTCCCAGCTGTAAGAGAATGTTCCGCCGCTGGAAATATGCGTGGTGCCGTCGTCAAAATTTGCCAGCACTGTGCTCGGTGATCCGTCTGCCGGGACGAGTTCGAAATCATCGAACTCGAGTTCCAGCGGAAGCGAACTCCCGGCAAAACTCTTTTGCTCAGGCGTCGCACGGTTCCATTCTTCAGAGACCGGCTTCAGGTTCACATCGGCCTGCAAGGTTTCTGGAGCAACCCAATCCTCAATTGTGGTTCCCGGCCACGCGCTTTCGACGATGCCGACTGAAGCGTTCTGCGTGCGATGAATCTCGCGCGCAAAAAAATACGCCACCGCGGAAAATTCCTTGGCGTTGTCCGGAGTGCAAATCTTCCAGCGCGCCGGCAGCGTATCCTCCTGCGGAGAAACTGCGATCTTTCTGGGAACAGTAAAAAGCCTGATATTCGGATAATTGGCTTTTGGAACTTCCGTGGCCGCGCCCTCGGCGCCTTCGAGCGAGAACGTCATGTTCGATTGACCGGACGCAATCCAGACTTCTCCGATCATCACATCTTTGATCTCAATCTTC
>DATHQJ010000317.1:0-12004 GCA_035482825.1 Binatus sp. (SeqCode) | reverse complement strand
AACATTTGTGCTTGCCCCCGCGTTCTCAGAAGATGCCGGCAAACAGCAGGTTCCTCACCGGGCGTTTGCCCGGTTCGGAATGACAAGAGTATATAAGTCACGCAGCGCGGCCATCGCGTTCACTTACTACACGCGACTCGGAATCCGTAATCGGCGTATTGGAACTCGGGTGGGATGCTGGAGCGGGCGGAGCAGCGGGCGACTTTGATTTGGTGGCGCCAGGATCCTCCGCGAGAGGATTTGCGCGGAGGCTTCATCGGGCTTTGCTCGGGGCCTTGCGGATTGCGTTCCGGCGAGATGGCGTAGTAGTTGGGGTCGTACCAGTCGCTGCACCATTCGTGGACGTTGTCACCAATGTCGAAAAGTCCGAAGGCGCTGGGGGCGTAGCGGGCCACCGGCTCGGGGCCGGTCAGCCAGCGCGTGGCGTAGTCCGGCAGAGATTGCGGCGGGGCGTCACCCCAGGGGAACTGTTTTTGTTCGAGGCCGCCGCGGGCCGCGAGTTCCCATTCGGCTTCGGTGGGCAAGCGGTAGGCGCGGGCGGTTTGCGAAGCGAGCCATTCGGAGTAGCGGGCGGATTCGTGCCAGGAGACTGCCGTCACCGGTTGCTCTGGATGGTTGAAGTTTGCGTCCTGCCAGAACGGGGGCTGCGTTGCGCCGGTTGCGCTGAGAAAGCGGGCGTACTCGGCGTTGGTGACCTGCGTGGCGGCGAGGTGGAAGGCGTCGACCCAGACACGATGGATGGGGCGTTCGCAGTCCTGGCCGGTGTTGGAGCCCATCAGGAACCAGGCGGCGGGAATCTGGACGAGTGCGGGTTCGAGCGGCGCACGGGCCGCGAGTTGGGTCAGCGTTGCCGTCATTTGATCCTCAGTCTAGCAAGAGCAAAGGCTTTACCACAGAGGGACACGGAGGACACAGAGGAAGCCTAGGGATTGCGCAATCGTTTCACGACTTCGGCGATGTTGTTCTCTTGGAAGAGGCGGATGGCGGCGATGCCGGCGGCTCCGGCGTCGAGACAAGAGCGGGCGTTGGACAGCGTGTTTCCGCCCAGGGCCAGGACGGGGATTTTATTTTTGCAGGCTAGACGAAGCGCTTCGAGGCCGGCTGGGTTCGCGTCTTTTTTTTCGAAGACCGGGGCGAACACGGCGAGATTCGCGCCGGTCGCGGCGGCTACGCTCACTTCTGCTGGGGAGTGACAGGAGACTGCGATCAGCGGAGCTTGTGGCGAGACGCGGGCGGGGGCGCCCGCGTCACATTGTTTCCAGATTGCTCGTGCTTCCGCGGGGGAGATGTCATCGCTGCGCAGGTGGACGCCGTCGGCTTGAACTGCTAACGCCACGTCGGTACGGGAGTTGATTAGAAGAGCAGTGGACAGTGGATGGTGATCAGTGGGCAGTGCTTCGCGAATGGCGTGGACGGCCTCGCGGGCCAGGCATTCCAGGTCTCGGGTGAGGAGATCTTTTTCGCGGAGTTGGATGTAGTCGACGCCGGCGCGGGCGGCTTCGCTGATTTTTTCCAGGAGCCGGCGGCGGCGCTTGGGTTCGTCGGCTGCGAACGCGGTGCGGTCGGTGATGTAGTAGAGAAGGGGCGGCATCTGTTTGGCAGTTTAATGCAACCGCAGATTCCTCCGTTGCCGTCGCGTTCGCTCCGGCTGCGGTCGGAATGACAACACCACTAATACGATCCCGTCTCTAGGGTCTGGTCTTGGCGATCTCTGGCAGGGCTTCACCTTCTTTTTTTTGCGTGCCGCCGAGGTGATATTTTGTCAGGCCGTCGCGCAGGAATTCGAAGGCGGCTTCGGGAGTGTCGACAATCTTGAACTGATTCAGGTCGTCGGGCGAAATGGTTCCAGCGTCGACGAAGGCCTGGAAGTTGAGGATGCGGTTCCAGTATTCGCTGCCGTAAATGACCACCAGGATTTTCTTGGCCAGCTTGTCGGTTTGCGCGAGGGTGAGGATTTCGAAGAGTTCGTCCATGGTGCCGAAGCCGCCGGGGAAAATCACCAGGCCCTTGGCGAGATAGGCGAACCAGAATTTTCGCATGAAGAAGTAATGGAACTGAAAGTTCAGCGCGGGCGTGATGTACTGGTTGGGGCTCTGTTCGAAGGGGAGCTGGATGTTGAGCCCGATGGTTTTTCCTCCGGCTTCGTGGGCGCCGAGGTTGGCGGCTTCCATGATGCCGGGGCCCCCACCGGTGGTCACGACGAAGCGGCGGCGGCGGGCGGGAATCTGGATCGACCACTCGGTCAGCATATGCGCGAGTTTGCGGGCGTCTTCGTAATAGCGGGCCATGTCGACGGCGGCCTGGGCGCGTTTCAGATCTTTTTCGAGTTGCGCGGGCGGAGTACCGGCCTGATCTTTCTTGAGCTTGGCGAGCGCGGCCGTGGCAGTGTCGTGTCCGTGGAAGCGGGCGGAGCCGAAGAAGACCACGGTGTCCTGAATCTGCTCGCGGCGGAAGCGCGCCAGGGGTTCCTGATATTCGGCCAGGATGCGGAGGATGCGCCCGTCGGGGCTGTCGAGGAAGGGTTCGTTCTGGTACGCTACCGGCGCGGATTCGAGATGGTCAGTCATAAATGGCTCGCGTTCTGGAATTCAGGGGCCGAATCGCAGATTATTAGGATACCAGCACTGTGCCGCGGGGGCTGACGCCCGGCATTTTGAGCTCATGGACGCGGCGCTCGAAGCGCCACTCTTCCACGGTCGTGCAGGCGTTTCCGATCGCTGTTGCTGCTTGTGCGGAGGTCTATTGACGCTCGTGCAGATCTCTATTGCTGCTCGTGATAGTGGAGCGCTTCCCAGAAACCGATCCAGATATCGAGCAGGCCCAGGCCGCTGCACAGTCCGCGGAAGAAGCCGTTGGAAACCACGTCGCGGAGCGCGGGGAACGAGAGCAGCAGGTAGTTGTCGGTCCACTCCGGCGTCCACGGCAGAATGATGAGCAGCACTCCGGCCACGGCACTGATCAATACAAAAAGAAAGACGGAGATGCGATGCATCCAGACCTGGATGGGGCCGTCTGGGCGATCAGCCTCAGCGTCGAGTGGAGGACCGAGAAGCGGAGCGTTCGGGTCAGGCTGCGGCGGCGCGGCTTTTGGCGGATTGCCGGGCGCGGTGGAAAGGGGGCTGAGGTCGCTCATGCGGGGCATCTCCGACACCGCGTAGAGGAAGAGCCTGCACGGCGATCACGGCGAAGTGTGCCGTTGAGTGCACGGCGATGCGCACGGAGACGTGCCCTCCGATTTATATTCGACCTTTTATTCGACCCCGGATACAGGGAATTCACGACGAAAGCCATCGCGCTATTCTACGACTTCAGGGCCTTAATGCGCTCGGCGACGTCGCGATAGTCGATGTTGGTGCCGTAAACGTTCATGAAATGCTTGAGAGCAGACGGCTTGTCGCCGGCGCTTTCGTAGGCGGAAGCGAGTTCGTAGTGCAGAGCGACGCGGGTTTCGCCGTCGATGGTGGGAACGTTGAGAGCTTTGTCATACCAGCGGATGGCGGCTTCAGGCACACCTTTTTCGAGGAAGCACTGGGCCAGCCAGGTGTAGGTCTGCATGATTTGTGGGAAAGGATGTCCCTGCTCAAAGGACTGGCAGGCCTTCTGCAGCTCGCCGATGGCCTCATCGAGCAGGCCCATTTCGCGGAAGGCGATTCCTAGATTGTAATGAGTTTCGGGATCTTCGTCGGCGGAAGCAATATCGGCGTCGAGGTCCTTCTTGAGCTCGCCAAACATTTCGGCGAGATCGACTCCGGCGTCCTCGCCAAACGGAGATGCTTTGGCGGCAGGAGCAGGAGCGGCAGGCGGCTGCGGCCTGGGAACATCGGCGACCGGTGCGTGCCAGGCGACGGAAGCCATGGCCGCCGGCGTAGTGGCCGGTGCGGAAGGCGCGACGTGATTCGCCGGTGAGGCCGAAGCGGCCGCGCTCGCAGCCATCGGCGGAATTGCTCTCGGAGCCACGGGCGCGGGAACCGGCGGTGCGGGCGCGGACTGCACAATTGGAGCGGACCTGAGGAAGTCTTCCCCGAGGGAGGCTTCGATATCGGCAACGAACTCGCCCAGAACGGGGGCCGGGGTTGCAGCGACCGCGGGCTTGGTCGCCGCCGCCGCCGGGGCAGCGTGTACGACCGGTGCGTGAACGACCGGTGTGTGAGCAGCCGGTGCATGAGCAGCTGGTGCGTGAACGACAGGCGCAGGTACAACGGGCGCGGGAACATTCACCACGGGAACGTGAACCACAGGTTCAGGCGCGCTCTCAACCGCGGCTTCCGCGACGACTGGAATCTCTTCGACTACAGGCTCCGGCTCGACGGCCACAGGTTCATCCACGGCGGGAGCTTCTTCGACAGGCGTTTCATCGACGGCGACTTCCAGGGTCGGAATATCGTCGGAGGTAAGTTCTTCGATCTCGGGCTCGGTCGCGGCCGGGCTGTCTTGTTCGGCGGCGGCCTGAGTGGCGGCTTCCACTTCGGCGCGAAGCTCGGAGATCATGGCCGCATCATTGGTCAGGGTCTGCAGCTTGGCGAGCGCAGCCATGGCCTGCGCAGGCATGCCGTGGCCGAGATAGAAACGAATCTCTTCGACGGTCTCGTCGGCTTTGCTGGTATCGGGAGCTTCTTGATCGCCGGATGCTTCAACTTCCTCCGCCGGGGCGTCGGCCTCGACGGTGAGAGAGTCATCCCATTCCGAAGAAAGATCGATTTCACCTGAGGACGCCGCGGGTTCCTCCGAGGCCGTGGAGGACTCGTCAACCACGGCAAACTCGGGCTCGGCCGCCTTAGGCCAGGGCGAAGCGGCCTGCGCCACCGGGGCAGCTTCTTCCTCGGCGACAGGGTCCTCGGCGGGGACTTCTTCGACGGCAAATTCCGGTATATCGCTCTCCGGCTCTTGAACCGGAGGTGCCGCGGCGTGCTTCGCTTGAACTGGTTTGGGTTGAACCTGTTTGGCTTGAGGCGGTTTGGTTTGACCCGGTTTCGGCTGAGCCGGTGCGGGCGCGTCCAGGAAAATGTGTTCGTCTTCGGGAGATGCGACCGGGACCGAAACCGAAGAGCGTTCTTCGTAGCGGTCGGCCAACTCTCCGTAGCGTGTGGCTTCTTCGGGATGTTCGGCTTCCGAGTAGACGTTCTGCAGGGTGCGGCAGCAGAGCGCAGCTTCGGCGAAGCGGCCGGCGCGGGTGTGCAAAGCGGCGAGGCGCTGATTGACGCGAAGATCGTTGGGCGCCAGCGGCAGGGCCCCGACCAGAGGTCCGAGCGCCTTGGCCGGCATGTTGTAAGAGATGAAGAGTTCAGCGTCGGTGAGCGCCGAGCGGACGGCCAGCGAAATTTCGTCCGTATAGTGCTGATGAATGGAAGGCGCGGTCGCTTCCAGATCGTCGATCAGGACGACGGCTTCGTCCGGAGTAATGAGCTTGCTTCCCGAGGTGCCACCGAGTTGACCCACCACCTGCTGGTAATTCTGCATGTGCAGGGCGTTCTGGGGCTCAACGGTCGCCAGCTTCTGGTAAAGATCGCGAGCCCGGGGCAGATCGCCGGACTGCACGCTGGCATGAGCCAGCAGTTCATAGACCTCGCTGACGTGGGTGTTCTCCCCGGCTTTGTGGAACAAGTCGAGCAACTTCTGCAGAGAATCAGGATTATCGCGCACGTGCCCGATGATGGTGTGCAGGCTTTCGAGAACTTTGTCCGAGTTTTCCGCCAGCAAGCGTTCGGCGTGCTCGTCGAAAACCTGCAGGGCAGTCTCGTACTGGCCAGCCTGCATGAGCGCGTCGGCGAAACTGGAAATGGCGTGCAGATCGTTGTGTACGGTCAGCAGCTTGTTGGCGATGGTTCCGGCTTCGGAGAGTTGTCCGGCCTGCAGGTAAGCCTTGAGCAGGTCCCGGAGACCATCCGGATGGGAGTCGATGTCGGAAACTTTCTGCAGGGTGGCAACGGCGGCGGTGGCGTCGCCGGACTCCATCATGTTCTTGCCCTGCATGAGCAGGGCATAGGTGTTGCCCGGATCGAGCTTCAGCATGCGCTGCAGGATTTCTTCGGCGCCGCTGAGCGAGCCCTTGGCGCGCAGGCTTTCGGCGGCGGCGGAGAAAATCTGCCAGGCTTCCGTTTTCTTGTTCAGGCGAAGATAGACTTCCGCCAGGCGAACCCGAATCCCGCTGTTTTCCGGGTCCATCTCCACAATCTTCTGGAAGATGCGGATTGCATTTTCAAACTCGCTGTTTTTCAGGAATTCTTCCGCGACCTGCAGGTACTGGGCGCGCGCGTCGTTGAACAGGCCTTGCTGGCTATAAAGTTCCGCCAGCTTCAGCAAGCTCTCGAGAGAGGGCTGGAGCTTGCAGATCTTCTTGTACATCGCGATGGCCTTGACCGTGAAACCCTGGCTGGCATAGGCATCGCCGACCGTCTTGAAGCATTCCGTGGCTTTGGAAGTCTCGCCGAGGCGGGAGTAGAGGTCGCCGACCGTGTTGGTGACCGTCAGGTCCTTGGCATCGGCCTTCAGGACCTTTTCATACTCCGAGATGGCATTCTGCAGCTTGCCCTGCTGGACATACTTCTCCGCGCTGGCCAGAACCTTCTGCTTGTTGAAGCCGAACAATGCCATAAGAGTGCGAACTCCAGAGCCTGGTCTTGAATACAAACTCTCGATGCGGACCCGACGGACGTTCGAGGAAAACGGCTCCCGGGTGCTGTCCCGAGGGTCATCTCACGAATCGGAAGATGGACCCACCGGACAAGGCCAATTGTACGTCTGGACGTCACGAACCGCATGGTTACCAAGGGTTACCAAAAGGGAGTGTACGAACGGGTTACCAAGGGAATCAAGGCGGAGTGTGACTCCGTCGGGTAGAAAGAACTCCACCAGCTTCGTCGGTGATCAACTTCCGACTTGCCCGTCATCCGTGCAGTAACTTCGATTTCCTGGATTCGCCCTTGATCCGTGCTCAGGTTGACTTGAAAATCAAAGAACCTTAACATCAGCGCCGATGTCCGATTCCGACCCGCTTCTCGGAAGTAGCCTGTCGCACTACCGCATTCTCGAGAGAATTGACGGTGGGGGAATGGGCGTTGTCTACAAAGCGCAGGACACGCGGTTGGATCGGTATGTCGCGCTGAAGTTCTTACCCGAAGACTTTGTGAACGACGGCCAAGCGCTCGAACGATTTCGGCGTGAAGCCAAGGCAGCTTCAGCTCTGAACCATCCCAACATCTGCACAATTCACGACATCGGCGAACAGAACGGCAGAGCGTTCATCGTTATGGAGTTTCTTCAGGGCGCGACCTTGAAGCGCCGCATCGCAGGGCGGCCTATGGATTTGGCAACCATTCTCTCCATTGGTATCGAGATTGCCGATGCCCTGGATGTCGCCCATGCGGCAGGGATCGTTCATCGTGACATCAAGCCGGCGAACATCTTCGTCACCCAGCGTGGTCTCGCCAAGATTCTTGATTTTGGCTTGGCAAAGATTTTGACTCCCGACGGCGAAGCAACCACTCAATCCGTTGAGCAACAACTCACCAGCCCTGACACGGTGGTCGGAACGATTGCTTATATGTCGCCCGAGCAGGTCAGGGGTAGCCCCCTGGACGCAGGTACCGATCTGTTTTCCTTTGGAGTCGTGCTCTATGAAATGGCAACAGGAACACTGCCATTCCGTGGCAGCACTTGTGGTGCGACCCTCGCGTCAATTCTCCGTTGCGCTAGCACGCCGGCAATTCGCTTGAATCCGGATATTCCCATCAGCTTGGATCTGATCATCAACAAGGCGCTGGAGAAGGACCGCAATCTCCGCTACCAGAGCGCGGCTGAAATGCGCACAGATCTGCGGCGCCTCCGCCGGGATTTGGAGTCGGACTGGGTTTCGCTAGGCGATGACCAAGGAGGATCCGGCGCTTCCCTGGGCGCGGACACCACGAACCAGTTGATCGAGCACCAGTTCATGCTTACGGAACGCGTTTGCCGCAAGCTCGACCGCGCCACTCTCGATCCTCGAATTATCGGCGATCGTTTGCGCTATGTAGACAACCAGGTTGGCTCGGATGTCTTGGTCTTCTTTCTTCATGGACTCGGTCTTGATCACGGAGACTTTGAGCCGATCCTCAAGCGTTTGGCGTATCGCGGCCTAAGTCCCACGCTCTACGGATGCGAACCGGATCGTCGCAGGCGCATCTCCCTGTCACTTGCGGATCATGTGGTGATCTTGCGCGAGTGGTTGGGGGAAATCTCTGAACAATTCCAACCCGAAATAATCGTGATGGTCGGCTTTTCGCTGGGCGCGGACATGGGTTTCGAGCTGCTCTTGGGGCCAGCTGACGAGCCGGCGCCGCGCATTGACGCTTTCCTGTCGCTGGAGTGCAATTTGTCCCTCGATACCTGCTTTGCTTCGCGGGTTCTGGCAGGGATTTCCCCCGACCGTCCGGAAGTATCGATTGCCGATCTGAAACGGCTGGGCGACTCAGCCGCCTCTTTGGAAGACTGGCTTAATATGCAAGACTATTTGGTGAAAGTGCTGCGGAAGTTCCAGGGCGATATTGGCGTCTTGCAGCGAGCTGCCACTGATATTATCCGTCCATTCAGTGAAAACCCGGGATTCGAAGTGTTTGCGCGGTGGTTCAAAGGCGCTCGCGAGCGCGTGCCGACGCTGCGATTGGTTATCTCGAACGATTCCAGCTATCAGGCTGCGTTGGCGCACTTGAAATTACAAAACCTCGACAATGGCATCCTCGGAGAAGAGTTCCCGGAAGACATGATTACGGTATCAGGCAGCCCGGACCACTTTGGCTTGATGGCGGCGCAGCACGTCTTGCGCCAAGTGGACGAGCTTGTTGCCGAAACGCGCAAACGCCGAAATCTTTCAGGCAAGCCTGGCTAACGGCTTCCCTTTCACATCCGATTGCTACTTCCTGGGTCTTGCCAAACCTAATCTGAGGTTGTGGCGATTCTGCCCGATTTGTCGGCTAACCTTCCCTAATCCGAGCACGGTAACGCTCCCCGTAACTCGCGAAGTCTTGTGACCCGGACCGCCGGCGGTCAGCGAAAGTAAATCCGTAAATCTAATGAGAAGCTAGGCCTGGAAATTTTCGAGTCCAGAGAGTGCCGTCCTGTGAATACATGCCCTCCTGAGTCGAGCATACGGAAGAAACTCGTTTACAATACCGCCATTCCTTCCTCGTGAGGTGGCGTGATGATGACACCGGGGAGAATTACGTCCAAGAGTCTCGGCGGAATATTGGCCGCGGTTTTGATCACATCCGGCTACACCTTAGGCCAAACCAGATCAGCTCCAGTAGACCCAGGCGTGCGGGGTGGGGCGGCGGGTGCGGGTGGTCCGCTGCCGGGCCTTACGGCGGACGAGACCGCATTCTTCCGGGATGGGCAAGCGAGGTTCGCTGAAATCGAGGTTGTAAGCAAGGGCGCGAGCAACGGCCTGGGTCCGCGCTTTAACTCAAATCAGTGTTTCTCCTGCCACTCGCAGCCTAATATGGGGGGAACGAGTCCCGCAAAGAATCCCCTGCCCGAAGTTGCCGTCTTGGATGGGGCTAAGAACGCGGTGCCATGGTTCATCGTGCCCAACGGTCCCATCCGCGAAGCGCGGTTTCAGAAGAGCAACGGCGTCGCGGACGGCGGAGTGCATGACATCTTCGTGATCACAGGGCGAGCCGACGCCCCCGGCTGCAATATCGCCCAATTCGATTTTCTGCCGGCGGGAAATCCGCTTACGGGCCAAGGCGGGAATCGAAACATTATTTTCAGAATCCCGACTCCTGTCTTTGGCGCGGGACTGATCGAAGCGATTCCCGACTCGGCCATCCTTGCGAATATGCAGGCCAACGCATCGGCGAAGTCGGCGCTGGGTATTCGCGGCCACGCGAACGCGCACCTCAGCGGAAACGTGAATCTCAGCGCCAACGATGGAACCATCACCCGTTTCGGGTGGAAGGCGCAGAACAAATCCCTTCTCATGTTTGCGGGCGAGGCCTACAACGTCGAGATGGGAATCTCGAACGAGCTTTTCCCGCAGGAGCGCGACGAAACCCCCGGCTGTATCTTCACCCCCACTCCCAACGACACGCTTAACTTCACCGCCACTCCCCCGGCCGCCGGCAATGCGAGCGGCATTTCGAACCCCGCCGTCATCTCCGACATCGAAGCGTTTTCGAACTTCATGCGGATGCTCGCTCCGCCCACGCCCGCTCCCTCCACTCCGTCCAGCGAAAAGGGGCGCGACCGGTTTGCCAAGGTTGGATGTGTGCACTGCCATACCCCTTCATTTACGACGGGCTCAATGATTGCGAGCGGCTCTGCGACCAGTCCGAGTGCTGCCCTTTCCCACCAAACTGCGAATCTTTTCTCCGACCTGCTGGTGCACCACATGGGCGAAGGTCTGGCCGATGGCATTACGCAAGGCGCCGCCGGCCCCGACGAGTTCCGGACGGCTCCTCTCTGGGGTGTCGGACAACGCGTCTTCTTCCTCCATGATGGACGTACGTCCAACCTGGTTGACGCCATCCGGGCTCACCAGAGCCGCGGCAGCGAGGCCAATAAGGTCATCGAACACTTCAATCGGCTGACCGTTCAGGAGCAACAGGAAATCATCGATTTTCTGCGCTCACTCTAGCCAGATGTGGTCGACACACTTGTCACCTGACACCGTGCCCAGGAGATGGCGGAGGCTCTGGCTATCGAAGGAAAAGAGTTGGGTTCTTTACTTATTCGCCGGTGCACGTCTGGCCGTTCTCCGCGCAGCACGTTTCTTTCCTTGCGCCTCGTCCTTCGACTGGATGGCATGCGCGTTGACGATTGCCCGAATCAGTCCCGGAAAGCGTTGCTCGAGTTCGGTGCAGCGCGAGGTGTTGTGGACTTCCACGCCGCGACGCTCGCCACGGATCAGCCCCGCCTCTCTCAGTTCCCTAAAGTGCTGGGAGAGTGTGGACTTCGGGATGGTCTTGTCGCTGACTGTCAGAAACGTCGAGCAGTTCTGCGAGCACTCCTGCGACACGATGTCCGCATAAATTGCCACCCGCACCGGGTCGGACAAGGCGTGGAGAATTCCTTCTACCGTAATCGCCTCAATCGATGGGTGGAACAGAGGCCGCATACTGACTAAGAGTAGTCGTTCAAGAGAAAGGGTTCAATAGTTCTAATTTCCGGAACTACTGAATCTTTTCAGGGTCCAATTCCATCTATTGGCAGGAAGCGAGTACGGGGTGGCCCAGCGCGACAGCCCCGAGATTCTCTGGGTTCAATGGTACCGAAAGAGATTCTCGCATTGATCCATCGCACGCATGAAGGGAGAACAGTCATGGGAAAGCTCGAAGGAAAAGTAGCAGTCATCACAGCGGCGACGTCCGGCATGGCGCTCGCCACCGCCAAGCTCTTCGTCAAGGAGGGCGCATACGTCTTCATCACAGGACGCCGCAAGGATAAGCTCGATGAGGCCGTCAAGCTCATTGGCAAAAACGTCACCGGTGTGCAGGGCGACGCCAGTAACCTGGCCGACCTTGACCGCCTCTACGATACGGTAAAGCGCGAGAAGGGCAAGATCGATATCCTTTTCGCCAGCGCAGGACGAGGTGAGTTGGCCAAGCTCGAAGAAGTAACCGAAGAACACTTTGACAAGACCTTCGACCTCAACGTGCGTGGCACGCTCTTCACTGTGCAGAAGGCGCTACCTCTCTTCAACGACAACGGCTCGATCGTCCTCAACGCATCAATCGCCAGCATCAAGGGATTCCCGGGCTTCGGCGTCTACAGCGCCAGCAAGGCTGCGGTGCGCTCCTTCGCTCGTACCTGGCTGGTAGAACTCAAGGAACGCAGAATTCGAGTCAATATCATCAGCCCCGGCACGATCGACACGCCGGTCCTGGACCCGCTTGGGCCAGACGCCAAGGAGTTCTTCAAATCTCAGATCCCCCGCGGCGAAATGGGACGTCCTGAAGAGATCGCGACCGTTGCGCTCTTCCTGGCCTCAAGCGATTCAAGTTTCGTCAACGGCATCGAGCTCTTCGTCGACGGC
>DATHQJ010000316.1:0-19156 GCA_035482825.1 Binatus sp. (SeqCode) | reverse complement strand
ATTCGAGGAAGCTGGTTTCGAGCCTTCCGTGGCTCGAATCGCTTTCAACACTTCGCGGTTCGCCCACTCATCGTAAGCGAACTGGCGCCGCAGATAATCAGCAAGATTCACGAAACTGCCTCCATCGCATCGCCAGAAAATTATCAATTGCGACTCTTCCACTGTAGTCCGTGGCGCTGCCTCTGGCAAAGTTGTAACGATCCTTTCACATTTCAGGATTAGACTACAGTTTTGATTGCTGAAATTCCGACGTCTCGCAAAAGCGCGAGACACAGGGCACCGTGATCTCGAATGCCACGTAAACCACCCGTGTCCCAAACCGAAGAAGCGGAAGGCGGCGAGCAGCCGCGTCCCGCCAAAAAAAGCGGCGCCGAATCAAAACCCGTAGAAGCCAAGCTCGGCGGCCCGGACGATCTTGCGCGGCTCGCTCTCAAAGCCTGTTTGATCGCCCGCGACGCCGCATTCAACGTTCGCGACCTGCTCACCAGTTCCTCACGGATGGCGTTTCTCGCCATCAAGGATTGCGAAAAGGAACTCGACCTGATCGAGCGCCAGATCGACGAGCGCCTGCCCGCGGCGATCACTCGGGTGAATGAAGCGCGGGCCCGCCAGTTGCTTTCCAGCCTGAAGTCCACGACCGACCTCGAGCGCATCGGCGATCTGGTCATGAGCGTGGCCATGCGGGCGCAGGCCCGGACCTCAAAGATGGCCGCGGCCGATGTGCGCCAACTCGTGGAAATGTCGACCGTGCTGCGCGATATGCTCGACCTGGTTCATAAAGGCTTCTCGACCCTTGATCTGGAATGTGCCCGCAAGGTCCTGCAGATGGATAAGGAGATCGACCGCGTTTGCCACGCCCTGTTCCAGAAACACCTGGCGGAGACGGTCGCGCAGGGCGATACCAGCGGTTTCGAAGTGCTGCTGATGGCCCAGGCGCTGGAGCGCGCCGGCGACCACACCACCAACCTCGCCGAAGATCTTTACAGCCTGATCGAAGGCCGCAGCCTGCGGCACGTACCGAAGAAAAAGGCGGCGAACTAAGACCGGGACTAGGGACTAGAAAAGAAGCTCTGATGAAAGCCAATCTCTAATCCCCAGCCCCTAGACCCTAATCTCTGCCTCTACAAATTCATCGTTCATTAACACGCGAGCAACATTCGCGCAACATTCTCCCCATAGAGTCTTGATTGCCCTCCCTGAGGAAGTCCTGTGACTTCGTGGGCCCTGAACCGCAAAAATGCATCAGCCAGGCGAATTCCACGAACCGACCGGCAGCACGACCAGTACTGCCTCGTTTCGTCCGGTGATCTTTGTCGTGGAGGACGAAGAGGATATCGCCCGCCTCATCTCCCACCACCTGCAGGCGGCCGGGTTCGAGGTGCAGAGTTTTGTGAGCGCCAATTCGGTGCTCGCCGAGGCCGTGCGGGAAATACCCGCGCTGTTTCTGCTGGATGTGATGCTGCCGGGAACCGATGGCTTCGAACTCTGCCGCCACATCCGCCAGACTCCGGTGCTGTCGGCGATTCCCATCATCTTTCTGACCGCGAAAACCGGCGAGTCCGACCGGGTCAAGGGATTGGAACTGGGCGGCGACGACTACATTACCAAGCCTTTCAGCCCGCGCGAGCTGGTAGCCCGAATTCGCAGCGTGCTGCGCGGGTTGGGGCAAATTCCAGCGCCGGGCGAAGTGCTGCGCCTGGGCGAACTCGAAATTGACGTCTCGTCCATGACTGTGCAGATGCAGGGCCGCAATGTGCTCACCACAGTGCGCGAATTCCGCCTTCTGGAATACCTGGCGACCCATCGCGGCCGCGTCCTGACGCGCGATCAACTGCTCGACGCGGTGTGGAAAGAGACTCCGTTCGTCACTCCCCGATCGATCGACGTCTACATCCGCCGCCTCCGCGAAAAGATCGAACCCGATCCCCGCCACCCCCAGTACCTGAAGACCCTGCGCGGCATCGGCTACCGCTTTGAAGTGCCGAAGTAAGGCAGCGCCAGGTCGCTTCAGTTCCTTGTCATCCTGAGCGAAGTTTTCGTCCGCGAAAGCGGGACGAAAACGCAGTCGAAGGACCCCCATCAGGCGTTTTGTGACATAAGCCTGGAAGGGAGTTCTCCCGATGCTGCCGGTCTTGTGGGAAAAACACCCTGACTCGTCCATGCTGAAATCGAGTAGCACGGGGTCCTTCGACTCCGAGACTGGTTCGCTTTCGCGAACCAGTCTCTACGCTCAGGATGACAAACATAGAGTTACGATCCTTCCACTCTTTTCACCCACGCCGCGCCCCCGTCGTTTATTCTGCCTACATCCTTCTCATGCCCTCGAGCCCGTCCAAACCGCTTTGGAAAGCCGACGACCAGCACTCCCGCCTCTCTGAAATGATTGCAAGTTCCGACGAGCCCGCGAAAGATAATCCGCTGCGCCGGGACGTGCGCTCGCTGGGCGCCATCCTGGGCCAAGTGCTGGTTGAACAGTCCGGTCAAAAAGTGTTCGAATCGGTGGAAGAGTTGCGGCGGTTACTGATTGAGCATCGCGAAACCGTGCGCCGCGGTCCGGAGCAGGCCTCTTCCTCTTCGCCAGAACTCATGTTGAAGGCGCAGGAAATTGTTTCTGCCATGGATTTGCCCCGCGCCTACCAGGTCACCAAGGCGTTCGCGACTTATTTCGAGCTCACTAATCTTGCCGAGACCAACCATCGCCGCCGCCGCCGCCGTGCCGGAAAGCTAGACCGCGAACACGCTCCCCAGCCAGGTTCGTTTCGCGGAACACTCGTTCGGATGAAAGAGGCTGGAGTTTCAGCCGAAGACGCCGTTGCCGCCTTCGGCCAAATCGTGATAACTCCAGTTTTCACGGCACATCCCACCGAGGTCGCCCGCCAGACCGTTCTGCTCAAACGCCGCCGCATCGCCAAAGAACTGGAACGCCTGGACCGTCTTCCACTCACCGCCGAAGATGCGGAAGGCTGCGAAAATAATATCCGCGCGGAAGTCACTTCACTCTGGCAGACCGACGAAGTCCGCATGGCGAAGCCGACCGTGGACGATGAAATCCGCATCGGCCTGCGCTACTTCCGCCTGTCGCTGTTCGACGCGCTTCCGAGAATTTATTCCGAGCTCGTCGAATCTTTCCGCGAGGTCTACGGTCTCGATCTCGATGAAAACGCTCTGCCCAATCTGGTGCAATTCGGTTCCTGGATCGGCGGAGATCGCGACGGTAATCCTCTGGTCAAGCCAGACTGCATTCGCGACGCGCTGGAAATGGGGCGCGCTCTCATCCTCCGCGAATATCTCAACGACGTTGAGTCGCTCAGCGACCGCCTGAGTTCGTCGCGCCGCCAAACCGGGGTTTCGGAGGAATTGCTGGCGCGTCTGAAAAATTACGAACGCACTATCCCCGGCGTGCACCTGGCCTGGGGACCGCACAACACAGCGGAAAGTTATCGCCGTTTTCTCTCCTACATGTTTCACAAGCTCCAGCAGAGCCGCCAGGCCGTGGACGCTCCCGCCGCCTACCGCAATGCGGGTGAGTTCGAGGACGACCTTTTGCTCGTGCACAACAGTCTTCAATCCAACCGCGGAGAACAGCTGGCGCGAACCTACGTCGATTCCCTGCTGCGAAAGATTCGCACCTTCGGCTTTCACCTGCACACACTCGATATCCGCCAGCACGCCCGCGTGCACGCGCGTGGGCTTGAGGAACTGGGGCCGAACCCCAACCGCAGCACGAACTCCGCCGAGAGCCGCGAGTTGCTCGAAACTTTCCGCGCCATTGCCAAACTGAAACGAACCTATCCCTCGCATTCCATCCGTCACTACATCATCAGCGGCGCGGAATCGGAAGACGACGTGACGGCCGTGGTCCAACTCGCGAAAATGGCCGGGGTGCAAGTCGCAGGATCCGAAAATGATCCGGGCCTGATGCCCGTGCCTCTGTTCGAGTCCATCGAATCGCTGCGGAACGCAGCCGCTGTGATGCGCCGCCTATGGAGCGATCCCGAATATCGACCTCTGCTCGATTCCTGGGGACGCTGGCAAGAAGTTATGCTCGGCTACTCTGACTCCAACAAAGATGGCGGCATGCTCACCAGCACCTGGGAACTTTACAAAGCGCATCGCGAATTGCATCGCGCCGCGCGCGAACACGGAGTGAAGCTTCGCCTCTTCCACGGCCGCGGTGGAACCGTGGGCCGCGGCGGCGGGCCCACGCACGCCGCCATCCTCGCGCAACCACCGGGATGTTTCTCCGGCCAGATTCGCATCACCGAGCAAGGCGAAGTCCTCAACTGGAAATACGCCGACCCCGTACTCGCAGAATGGAATCTGGAACTGATGATCGCCGCCAGCCTCGAAACTCTGACGCTGCATGGAGAGCAACAATCGCAGCATCCTCCACGCTGGGAAGAGGCCGTCGAGGAAATGTCGCAAGAAGCCTACCGAATCTATCGCAAGGAAATCGCCGATAGTCCTGACGTGCTGGAATATTTCGAGCAGGCCACTCCGGTGAATGAACTAGATGCGGCACGCATCGGATCCCGCCCTTCGCGCCGCAGCAGAGGCAGAAAGCTCGAAGACCTGCGCGCCATCCCCTGGGTCTTCGGCTGGATGCAGAGCCGCCACGCCGTCCCCGCCTGGTTTGGCGTGGGCCACGCACTTGAGCAGTTCGCGAAAAATGGTCCGGGACACGAGCAACTGCTGCGCCAAATTGCGCGCGGCTTCCCCGTGTTCTCGGAACTTCTCCGCAACGTCGAACTGGGGATGGCGAAAGCCGATCTGGAAATCGCCCGCGACTATTCCGGACTGGTCAAGAACGCACCGCTGAGAAAGCGCGTCTTCGGCATGTTGGAAGAAGAATTCCTGCGCTCCCGCCGCATGATTCTCCGCGTCACCGGCCAGCGGGAACTGCTGGCGCGGAATCGCGTGCTGGCCCGCTCCATCCGCCTGCGAAATCCTTACGTCGATCCCATGAGCCTGATTCAAGTAGAACTGTTGCGCCGCAAACAGGCGGGAGAAAAAAGTTCGGACCTGGAATATCCTTTGGGCGCAACCATCAACGGAATCGCCGCCGGCCTGCACAACACAGGTTAAACAAAACAGGTTAACCTAAAACAATGCCGGGCTATTTCGTCGGCGTTTCCTTGAGCGGGTCCACAGCGGCGTTAACGGAACCTTCGCGGGTCGCTTTCTTGACCACCGGTTTCCTCGCGGCCTCAGCCCGTTTCCGCTCCTGATAGCGGCGTTCATGAGAATATTGATCGGACGCTTGTTTCTTCATCCTTCTATCATGTCACAGATTGTGGCCGTTTCCGCGCTAACCTCGCACGGTGCCGCCCGTCTGTAGTATGTTGTTGGTCGGGCCTTGTAATATCGAGCCCTCCGATGTTGAAGCGTGCTTCCTCCGATATGCGTAATCTTCGCCGGCCGACTCGGTCGAATCTAACTCCAATGCGATCCTAAGAAGAGGCTATATGTCCATGTCCCGGTTTTCCGTTGCCCTGATCATGATCCTGAGTCTGAGCGTGTCCGCAGCTCTTGCCCCCAAAATCTCGGCCCAGACTATGCCCGCCCAGACCGTCCGCGCCGATGCTAGTCTTGCCGCTGGCGCGCCGGCCGATGACGCCAAAGAGCCGAAGCTCGAGCATTTCGATCCTACCCTCGTCGACTCGACGCTCGATCCATGCAATGATTTCTACAAGTACGCCTGCAACAAATGGCTGACCGCCAACCCGATTCCTCCCGACCAGGTTTTCTGGAGTACGGGCAGCGGCCTGCAGTTGTGGAATGAAACTCTGCTGCGCGACACCCTGGTCGCCGCCAGTACCGCTGCCAACCGCGACGCCGTCCACCAGAAAATTGGCGACTACTGGGCCGCCTGCATGGACGAAAGCGGCATCGAAGCCCAGGGCCTGAAGCCGCTGCAGCCGGAACTGGCGCGCATCGCCGCAATGAAATCCAAGAAGGACATCACCCTCGAAATCGCCCACCTGCACCATCTGTATCCCGGAGCATGGCAGGGCAGCGACAACCAGACCAACTCAGCATTCTTTGGCTTCACCGGGCAGCAGGATTATGACGACGCCTCCAAGGTGGTCGCGCAGATCGACCAGGGCGGATTAAGCCTTCCCAACCGCGACTACTACCTGAATACGGACGACAAGTCCAAGGAACTTCTCAAGAAATATCACGCCCACGTGCAGAAGATGTTCGTGCTGGCGGGAGAATCGGAAGCTCAAGCCGAAGCCGACGCTGGCGCAGTCATTGAACTCGAAACCGGAATGGCCCAGGCGCAAATGGATAACGTCACGCGCCGCGACCCCAAGAACATCAACAACAAGATGACGCTGGTTCAGGTGCGCGAACTCACGCCGTCCATCGACTGGGACGCGTATCTGAAAGCGGTGAAGGCTCCGACCAGCGAGCACTACATCGTAACTTCGCCCGCCTTCTTCCGCGCCGAAGAGAAGTTGATCGCAGGTCATCCCCTCGAGCACTGGCAGGCCTACATGCGCTGGCAGGTGATTCACTTCTCGGCCCCCTACCTGAACAAAGCGCTGGTGAACGAGAATTTCGATTTCTTCGCCCACACCCTGGCCGGAGCCGAACAGCAGCGTCCGCGCTGGCGGCGCTGCGTGAACGCGGCCGACCGCGATCTCGGCGAGGCCCTCGGCCAGGCCTACGTCGATCGCGCCTTCCCGCCCGACAGCCGCGACCGCACCATCCAGATGGTGCACTCCATCGAAGCCGCCCTGACTAATGACGTGCAGAGCCTCTCCTGGATGTCCGCGGAAACCAAAGCTCAGGCCGTGATCAAGCTGAAGGGAATCGAGGACAAGATCGGCTATCCCGCGCACTGGCACGACTATTCCAGCGTGACCATCACGCGCGACAGCTATCTCCATAACGTCGCGCAGGCCACATCATTTGAGTTTGAACGTTGGGTCGCCAAGATCGGCAAGCCCGTCGATCGCGCCGAGTGGACCATGACTCCGCCCACCATCAACGCCTATTACGATCCGCAGTTAAATACCATCAACTTCCCTGCCGGGATTCTGCAGCCTCCGTTTTTCGATCCCACGAAAGATGACGCGGTCAACTACGGCGCCATCGGCATGATCATCGGACACGAGATCATCCACGGCTTTGACGATCAGGGCCGCAAGTTCGATGCCCAGGGCAATCTGCGCGACTGGTGGACTGCCGACGACGGCAAGCAATACGACGAACGCGGCAAGTGCATCTCCGACGAGTACACCCAGGACGTTCCCGACGCTGGCCCCGGCGTGAAACAAAACGGCCTACTCACCCAGGGCGAAGACACCGCTGACAACGGCGGGATTCACCTCGCCTTGAACGCCCTCGAAGCCTCGCTCAAGCAGCAAGGCAAAACGCTCGAAGACAAAGGCCCGGACGGCTGGACCTACCGCCAGCGCTTCTTCCTGTCGAACGCCTACTCGTGGTGCGCCAACGTGCGCCCGGAGATCATGCGTCTGGCCGTCACCACCGACCCGCACTCCATGCCGGTCTTCCGCATCGACAACGTGCTCTCCAACATGCCGGAATTCCAGCAGGCCTTCGGCTGCAAAGCCGGCCAGCACATGGTAAGAGCCAACGCCTGCCGGGTCTGGTAGGTAAAAACCAGCCCTCTGTCCGCCTGCCGGGTATCGTGAATAGATCCGGCCCTCTGTCATGCTGAGCGAAGAACGAGCAGCGCAATCGCGCTGCTCGTTCGCAGTCGAAGCATCCCTTTGCCCACTAAACTTCCCGATCAGGGAATGAAATCTGACAATTATGGGTCCGACCACAAACATATACAGGCACTTCCCTTGACAATGTGGCATGCCCCGCGAACGCAAATACTATTGCGTCTACATTCTTGGAAGTCTCTCCGGTACGCTCTACGTTGGCTTCAGCGGAAACCTGCACCGCCGGATCTTCCAGCACAAGTTTCACCATTTTGAAGGATTCACAGATCGCTACGAAGTCGTGCGCCTCCTTTACTGGGAGTCCTACGATGAGGTTCACAAGGCAATCGCTCGCGAGAAACAACTCAAGGGATGGATCCGAGCCAAGAAGATCGCATTAATCGTACGTCGCAATCCTCAGTGGCTGGACTTGGCGAAAGAGTGGTACCCGTGGATGGAATTGGATAAAGGTAGGGATGCTTCGACTCCGCGGTGAGGATCGCTTCGCGATCCTCACCGCTCCGCTCAGCATGACAAGTTACCGGTTAATATCCTCCTTCGCCTGCAGCCGCTTCACATAACCCTCGAGCGCAGTCTTGTTAGCATCCGGAGCCCCCACCATCGAGAGTTTTATTTCCTTCACCGCATTGTCGAAGTCTCCCTGCGCGCTGTACACCCGCGCCATTCCCAGATGCGAAGTCCAGTAGTCGGGAAACTTCTTGGCATTCGACCGGAAGACGACAATCGCTTCATCCTGTTTCTTCTCGCCCTGCAGCCCTCGCGCATACACGTAGAGTTGCAGTGGGTTGGCCATGCCCAGCGCTTTGTCGCGCGCGACCTCGGCATCCTGCTTGCGCCCCATCGCCTCCAGAATCTTCGACTTGTTCATCACATTGTCGTAGCGCTCTTCCGCCTGGATCGACTGATCTTCATCTTTCAGCGCCTCGTCGAGATTAATTTTGTTCGCCAGAAAATAGCCGGCCGCGTCGTCCCATCCCTCCCAGTAATATTGATTCAGCCCATGCAGTTGCCGGTGAATGCTGGCGGTCACCAAGTCGTTCACCTTAACCTGCACTTTGAACGGCACCGCAACCTTATCCCAGCGCATGGTGACAACGGCAGAATCCGCCTTCAGATCGTCGAAATCATAAGCCAGCGCGTCGTGAGCCTCAGCCGGCCGCGGCTTTACGTCAACCCGCAGCGCGTCGTCCTCCTGCTTGTAGGTGAAACTTCCCCAATCCTTCGAATCTTTGGAAAAGATCACGGTCCACTGATTCTCGCCGGGGATCATGTGCAGCCCATAGGTCCCCTTGTCGAGCGCCTGGCCCTCGATGGTGACCGGATCGCTGAACGTGATGGTCGTATTCTCATTCGCGCCCGCGCGCCAAACCTGTCCATAAGGCGCCAGCTTGCCCCAGATCTGCCGCCCATTGGCCAGCGGCCGGTGATAGTTGACGGTAATGTCAGTGATGCCAATGCGCTGCGTCACCACCGCATGCTGGCTCTGCCGCGGCAGATCGAGCATCAGGGTTTCGCCGGTAGCGGTTTGCGCGTGGCTAAAGCTTGCTAGAAACAAAACACTGGACAACACACCAAACAACAAGGCAAGCAAACGAACTCTGGGCATAGGAAGCTCCTTTTTTCCTGCCGAAATCGGCAGTCGACGAGTCAGAATCTGAATTTGGAAACTGGGATTGAGCACAACAGTATCGCGATGCTGTTGGGATTGGACGGATGGAGGAAGGGGAAGTGAGCGAGTAGGCACAGAGAGCGAGGGCGGCGGGTGATGATGAAATCGCTGATTTCAACAACAACGGGATGTCTCTTAAGTCAAGTACAATCACGTCAAATGCTTACAGTTGGATCGCAGGACCAGTACGAGTGGCTTGTGACAGATCAACAATTTGATTTTCTGCAAATCTGCCCGAGCGTGGCGCTTGGCAAATACATCTCCATCACGTCCTTTGACAGCGGGCCGTTTATCCCGACCAACGAAGAAAGGGCAACTGGTTGGGAGAGCCGGAACAATGTTGCATACAGCCCGAAAGTTCAGGACGTTGCAAGCCTGCCGCGTGCCGGGTATGACGAGTGGTACATTTTCGACGGTCCGGTCGACCTTGGCATAAGCCACCTTGGCGAGAATGTGTTTGAAGTGCCACAAGAGCAGGGACATGTAAGCGTTCTTGTGAACTATGGCTTCGCCTTGCATCCGCCCGAGAGGGCCAGCCTCGTCACTCTTTTCTGGCCACAAATGGCGCGGATTCGCCCAGAGTCTTATATAGCGGACAACGATTACCTGACTTTTGTGTGCGCGAACAATACTCTCTTCGCCAGTGTTCTCAGTGCCGTGAAAGCGCTTTCCTAAGAACAGTCAGCTGCCCTGATTGGATGTTGTTCGCGAAATATCGCGCTTTCACTCATAAAACCGAAACGCCAAACCATCCCTCTTGACAAACCCATCCACCCAGCGCAGAATCTCTAAAGGCGAATAAAAAGCGAAAACGCCTCCGCGGCTCCAATCGAACTCCAGCCCCGGCGTTCCCTGAAATCTTCCGAGGAATCTTATGTCTTCCGCAGTGGTTTCCACTCCGGCGGCCCTGGGCCGCCCTTTTGTATTTGACGATGATGACCAAGCCGAGGGTGGCTCACTTGCCAGCGCCAGTCGAGCTGCGCTCGACCGGACAGCCGAGGGCGGCTGCCCCCACATAAACCTGCCGGAGTCTCCCCTCGCCCGCCTGCAATCCGCCATCAGCAATCAAAAATCAAAAATCTCCCCGGCCCGCGTAACCCCAGCCTCCCAGCTCGATATCCGCCCCGCACCCGAAATGGTTTCGAGCGGCGCCCCCGCCATCGACGCCCTGACCGGCGGCCTGCCCCGCGGATGCCTGACCGAAATCTGCGGCCCCTCCTCCTCCGGACGTACCACGCTGCTCCTGGCCGCTCTGGCCGCCGCCACCCGCCGCGGAGAATTCTGCGCCGTGGTCGATGCCAGCGACGCGCTCGACCCGCATTCCGTCGCCGCCGCCGGCGTGGAACTGGAACGCCTGCTGTGGGTGCGCTGCGGCGAGGATGCTCCGCGAAAAAATTCTTCCCCACAGAGCCACAGGGACACCGAGAAAAACGGAAATCAGAAAACAGGGTGCTCCATTTCTCGCGCGCCTTCTGCGCGAGAAGCTTGCCCTGAGCTTGTCGAACGGGTGGGGACTTGGGAAGTGAGGAAAGACTCCCAATCCGCTTTTAACTTCGACCGCACCGGGTCAATGGAAAACGGGTCGAAGGAAAATGTCTCGCGACAATCCGATCACCGCCTGGAGCAAGTCCTGCGCGCCACGGATCTGCTCCTCGAAAGCGGAGGCTTCGGCCTGATCGTCCTCGATCTTGGCGATTTGCCGCCGCAGTCCGCACGCCGTATCCCGCTGACCACCTGGTTCCGTTTCCGCCGCGCGGTGGAAAACAAACCCACAATCCTGTTGGCAATCGAGCAAAAGCCAATCGCCGGAAGTTGCTCCAGCCTGCTGCTGAAATTAGGAGCAGGCGATCCGATGTTGTCAGCGGATAAACCAGCCGCGAAGCGGTGTGAGATTACAGCCCACAGCTTGCCCCGAGCTGGCCGAGGGGGCGCAAGCCGTGGGTTCGTCGGCGAAGACCAACAAGCCCCAGAGGGGCGAAAGAAAATAACTGCCCCCGAATATCCCGCGCACGCGCACCTGCTGACTGGCCTTGATGTCACCGCTGAACTAATCCGCTCGCGCCTCGACCGCAAACCCCCGCGCCCCGTCGCGTTCGCAACTAAAACTGCCTGGGCCGGATGAGCATGTCTGGATGAACAAGATGAACCCAAATTTCTCAATTACCAAATTCCTCAATTACTAAATGCCCCCATGCCGTTCGCCTGCATCTACGTGCCGAATTTTCCCGTGGCGGCCGCACTCCGCACCGAACCGGACCTGCAGCCGCGCGCCCTCGCCATTCTCGAAGGCAAACCTCCGCTGGAAAAAATCTTTGCGGTCAATAACCAGGCCGCCGACATGGGTATCGCACCGGGCATGACCAAGGCCCAAGCCGAACTGTGCGCGGACCTCGCCCTACGCCCACGTTCTGCGCTGCAGGAATCTTCCGCGCACGCCTCCCTGCTCGACTGCGCCCAGTCGTTCTCCCCCTGCGTGGAAGACGCCGCCTGCGACACTGCCCTGCTCGATCTCGCAGGCATGGAATCTCTGCTCGGATCGCTGCCGGAAATTTCCCGCGCCATCCACCACCGCGCCGCCGCGCTCGGACTCGCAGTCCACGTTGCCGTAGCTTCCAATCCCGACGCGGCCATGCTCGCCGCCCGCGGCTTGTGCGGCGCGGGATCGTGTGGCGCGAGCACTCTTGCCCATGTGGTCACCATAATTCCTCCAGGCCAGGAAGCCGAGCGACTGGGCCCCTTGCCGGTGGAAGTTTTGTTCCCCGATCAACTGGAAGGCGATGAGAAAAAATCAGCCGCTCGCCTGCTCGAAACCCTCGACCGCTGGGGCATCCGCAACCTGCGCGCCCTGGCCGCGTTGCCGGAAGTCGCGCTCAGCGAACGCCTTGGACAGGACGGCCTGCGCCTGCAGCAGTTGGCTCGCGGCGCCGTTGCGCGCACTCTGGTCCCAGTAGAAGAGCCCATGGTGTTTGAAGAAGCCGTCGAGTTAGAACACCCCATCGTCCTGCTCGAGCCGCTGGCCTTCCTGCTGAATCGCTTGCTCGAACAAATCTGCGCCCGCTTGACGGCGCGTGCCCTGTCCACACAAGAACTGCGTCTAACGCTGGAACTCGAAAATTTTTCCGCGCGCTGTGAATCAACCAACTATCAGCAATTCGTCCGCACCCTGCGCCTGCCCCTTCCCATGCTCGACGTCAAAGTTTTTCTGAAACTGCTGCAACTGGATCTGAACGCGCATCCCCCGGGAGCACCCATCATGAAAATTCATCTGGCCGCCGAACCGGCACGCCCGCGCTCCGCGCAGGGCGGATTATTTCTGCCTCCATCGCCCGAACCGGAAAAACTGGAACTCACTCTCGCCCGCATCGCCGGCATGGTCGGCGAAAACAAGGTCGGCGCACTTGAGTTGCTCGACACCCATCATCCCGACGGCTTTCGCATGCAGCGCTTCGTAGCCGAGCCCCCACGAAAAAATGCGCCCGAAAAATCCCTCGACGTGGCAGCGAAAGAATCTCCCGAACAATCTCCGGAACAATCTTCGCAACCATCTCCCGTCACCGCACTGCGCCGCTTACGCCCTCCACTGCGCGCCACTGTGACTTTGGAAAACGGCCAGCCCGTGCGCATGGCGTGCGCAAAGAAAAAAGAAGTGCAGGGAGATGTGCTCTGGCGAGCCGGCCCCTGGCGCTCCTCCGGCGACTGGTGGGAACGCGAAGCCTGGTCCCGCGACGAATGGGATCTAGCTCTGCGAAATGAAGATGCCGTCTCGTTCTATCGCGTGGTACACGATTTACTCGGCGGCGGCTGGTTTGTGGAAGGAACGTATGACTGAAAAAAGATTTGCCACGGATTCTCACGGATCAACACGGATTTAAAGCTACGTTTTTGATCCGTGGAAATCCGCGCGAATCCGTGGCTAATAACTGATGCCCTACATCGAACTCCACGCCCGCTCCGCTTTCAGCTTTCTCGAAGGCGCGTCTCTGCCCGAGGAACTGGCCGCAGTCTGCGCTCAGTTCAACCTGCCCGCGATGGCCCTGCTCGACGCCGACGGCGTATACGGCGCGCCGCGCTTTCACATGGCCGCACAAAAAACAAAAATCAAAGCACACATCGGCGCGGAAGTCACATGCAGTTCGCTCCACCCCGTCATCCCAAGCACTGCCTTTCCCCCTGTCATCCTGAGCGGAGCCAGTGCTTCACGAAGTGAAGCACTGGCGCAGTCGAAGGATCTCTACCACCGACAAGCAGCGGCAGGAAAGCAGATTCCTCGCTTCGCTCGGAATGACAAATTCAGGTGGAATGACAAATCTTTCCCCCTTCCGTCCTTCCGCCTCCCGCTCCTCGTCGCCACCCGCACCGGCTACCAAAGCCTCTGCCGCCTGATCACCAAAATGAAGCTGCGCGCCAAAAAAGGTGAAGGCGCGGTCACCCCCGAAGAACTCGAAGAGCACGCCGACGGCCTGATCTGCCTCACTGGCGGGACCGAGGGTCCATTAGCCGTGGCCCTGCAGCAAGGTGGCCTGGATGAAGCCCGCCGCCAGGTCGACCGGCTCATCGCTATTTTCGGCCCCAAAAACGTCTACGTCGAACTGCAACGTCATTTCCAGCGCGAAGAAGAAGCCCGCAATCGTGCCGCCATCGATATCGCTCGCTCACGCAATCTTCCACTGCTCGCAACCAACGGAGTCAACTACGCCATCCCCAAAGCCCGCGAACTGTGCGACGCCTTCACCGCTATCCTCCATCACCGCACCCTATCGACAGCCGGAAAACTTCTCTCCCGCAACTCCGAACGCCATCTGAAGTCCGCGCAGGAAATGCGGCAACTCTTTGCCGACCTGCCCGAAGCCCTCCACAATACTCTCGAACTTTCTTCGTGTCTCGAATTCACGCTCAACAATCTCGGTTACGAATTTCCGCACTATCCCGTTCCCGAAGGCGAAACCATAGATTCGTTTTTGCACCAGCGCGCGTGGGAAGGCTTTCATACGCGTTATGGGCGCGCCAAGCCTGAGTTGCAACTTCGTGCGCGCGCTCAGATTGAAAAAGAGCTTAAGCTCATCGAAAAACTCAAGCTCGCCGGATATTTCCTCATCGTCTGGGACATCATTCGCTTTTGCAGCAAGGAAAACATTCTGATTCAAGGCCGCGGATCGGCCGCCAACAGCGCCGTTTGCTATTCGCTCGGCATCACCGCGGTCGACGCCGTCAGCATGGAACTTCTCTTCGAGCGCTTTCTTTCCGAAGAACGCGGCGAGTGGCCCGACATCGATCTCGACCTGCCCAGCGGCGACGAACGGGAAAAAGTAATTCAGCACGTGTATCAAAAATACGGCGAACGCGGCGCGGCCATGACCGCCAACGTCATCACTTATCGCAACAAAATGGGCGCCCGCGAAATGGGCAAGGCGCTGGGCTTCGATCCGGAAACACTCCAGAAAATTTCCGCCGCCGTCGCCACCTGGGAATTTCGCGACGAGAACGACGCCCTCGACCGCCGCTTCCGCGACGCCGGACTCGACCTCAACCATCCCCGCCTGCGCAAGTATTACGAACTCTGCCTCGCCGTGCAGGACATGCCGCGCCATCTCGGCCAGCACTCCGGCGGCATGGTCATCTGCCAGGGACAACTTGATTCCATCGTCCCCCTCGAACCCGCCTCCATGCCCGGCCGCGTCGTGGTGCAATGGGACAAAGAAGATTGCGCCGACATGGGCATCATCAAAGTCGATCTGCTCGGCCTGGGCATGATGGCAGTACTCAAGGATTCCATCGAACTCATTCGCGACCACTATCACGAAGAAGTCGACCTGGCGCACCTTCCCGCCGACGATCCCCCGGTATATTCCGCGCTGCAGCAGGCCGACACCATCGGATTGTTCCAGGTGGAGAGCCGCGCGCAAATGGCATCGCTGCCCCGCCTGCGCCCCATGCGCTTTTACGACATCGTAGTGCAAGTCGCGATCATCCGCCCCGGCCCCATCGTCGGTCAGATGGTGAATCCATTTATCCAGCGCCGCCAGGGGCGCGAAGACGTCACCTATCCTCACCCCTCGCTCGAACCCGTGCTCAAGCGCACGCTCGGCGTGCCACTCTTTCAGGAACAATTACTGCGGCTCGCCATGATCGCCGCCAACTTCACCGGAGGCGAAGCCGAAGAGCTGCGCCGCGCCATGGGATTCAAACGCTCACAAGCGCGCATGAAAGAAATCGAAGCCCGGCTGCGCTCCGGCATGACGCAAAATAAAATCCCGCCGAAAGCGCAGGAAGAAATTATTCTCTCCATCACTTCTTTCGCGCTCTACGGATTCCCCGAATCCCACGCCGCCAGCTTTGCGCTGATCGCCTACGCCAGCGCTTATCTGAAATGCCACTACCTGGCCGCCTTCACCGCAGCGTTACTCAACAACCAGCCCATGGGATTTTATTCTCCCGCGACGATCGTCAAAGACGCGCAGCGCCACGGATTAAAAATGCTGCCGGTGGACGTGACGTGCTCGGAATGGAACTGCACGCTGGAGGCAGTGCCGAGCACCGAGTACCAGGTACCGAGTAAAACCCTTAGCTCGCAGCACACTGATTTACACTATTCAGCGCTTGTCATTCCGACCCCTGAGCGAACGCGAGGGGCGGAGGAATCTCGGTCGTGCGCGCAACTCGAGTCTCGGGACTCGGGACTCGCAACTCCGGCCCTCCGCATGGGCCTGCGTTACGTCCGCGGCCTGCGGGAAGAAGCTGGCCAAGCACTGGTCCGCGAACGCCTGCGCTCTCCCTTCATTTCCATTCACGATCTCACCCGCCGCGTCCCTGAACTGCGCAAAGACGAACTCACCACTCTGGCGGAAATCGGCGCGCTGAATCCGGTGGGCCATGAGAGCGGGCCGAGATTCCTCCGCCCCTCGCTCGCGCTCGGGGGTCGGAATGACAAGGATTGTGCTTGCGATTCAGGACTCGGGACTCAAGACTCGGGACTCGCAACTCGCGACTCGCAACTCCACCGCCGCGACGCCCTCTGGCAAGTTGAGCGCGCCGTCCGCGCTTCCGGCCCGCTGCTCGAGCAACAACCCGAGCCCGACTCGCCTTCACCGCTCCAGCCCATGAATCAGGAAGAGCGCCTGGTCGCCGACTTTCACGGCACCGGACTCACCGTCGGCCCGCATCCCATGGCCTATCGCCGCCCCTGGCTCAATGCCATGGGCATTCGCCGCGCCAGCGATCTGCGCGACATTCCCAACGGCAAGCGCCTCCGCATTGGCGGATGCGTCATCGTCCGCCAGCGCCCTGGAACCGCCAAAGGGTTTGTATTTTTAAGTCTGGAGGATGAAACCGGCGTGGCCAACGCCATCATCACACCCGACCTGTTTCATCAGAATCGCCTGCTGCTAGCCAGCGAGAAATTCCTCGCCATCGAAGGCATCCTGCAAAATCAGGACAACGTCATCTCGGTGAAAGCCGAACGCGTGCTCCCGCTGTTCGTCACCAAAGCGGAAACCGTCTCTCACGATTTCCACTAAAACAAATCGCCACGGACACGCGGGACCATAGACCATTCCGCACTTTGATCTTGGCTTAATCTGTGAAAATCCGCGCAAATCCGTGGCTAAGAATCTTCCTGCGTTCACTTCCCCGTATAGCTCACTCTCCAAATCGAGTTCGACCCGTCATCGCTCACCAGCAGCGACCCGTCCGGCGCAACCGCAATCCCCACCGGACGTCCCCACACATGTCCGTCGGGCAAAACGAATCCAGTCAGAAAATCCTGATATTCACCCGTGGCGTGCCCGGTCCCGTGCAGCGGCACGCGAATCACTTCATAGCCCACCCGCACTGACTTGTTCCACGAGCCATGCTCCGAGGCGAAAAGTTCTCCCGTGTATTCCGCGGGGAATTGCTTGCCGTCATAGAAGGTGAATTCCAGAGACGCGTTGTGCGGCTGCAACAGCACGTCGGGCACGATCACCTTATCTTTCAATTCCGGATGCTTGCCCTTGTGCCGCGGATCCTGATGCGCCCCCATGTACCACCACGGCCAGCCATAAAATCCACCCTCTTCGACGTGCGTGATGTAGTCCGGCACCAGGTTGTCGCCCAGCGCGTCGCGCTCGTTCACCGAGCACCACAACTCGCCGGTCTGCGGATTCACACGAATCCCGCCACCCGCATTGCGAATGCCGTAGGCATATACCTTCAACTGGCAATTCTCCGAATCGCACACCAGAATGTCAGCACGATCTTTCTCCGCCGGGTGCGTATCGGTGTCGTCCACATTTGACGCCGAGCCCACGGCCACAAACATCTTCTTGCCGTCAGCAGAAAAATCAACCGCCCGCGTCCAGTGCCCGCCACCGGCCGGCAAGTTCGCAATGTGCTGCGCTGCACCGCTGGCCTTCAAATCTCCGTTGTGATAAGCAAAGCGAACTACTTCATTGGTGTTGCCGATATAAATCCATTGCGGATCCGGTCCCGGCGGATAAAACGCAATCCCATACGGGCTCTTCAGTCCGCTGGCAAAGACCTGCATCTGTTCTGCCTTGCCGTCGCTGGTCATGCCGCGAAACACGCGAATCCGCCCCGGTTCGCTCTCCGCCAGAAAAATGTCGCCATTGGGAGCCGTCCGCAGCAATCGCGGATTCTCCAGTCCCCCGGCGAACATCTCCACCTTGAATCCGTCGGGCGCAACCGGCCACGCGTTCGCTGGACGAGCCACCAGTTCCGCGCCGTTGTTCGACGACTGGGTCGCATAAGGCTGCGGAAGATCGTTCACCGTGATCTTGCGAGTCGTCCCCGGCTTCTCGTAGCGGAAATCGGTAAAGGGCGCAACCGGGGAAGCATCCTTCACCTTCATCCCCGCAACTTCCGGCGCGGCAGCGGACGCTCCACCAGCAACCGCCTTTCCCGACGCCATCGCCTCGATATAAGTAACGATCTGCCAGCGCTTCTCCTCTTCCAAAGATGCCCAGGACGGCATTCCATTATCTTTGTCGCCCTTGGTGACGAACCAGAACACTTCGCCGGCGGTCACGCCCTTCAGCTTGCCATCCACCAGCGAAGGCACGTTGCCCGTGCCCTGCAACGTCTTTCCGTGACAAGCCAGGCAGTTGCGCGCGTACAGCGCCTTGCCCGCATCCGCCGCTGCCTGCTGGCCCGCATAAGGATTCTTCTGTGCTTTCGCCGACGCCGGCGCATCATGGAACGGGGTATCGGCCGCCAGAACGGCGACGGAACCGATAGAAAGAAGAGACAACAGAACGGTCGAAACGATACGGCTGGCACCCAGACGCATAAGTATCCTCACAGTTGGATTTTGCTTTTTTAGATTAAACGCTAAGCATAAAGGATGCGAACCAAAAACCCGCTCGAACCTCGGCTGAGCCGACTATTTCCAGAACTTGCAACCTGACGGGGGAAGTCTGCGACCGGTGATGTTGCAGATTCTTTCATCCATGGAGCCGCAATCTAAGATTATGTTCAAATAGAGCATGCTGAACTCCCTGCCTCGACGTTTCGCCGTGTGCTTCTTCCTCATCCTTTCCGCAATCGCCAGTCCTGCTCAAAAACCCGCGGACCCTTTGCACTTCCGCATCTACGTCACCAACGAAAGATCCGGCGACCTCAGCGAGATTGACGCGTCCACTCTCCAGGTCGTCGCCACCGTGCCTCTCGGCAAGCGTCCTCGCGGCATCCACGCCAGCCCGGACGGCCATTTTCTCTACATCGCTCTAAGCGGCTCGCCGCTCGCCGGCCCCGGCGTGGATGAAAGCAAACTCCCCCCGCCCGACAAGACCGC
>DATHQJ010000315.1:0-7205 GCA_035482825.1 Binatus sp. (SeqCode) | reverse complement strand
CGGCGCTGCCTCCAACGTCTGGTCCGACGAGCCTCCCAGCTTGCGAAACACGCTGCTGGGAAGAATCGCCGAGAGCACCGCCCGGGAACCCTCCTGGCGCACTTGCAGGCTCTCAAAGACCGCCTTCACGTCGGCATCGGTTCCCGATGATCCCACGGAAACTTCCGCGCTCCGGAACATCGTCAGAAAAACATTCGCCTTGTCGGCGACGGCGCGCGCGTCG
This sequence comes from Binatus sp. (SeqCode), assembly GCA_035482825.1. Taxonomy (GTDB): domain Bacteria; phylum Acidobacteriota; class Terriglobia; order Terriglobales; family Acidobacteriaceae; genus Sulfotelmatobacter. The sequence goes on along the minus strand of DATHQJ010000315.1, from coordinate 6,982 downwards.
TCGGCGCTGCTGGTCGAGGCCTCCGCTCGCAGGTGCAGCACGCCGGAGCGCAGCGGCAAATGCAGAGGGTTGTAACTGGCCGAAATCACCAGGTCGGCAGGCTTGGGAAAAACTGGCGACCACGACTCAAAACCGGGTGCCGACGGCTCCACGCGCGCCACCAGCCAAACCGGGCTGGCCAGCTGCACCCGCTTGTAATACTTGCGCAGCAAAGCCGGGCCGCCAAACGGAGACGCCAGCCGCCGCGACCGGTCCACCATCCCGCGGATCACTGCCGGATCGTCATGATTCGAAGCGGCCACCGTGTCCACGCTCAGAATCGCGATGCGAAACGACCGTCCGTAGAGAGGAATCGTAAAAATGTCGACCGAGTTATAGTTCTCGACCGACTGTGCCGTCCGCTTCAGGTAAGCGATGCACCGGCTTCCGTCAAACCGTCCGGTGAAAACTTCCGAAAACCGGGGTTCGGGTGCCACGCCCCCGGTCCCGCCGCCGGGCCAGCTTTGCGGGTAATGGATGGCGAAGGCCGCCGCGTCCAGGTCACGCTCGAAATCGAAGCCGGTCTCCTGGATAAAGCGCTCGTACTCGGGATCGTGGGTAACAGGAGCGTCTGAATTGGAAAAAAGTGGCTTGCCCCCATTCGCCTTCCGCGCCCAGCCGAAGTCGGCGTAGACAAAGGCGTCTGCGCCGGGCAGCAGCCGCGCCGGCTCCGGCGGAGCGGCCTTGCGCAGCTGCACGGCGAACGTCACTGCGGCGGAAACCGCCACAACCGCCAGCACGATGGGGAGAGTGCGCCTTATTCGCATGAAATGCGGGTCAGGGATGAAATGATAGCATTTACCGGCCCGAATTTTCTGATTCCGACGCCCACGGGCCGGCTGATATCGTTCCGTGAGGCCATTCGTCCAAACCATCATGTTCAACACACTCTGGGGAGACATTCGCTACGCCATGCGCCTCATGCTGCGGGCGCCGCTGTTCACGGTGACGGTCATTCTCACCGTGGCCCTCGCCATTGCCGCCAATGCGACGATCTTCACGGTGGTAAACGCGGTCATGATCCGCTCGCTGCCCTTCGCCGAGCCCAACCGGATCATGCAGGTGGCGGAGAAGAACGACAAGCTCAACCTGCCGATCTTCTCGGCTTCGGTGCTGAATTTTCTTTCCTGGCGCGAGCAGACGCAAGCATTCGAGCAACTCGCCGCCGTGGGCTACGCCACGTTCACTCTGAGTGGAAACGGTGAGCCCGAGCAACTCAGCGGAAATCCCATCAGCCCTGCCCTGACCCAAGTGCTGGGCACCAGGATGCTCGCCGGTCGAGAGTTCCGGGCAGACGAGGAAAAGCCCGGAGGAGCGGCGGTCGCCATGATTGGCGAAGGCTTGTGGAAGCGCCGCTTTGCCTCAGACCCTGGTCTGGTCGGCCGCACGATCTCGCTGGATGGAGTGCCCACGACCATTGTCGCCATCGCTCCGGACAGCCTGAAACTCATTGGCGGAGGCGATGTGTATACCCCGTTGACCATCGATCCGGCGAAGGAAATCCGCCTGAATCACGTGATCGCTGTCTTCGGGAAACTCAGGTCCGGGGTAACGCCGCAGCAGGCGCAGGCGGAGATGGATACGATCTCGGCCCGCGTCGGCAAGCAGTATCCGGAAGTGCGCTACTGGGGAATTCATCTGCTCAGCCTGTTCGATACGTTTGTTGGGGCCGATCTGAAAGCCGGACTGCTGGTTCTGCTGGTCGCGGTTGGGTTCGTGCTGCTGATTGCGTGCGCTAACGTCGCCAACCTGCTGCTGGCGCGCGCTGCGACGCGGCAGAAGGAAATGGCCGTGCGCACCGCGCTGGGCGCCACCCGCAGCCGTCTGATTCGCCAGCTTCTGGTGGAGAGCATCGCCCTTGCGATCCTCGGGGGCGGCGCCGGCCTGCTGGGAGCGGTAGGCGCGGTTCGTGTCCTGACTCGGTCCCTGCCGGACGGCACCTTGCCTTTTCCCGATGTCGGAGTCGATTCGAATGTGCTGTGGTTCAGTTTCGCGCTGACCATTGCCACCGGGCTGCTGTTTGGGCTGGCGCCGGCCTGGCGCATCGCTGCTTCTAAAACCAACGAGACGCTCAAAGAAGGCGGACGCGGCTCGACTGGGGGCGTTCGCAGTTGGCTTCGCGACGGCCTGGCCGCGAGCGAAATGGCGCTCGCCGCCATTCTGCTGATTGGCGCGGGTCTGCTGATCCAGAGTCTCGCCAACCTGCAGCGCGTGCAGCTCGGCTTTGATTCCCACGGGCTGATGACTTTTCAGCTTGCCCCGCCCGTGCCGCAATATCCTCTGGCCGACAAAGGGCCGGAGCTCTATCACCGCCTCATCGAGAACCTGCAATCGATTCCGGGTGTGCGCAGCGCTGCGGTTTGCAGTGGGATTCCCTTCGGCGCGGGAAATCGCTCGCGGCATCCCATGATCACGACCGACGCCTCCGTGTTGCCTCCAGGAACGGCCGTTCCCATTGACTGGACCAGCATCAGTCCCGGTTACTTCGACACCATGCGCATTCCCTTGCTGCGTGGCCGGACTTTTACCGACGCCGATGTCCGGACGGCTCCGTTGGTGATGATCGTCAGCCAATCGACAGCTACGAAATTCTTTGGGGATGCCGACCCGATCGGCAAAGCCCTGCGTCCCAGCGCCAAACCGGAATTGGCCTATACGATTGTCGGAGTTGTCGGCGACGTGCGCGATCAGGCTCTCAACCAGCAGACCCCGACACTTTACTATTCGATCCCGCAGCGCGGTTCGTGGCCGCTGATGGATGTTGTCGTTCGTAGTGACGCCAGTACCGACGGTTCCGCGGAGGCGCTGCTGCCCTCGATCCGCCAGCGAATCCACGCGATGGACGTGGGACTCGCCCTCGCCAACGTGAACACGATGGACCAATGGCTGTCGAACAGCGCAGCCCAGCCGCGGCTCAATACCGTCCTGCTGACAACTTTCGCCGGCGTGGCGCTCCTGATCGCTGCCATCGGCATCTATGGAGTGCTGGCGTACTCCGTGAATCAGCGCACCCGCGAGATCGGCCTGCGCATGGCGTTGGGTGCGACGCCGCGCAGCATACTACAGCTCATCGTCGGTCGGGGAATGAAGGTAGTGCTGCTCGGCGTCGGCATCGGCCTACTCGGCGGACTCGCTCTTGGGCGCGCCGTGTCGAGTCTGGTGTTCGGGGTCCCCGTGCGCGATCCTGCCACGTTCAGCCTGGTCGCCGTGGTGCTGACCGCGGTAGCGCTGGCAGCCTGCATCATTCCAGCGCGACGGGCGGCGAGGGTGGATCCGATGGTGGCGCTGCGGGAAGAATAGCTGACAGAGGTAAACGTGAATCCCGGCTCGCCAGCTTGTCTCTAATTGACACGAACCGCCTACGAACAGTGCGATAATTAGATTATGTTGAAGACGAATGAGAAGTGGGGCTACACGTTTACCTATCGAACCGACAGAACCGGCACGCAGCACACCTGTTCGGAAAATGACGCACTTCAGGCCGCACGCAAACATGCCGCTGCTCTGTGTGTTGACGTGGCGTCCATCTGTTGCAGCAAAAAAGAGAAATGAAGAGCCTCTCAATCGTTCTGTTCGCCGTTTCGGTTTGCTGGGGCCAAAGGCCGCAAGAGACCGGATCGGGCTGGACGACGCAACAACTGGAGTTTGGGAACATCTCCGCCGACCTCAGTCAGACTTTGAAGGCGATACGCGAAAAGCCAAGACAACCCTCGGAAGCGGTCATGACGGAAGGCACATGTGGAACACTTTTCGTCTATACGACAGGAACGAAAGACTCCAAGGGCAACGATTTGATTAAAAACCTGCGTACGACGTTCGATGGGCAAAAACCAGCGAAAATTGCATTCTGTTGGCTAAATGAAGTGAGGCGCCGATTCGCGGCCGAAGAGATCGAAGCCAAGGGCCATCCTGCCCTCGAATCCTTCCTGAAAGATACCCAGCTGGCCTTTCTGACCGAGGCAGATTCGGTCTATTTGAAGTTAGTGAGCGCGTACTGCTCGAACGGCGGAACTTTTTATACTTCGTTGACGGGGACGGTGTCAGAATGCCCGGTCGCGGAGGGCAACCATGAAACGAATAGATGAATTGAGAGCCTCGGCAGACGAGCCAAATCTGTCAGCGAAACTACGTGAAACGCAACAGTGAGCGGTTGCACCCCAGATTAGGGTTGTGATACCTTAAATAATTGTCCCGGACATCTGGCAGGGATCAGAGGGATTAGTTTGCGCGAAGGCGCGTCTATCCCCCGTATTGCTGGCGTAGCTCAGTCGGTAGAGCACCTGATTTGTAATCAGGGGGTCGGGGGTTCAAATCCCTTCGCCAGCTCCAGAATACGATCAACAAGAAACGACGAGCAGAAAACGATCAGCAGGAAGCGTTAGATTTTTCCGGCAGTTCCGGCGGACTCGGTAGCGGCGCAACAGGTTTTTCCAACGCACTCCATTCGGTACTTTTCCGGTGTGCAGTGATCAGCGGTAGTGATCTTCGCGGCATTCTCGCGTGAGCCTTGGTTCCCCTGTGTTGCGAAGGTAAATTGTGACTTGTGCTGCGTTTGGTGTCTGCCGGATGGAGCGCGACAGCCGCATCGCCCGAGAGTTTTGCACAGGTGGGTGAGTGGTTAAAGCCAACAGACTGTAAATCTGTCCCTCCTAGCGAGGTACGAAGGTTCGAATCCTTCCCTGTGCACCATAATTTTGTGGGTTGCTGATTTTGTGAATTGCGAGTTTCGCGCATCACCAGTTCTGTGAATCGACTGTCCATTGCGCTGGTCTGCTACGTGGTGCTGGGAGCGCTGGCGTGGACCACGTTGACGGAGCCGAAGTTGCGAGCCGGAACGCTGGTGATTCTGGCGCTGTTCGCGGTGAAGTCGGTGTTGCGCCGTAATGATGTGCTGCATGCCGACAAAGAAGGCGATGCGGATTAGAGTTTGACCTGGACTTAAGAGCTGGCGGCGGACAGCTGACAGCTGGGTTTCAGGGCCGATGTAGCTCAGTTGGTAGAGCACTCCCTTGGTAAGGGAGAGGTCACCAGTTCAATCCTGGTCATCGGCTCCAGAATCTGAAGCACCTTGCGGGTTTGAGAGGGTTGTGGAAGGGCGCGGCTTCAGCCGTGTCGCCAGGAGTCGGAATTCAGAAGCGGCTTTAGCCGCAGGGTTAGGCTGAAAGCTGACGGCTAATAGCTGAGAGCTGGTTTTAAGCGGGAGTAACTCAGTGGTAGAGTCACAGCCTTCCAAGCTGTTGGTCGCGGGTTCGATTCCCGTCTCCCGCTCCAGAAGATTGAATGGTGATGACAGTGACTTTCCAGCGGGCTCCGATCAAGATTGAGAAGGAGCAAGAGTACGCCCGGCTGCAAGCTGCTGTGGAGCAAGCGTTCCAGCCTGAGAAGGTCGGGCAGTTCCTGAAGCGGTTGGATCGCAAGGGAATTCGCGTCAGGGATTTCGACGCGGTGCTGGCGCAGCGGATTCTGGAAAGCGTCGTCGGCGAAGCGGGGCTGGACGCGTGTGGATTGTATGGCTCGCTTCCGGTGTCTGACCAAGCCCAGATGCGCGAGTTTTATCTGTCAAGGCTGGAGACGGTAGATCAAGCGCTGCGGCACAAGTTTAAGAAGCTGTATCAGTATTACTGATCGCGTTTTGCGGGCGTGAGCGAAGCGGGAGCCCGCAGCGATCATCCTGAGCGTCCTTTGTGAAGGATCTCAGGTGTAGCGAGAGGTTGCATAGGTCCTTCGCGGCGAAAGGCGCCGCTCAGGATGACAAGCCGTAAAGATGAACCAGGGTTTTGAGCTAGAAGCTTAAGAGCTAGGAGCTAAGAGCTGCGATATGGCGAAAGAAAAATTTGATCGCAATAAGCCGCACTGCAACGTCGGGACGATTGGTCACATCGATCATGGCAAAACCACGCTGACGGCGGCGATCACTAAGGTTCTCTCGAAGCACAATCCGAAGAACACGTTCCGGTCGTTCGACTCGATCGACAACGCGCCGGAAGAAAAGGCGCGCGGCATCACCATTGCCACGGCGCACGTCGAGTATGAGACGGCGAACCGGCACTACGCGCACGTCGATTGCCCGGGCCACGCCGACTACATCAAGAACATGATTACGGGCGCGGCGCAGATGGATGGCGGCATTCTGGTGGTGGCGGCGACGGATGGTCCGATGCCGCAAACGCGCGAGCACGTGCTGCTGGCGCGGCAGGTAGGCGTGCCGTATCTCGTTGTGGCGCTGAATAAAGTGGACGCGGTGGATGATCCGGAGTTGCTTGAGCTGGTTGAGCTCGAAGTCCGCGAGTTGCTGAAGTCGTACAAGTTCCCGGGCGACGACGTTCCGGTAGTGCGTGTGTCGGCGCTGAATGCGCTGAACGGGGATGCCAAAGCCGAAGCCCAGATCGACGAGTTGATGGCGGCGGTGGACAAGAGCGTGCCGCAGCCGGCGCGCGAACTGGATAAGCCGTTCCTGATGCCGATTGAAGATATTTTTTCGATTCAGGGCCGCGGCACGGTAGTGACGGGAAGAATCGAGCGCGGCAAGGTGAAGGTGGGCGAGGAAGTGGAAATCGTCGGCTTCCGCGAGACTCGCAAGACGGTTGTGACCGGCGTCGAAATGTTCAAGAAGCAATTGGACGAAGGGATGGCCGGAGACAACGCCGGGCTGCTTCTGCGCGGCATTGCGAAGGAAGATGTCGAGCGCGGCATGGTCTTGGCGAAAGGCGGATCGATTACTCCGCACACCAAGTTCAAGGCGGAAGTCTACATCCTGACCAAAGAAGAAGGTGGACGGCATACGCCATTCTTCAAGGGATACCGTCCGCAGTTTTATCTGCGCACGACGGACGTGACGGGCGTGGCGGAACTTCCGGCGGGCACCGAGATGGTGATGCCGGGAGATAACGTCAGCCTGGTGATCGAACTCATTACTCCCGTCGCCATGGAGAAGGGCCTGCGG